>NZ_LSJA01000117.1 GCF_001556515.1 Caulobacter sp. CCH9-E1 | reverse complement strand
CGACCCCTCACCCGACCGCCTTCGGCGGCCACCCTCTCCCGCAAGGGGAGAGGGATTCAACGTCCGCTCTCGCGGTTTGAAGGCTCTACCCCAACACCTCGGCCAGGGCGTCCACCACCCGCTCGACGTCGCCGTCGGTCATGGCCGGAAAGAGCGGCAGGGTCAGGCAGCGCCTGTACCAGGCGTCGGCGCCGGGCAGGTCGGCTAGGCCCTGGCGGTTCACGTAGTAGGGCTGGCGGTGGACCGGGATGTAGTGGACCTGGGTCCCGACGCCCTTGGCCTTCAGCGCCTCGACGACGGCGCGGCGGGTAAGGCCCAGGCCTTCGAAGTCGATCAGCACGGTCAGAAGGTGCAGGGCGGCGTCCGAATGGGCGGGGCTCGTCGACAGTCGCGCCTTGGGCGCGCGCTCGGGCAGCAGTCGGGCGTAGAGCGCGGTCAGCGCCCGGCGGCGGGCGATGAAGCGATCCAGCTTGTTCAGCTGCGACAGGCCCAGGGCGCAGAGCACGTCGGGGATGCGGTAGTTGAAGCCCAGCTCCGGCATCTCGTACCACCAGTGATCGCCGCCGGCGGGCCGCACCATGCCGTGCGAGCGCAGCAAGCGCGCCCGAGCCGCCAGGGTCGCGTCGTTGGTGGTCAGCATGCCGCCCTCGCCGGTGGCCAGGGTCTTGACCGGGTGGAACGAGAAGCTGGCGAAGCTGGAATAGGCGCCGTCGCCGACCGGATGGGCGAGCCCGTCGAAAGTCGCGATCGAGCCCAGGGCGTGCGGGGCGTCCTCGACCAGGACCGCGCCGGCCGCGTCGGCCAGGGCCTTTAAAGGCGGCAGGTCGCAGACGTCGCCGCGCAGGTGGACGGGCAGGATCGCCTTCACGCGGCGGCCGGCCGCTCGCTCCAAGGCTTGCGCCAGGGTCTCCGGCGTCATCAGGCCGCTGTCGGGGTCGACATCGGCGAACACCACCTCGGCGCCGACATAGCGCGCGCAGTTGGCGGTCGCCAGGAAGGTGACGGAGGGGGCGATGCAGACGTCGCCCTCGCCGATCTTAAGCGCCATCATCGCCAGGTGCAGGGTCGCCGTGCCGTTGGAGACGGCGATGGCGTGGGCCGCGCCGACCTTTTTGGCGAAGGCCGTCTCGAACGCCTCGACCGTCGGGCCAGTGGTCAGGAAGTCGCCGCGCAGGGCCTCCGCGACGGCCGCGATGTCGTCGTCCTCGATCGTCTGGCGGCCGTAGGGGAGGAAAGACCCGCTCATCGCGCGGCCTTCTCCTCCAGCATCGCGAGGAGGCCTTCCGGCGACAGCCAGTCGTGGTTGTTGTCGCTGCTGTACGAGAAGTCCTCGGCCACCGGCTTGGCGCCGTCGGCGGCGGAATAGGGCTTGCGGCCGAACTCGGCGAAGTTGGGCTCGATCGCGTAGCGGTCCTCGAACTCGATGGTGGCGCGGGCGTCGTCGGCGCTGATCATGATCTCGTGCAGCTTCTCGCCGGGGCGGATGCCGATCACCTTCATGCCGGCGGTCGGCGACATGGCCTTCACGAGGTCGGGCATGGCCATCGAGGGGATCTTCGGAACGAAGATCTCGCCGCCGCGCATCATCGTCAGGGACGACAGCACGAAGTCGACGCCTTCGTTCAGGGTGATCCAGAAGCGGGTCATGCGCGGGTCGGTGACCGGCAGTTCGGTGGCGCCGTTGCTGAGCATGCGGCGGTACAGCGGCACCACGCTGCCGCGCGAGCCGACCACGTTGCCGTAGCGCACCACGCAGAACCGCGTGCCGATGTCGCCCGACAGGTTGTTGGCCGCCACGAAGGTCTTGTCCGAGGCCAGCTTGGTGGCGCCATAGAGGTTGGTCGGGTTGCAGGCCTTGTCGGTCGACAGGGCCACCACCTGTTTCACGCCATTGCTGAGGCTGGCCCAGACCACGTTCTCGGCGCCGAGCACGTTGGTGTGGATGCATTCGGACGGGTTGTACTCGGCCGCCGGCACCTGCTTCAGGGCCGCGGCGTGGATCACGATGTCGACGCCGCGCAAAGCGAGGGTCAGGCGCTCGCGGTCGCGGACGTCGCCCAGGAAGAAGCGCATCTTGGCGTAGGTCTTGTCGTCGAACTGCTCGCGCAGCTCGATCTGCATGTCGCTCTGCTTCAATTCGTCGCGGGAGTAGACGATGACTTTCCGCGGAGCGTAGCGGCGCAGGATGGTCTCGATGAAGCGCCGGCCGAACGAGCCGGTGCCGCCGGTGACCAGGATCACCTTGCCGTCCAGATCGAGGGATTTGGGAGAGAAACGGCCCAAGTTCTGTCTCCTGAGGCGCGCGGCCAGCCGGCGGCCGCGATCACGAATCGTGGTTAATCCCTTGTGTGCGCCCGCAGACGTAAAGAGGACGTCAACTCGCGGCGATGTATCCAGGCGCCATGCGCCGCTCTCGCCCGCTTTCGCTCCTGCTCGCCGCCCTGCTGGCGGTCGCGCCCCTGGCCGCGCCCGGGCCCGCCTTCGCTCGCGAGGCCGGCGAGAAGAAGAAGGAAGAGGCGGTCACCTATTTCGCCCTGGCGCCGATCAACGCGGTGATCATGCGCCGCGACGGGCGTCGCGGGGTCATCACGCTGGAGACGGGCCTGGAGGTCAAGGATCCGGAGCTGATGAAGCGGGCCCAGGCCTCCAGCCCGCGCCTGAGGGCCGCCTTCGCCCAGGTGCTGATGGTCTACGCCGCGGGCCTGCGCGGCGGCGCGGCGCCGGACATGGACCATGTCGCCCGCGAGCTTCAGAAGGCCGCGGACCAGGTGCTGGGCAAGCCTGGCTCCAAGGTCCTGCTGGGCTCGGCCCTGATCAGCTAGTTTTCGACTTCCGGCGCGCCCGGAAGAAGCCGCGCAAGAGCTCGGCGCTTTCCTCGGCCAGCACCCCGCCGGTGACCTCCGGCCGCCAGTGGCAGGTGGCTTGAGCGAAGAACCTCGGACCGTGGACGACCGCGCCGCCCTTCGGGTCCTCGGCGCCGAACACCACCCGGCCGATCCGCGCGTGGCTGATCGCGCCGGCGCACATGGCGCAGGGCTCCAGCGTCACGACCAGGGTGAGGTCGGTCAGCCGATAGTTCTCCAGCTTGGCGGCCGCCGCCCGCATCGCGGCGATCTCGGCGTGGGCGGTGGGATCGTGCGCGGCGATCGGCCCGTTGCCGGCGACCGCCAGCACCTCGCCGGTCTTCGGATCGAGGATCACCGCGCCCACCGGCGTCTCGCCCGCCTCCGCGGCCGCGCGCGCCGCGTCCAGCGCCAGGCGCATCATGCGCCTATCCTGCTCGGAGCCTTGATCCTCGTCCTGATCGGTGCGCATTAGCAGACCCTGAAAAGCCCATCGTGAGATGCGCCCAGCCCTAGAAGGAAACCGACGTGACCCAACCCCACGATCCCCTGTACGAGCCTGAACTCGACGGTCAAGACGGGGAGCTCGACGGCGGTCCCGGCGAGCGGGTCGCCAAGGCCCTGGCGCGGGCCGGCGTGGCCTCGCGGCGCGAGGTCGAGCGCCTGATCGAGGCCGGCCGCGTGGCGATCAACGGCAAGGTGCTGACGACCCCGGCGGTCAAGGTCAAGCCGGGCGACTTCCTGACTGTCGACGGTCAGCTGGTGGCCGAGCGCGAGCCGACCAGGATTTTCCGCTACCACAAGCCCACGGGGCTGATGACCACCCACAACGACCCCAAGGGTCGGCCGACGGTGTTCCAGACCCTGCCCAGGGACCTGCCGCGCCTGATCTCGGTCGGGCGCCTGGACTTGAACTCCGAGGGCCTGCTGCTGCTGACCAATGACGGCGAGCTGTCGCGCGCCCTGGAGACGCCCAGCAACGCCTGGGTCCGCCGCTATCGCGCCCGCGCCTTCGGCGACACCACCCAGGCCAAGCTCGATACGCTGAAGGACGGCGTGACGGTGGAGGGCGTCAAGTACGGCCCGATCGAGGCCAAGCTGGACAAGGCCCACGACAAGGCCGGCGGCGGCAAGAACATCTGGATCACGGTGTCGCTGTCGGAAGGCAAGAACCGCGAGGTCCGCAAGGTGCTGGAGTCGGTCGGCCTGAAGGTCAACCGCCTGATCCGCATGTCCTACGGCCCGTTCGCCCTGGGAACCCTGGCGGCCGGCCAGATCGAGGAGGTCGGGCCCCGCGTGATCCGCGAGCTGCTGGAGGGCGTCGTGCCGCCCGAGAACATGCCGACGGGCGATCGTCCGAAGTTCGCCGGGATCGCCAATCCGGTGAAGGCGCCGGGCACCGAGGGCGGCGGCGACCTGCAGCGTCGCGGCGTCCCGCGCGCCGATCGCATCATCGAGGCCAAGGCGCCGGAAAAGCCTGAGAAGCCGGTCTACAAGGCCGGCTGGGCGAAGCCGAAGAAGAAGGCCTCGCCGCATGGTCCCGCCAAGGGGCCGGCCAAGGCTAAGCGCGCGCCGGCCAAGTCGATCGAAACCAAGTTCATCGACGACAAGAAGCCGGCCGCGCGCGGCAAGCCGATGACGGCGCGTCCTGGCGCGAAGCCGGCTGACGGCGCGGCGCGTCGGGTGTCGGAAAAGCCGGGGAGGCCGACGGGCCGGCCCGCCGCTCGCCCGCCTGGCGCCCGTCCCGCTGGCGCTCGCCCGACCGGCGGCCGGGGTCCCGCGCCCCGCGGCGGTCCTAAGCGCTAGCGCTCACTTCCCGGCGGGTAGCTTGATCCCCAGCAGGACCAGCCGTTCGCCGGTGATCCCGAACCAGTGCGGGACGCCGGCGGGAACCAGGATGACGTCGCCCGGGGCCAGGGGGCGGGTCACGCCGCCGTCGATCCGGCTGCCCTCGACCAGGGTGGGGTTGCTGACCTTGGGATCGGCCATGACGCCGCCCGAGAGCAGGGTTCCCGCGCCTTCCAGCACGATGGCGTATTCGGCCTGGTCGGGATGAACGGCGGGGCGGCCGGGCTTCTTCCAGATCTCGATCGCCGCCACGTTCGCGCCGTCGCGTACCACCGGACGCCACATGAACCCCTGCTCGGGCTTCATTTCGGCCAACATCAGGCGTAGCTGCGCCTGCACGTCCGCGGCGCTGGCGAAGCTGGTCGGGTCGGCGGCCGGAGCGGGGGGCGCCTGGGCCGAAGCGGCGCCGGACGATAGGGCGAGCGTCAACGCCGCCGCGCCGATCGTGAAGGCTCTCACCATGGTCTTCACCGCAACTCTCCCTACGCCGCGAGTTCAGAGACCAAGCACGGCCCTTGATCCGCTGTTGAAGTTGTTCCCTCTCCCCTTGCGGGAGAGGGTGGCCTGCGAAGCAGGTCGGGTGAGGGGTTGTGCTCCGATATCCGGACAGGCTCACCGACCCCTCATCCGTCGGCTACGCCGACACCTTCTCCCACAAGGGGAGAAGGAATTCTTCTTTGACCCTCACGCCGCCGCCGGCGTTTGTTCGCGCGTCCAGCGGCGAAGCGCCGGCCAGCGGGCCGCCAGTTCGGCGACGCCGATCAGGCCGGCCAGCATGACGAGAGCGCTGGCGATCAAGCCCGCCTTGAACTCGTGCGGCGCGTCGGGGCGGGTGGTCATCGGGCGAATCAGCAACAGGATCACCGCGTTGTTGGCCGCGTGGGCGCCGATGCCCAGCTCAATGCCGCCCAGGCGCAGGGCCATCCAGGTCAGGCCCGCGCCCATCGCCGCGCGGACGATGAAGGCGTCGATATTGGGGTCGAGGTGGATGGCGGCGAACAGCAGACCGTTCAGCGCCATCAGCACGATCGGATCGCGGACATAGGCGGCGCTCTGCTTCAGCAGCCAGCCTCGGAACACCAGCTCCTCGGCCGCCGCGGCCAGGATCAGCAGGCCGACCGCCATGGCGGCGTAGAGGGTGCGACCGACGAGATTGGGCGAAGTGCGCCACAGCGGCGGATCGATGGGCTGGCCGGTGACGGCGGCGACAGCGACCAGGCCGGTCATCGTCGCGCCCACGATCACCAGGCCGCCAATCAGCAGACGCTTGCGGAAGCGGCCCCCGCTATTGACGTATTCGGTGATCTTGCGGTGGTGAATGGCGCCGGCCGCGTAGACGAAGCCGACCGCCGCGCCCAGATTGACGCCGGCCAGCACCGCCAGCAGGAACAGCGACTGGCGCGCCGACGGATCGGTCAGGGTCGGGTCGGTGAAGATCTGGAACAGGTCCCCGGCCGCCGGGGCGCCGTCCAGGCCGCTGACGATCAGCAGGGCCGCCAGGGTCGCGGTGATCGCGCCCAGCAGGGCGGCCACGGCGCCGGCCAACACGCCGACCGGCACGGCGAACAGTGTGCGCCACGGGTCGCGGTCGTACGGCGACAGGTCGCCCAGAAAGGGCGAACGCCTCGCCGCCTCCAGGATCTCGCCCATGCGCATCGTTCGATCGCCCTTCCCTTCACAGGCGACTAAGAGGGGGCGGCGGCCCACTTGTAAAGCGCGCGCTTGCCGCGGCGCGCCGACGGCGGCACACAGACCGTCATGGGTTGCAAGGGAAGCACGATGAGCGGTCGGGATTTGGGCAGGGCGCGAGGGGGCGTCGTCCTCGCGCTCCAGAGCGGAGCGTCCGGTAGGATGTGGGCCGCCTGATGCGCATCGTTTCGGGCCAGTATCGCGGCAAGGCCATCGTCGCCCCGCCGGGCGACGCCACCCGCCCCACCTCCGACCGCGCCCGTCAGGCCGTGTTCAACATCCTGGAGCACGCCGCCTGGGCGCCGGAACTGCATGGCGCGCGCGTGATCGACATGTTCGCGGGCTCTGGCGCGCTGGGCCTCGAGGCCCTGTCGCGCGGCGCCGGCTTCTGCCTGTTCGTCGAGACCGACGACGCCGCGCGGGGCGCGATCCGCGAGAACATCGACGCCATGAACCTGTTCGGCGTCACCCGCGTGCATCGTCGCGACGCCACCGACCTGGGTCCTCGTCCGGCCAGCGCCGGCGCCCCGTTCGACATCGCGTTCCTCGATCCGCCCTACGCCAAGGGCCTGGGCGAGAAGGCGGTGGCTGAACTGAAGGCCCACGACTGGCTGGCCCCCGGCGCGATCCTGATGTTCGAGCGCGGCCGGGGCGAGCCCGATCCCGCGCTGGAAGGCTTCGAACAGATCGACGCGCGCGACTATGGCGCGGCCAGGGTGCTGTTCTTCAAGCTGTTGTAAAATCAACCCGTCCCAATCCCGTGTCATCCCGGAAGCCTCGCAGAGGCTATCCGGGCTCAAGGCCGAGGCGCGGCCGGGATGACACGGAAGGGGTTAGGCCAAGCCTGATCACCAGGCTCGCGCGCCCACCCGATTGTCGAGTTGAGCGCGCAGGTTGGCGAGGCCCTGTCGGGTGATGCGATAGGGCCCGCCGTCCTGGCTGGCGATCAGCCTTTTCCTTTTCAGCGATTGGAAGACCCCGACGGTGCAGTCGGTGAGCGTCCACCCATCGCGGGTCACGCAATAGGCCGCCAGGATGCGGCCGTTCTCATCGCGTTCGAGGTCGATCCGGCCGCCTTGGGCCAGGGCGTGCAGCGTCCGTTGCTGCGGTTTTGAGATGTTCAAGGGATTGTCCGAGAGATCGAGGCGCGTGATCACGCGTCCGCCCGGGTCTCTGCGAGACCCGTCTTTCCTCAAGACAGGGCGTGACTAGTCACGCCCTGCGGGACGCGCGGGCGGAGCGGGCCTAGCGACTTTCGAACCTTGAGGTTCGGAGCCTGTTAGGCCCGGACCTCGCGCACAATCTCTGACATGAACCACACTGGGTTTCGGATGACGCGGAACATGGCGCCAAGGCGGGCCAAGCTCAAGTGTCCTACTTCTTCGCCTTCGCCGGCGTGGTCTGGGACACCTTCACCGGCGCGCCCGATTGGCGGGCGTCGCTGACCAGGCTGGCGCAGTCGGCGTCCTTGGCCTCGCCGGCGGTCAGGAAGGGCAGCAGCAGGGCGGCGGGATTGACCAGCGAGGCCAGGGCCGCGGCGACGCCGCCCTGACCGACCGCCTTGCTGGGATCGAGGCCCATCTTCGGCGCCAGGAACGGGCCCTTGATCGTGATCGGGATGAATAGGCGCACCAGGCGCGGCTTCTTGCTGTCGCCCTCGATGCGGAAGTCCATCCGCTCGGTCGCCAGGTTGATCGTCCCGCGGCCGCGCGCCAGCACCACGCCGGTGTCGGCGACAAGGTGGTTGGTCGTCATGACGCCGTTCTTGACCGAGAAGTCGGCGACGGCGCAGCGAACGGGCGTCTCCTTGTCGCTCTTGGACAGCAGCAGGATCAGGCCCTTGGAGGCGTTGACGCCCAAGAGCTCGGCGAAGGCCTGCCGGATTTCGCCGCGCGGGGCGACGAGCGTCAGATCGCCGTTGGCGGTCGAGGCCGCGCGATGGACGCTATTGCCGACGCCGGACAGCTTGGCTCGCGCCATCACCGTGCCCGAGATCGCCGGCTTGCCCTCGCTCTGGATCGGAATGAACTCCTCGAGACGCCCGTTGGTCAGGGTGAGGTCGAGCTCGGTGCGCGGAACGGCCGGCTGGGCGTCCAGGCGCACCTTCCCGCGCAGGTCGCCGCGCGAGAAGGTGAAGGCCAGCGGGTCAAGGGTCAGCACGCCGTCCTTCAGGTCCAGCTTCAGGCTGACCTTTTCCAGCGGCAGGTTCGGCGCGTTCACCGCATCGGCGCGATAGCTGACCTTGGCGTCCATGGCCCGGACGCGCTCCACCTGCAACGTGGCGTCGGGCAGAAGGCGGCGGGTCGCGTCGCGCTGGGCGGCCTCGACCTTCTGGCCGGCCGAGGCGGTCTCGCCGCGACCCGTGGCCGGCGCCGCGCCGACCAGGCTGCCCAGGTCGTCGAAGTCCAGGCGGCGCGAGCGCAGTTCGGCTTCCAGATAGGGGCGCTCCCGCCCAGTCAGCACGAACAGGTCGCCGGCGATGTCGCTGTCGCCGACGCGGCCGGTCAGCTTCTGGAAATCGTAACGCGCGCCCTTGCGGACCATGTGGCCCGAGACCCGATAGGGCGGGGTGTTGGGCAGGGTCAGGCCGGTCAGGTCGTGCAGCCGGTTGAGGTCGGCGCCGGACACGGTGAGGTCGGTCTCGAACCGTCCGAGATCAAAGGGCTTGGTCACCCGGCCGTGGGCGACGATCCGCGTCGCTCCCGCCCGCACCTCGGCGTCGAACGGATAGGGGCGGCTGGGCGAGATGTTCAGCAGCGGCCCGCCGCTGACCTCGGCCGTGAAGGCGGATCGGTTGAGGGTCCCGTTGCCTTCCAGCACGAACCGGCCGCCGCGTTCGCCGGCCCGTTCCTGGGCGTTCACCGAGCCGACGAACAGGGTCCCGCGCTGGCGGTCGTCGAAGCGGAGCTTGCCGTCGTTGATCACGAACCGCTGGATGGCGGGCAGCTTCAGCGGCTTGTCGCTCTTGCGCGTCCCGAAGGTCCAGTTGGCCTTGCCGTCCTTGTCGCGCAGCAGGCGGACGTCCGGCTTGTCCAGCGCCAGGAAGGGCATGATCACCTCGCCGCGCAGCAGCGGCAGGATCTTGATCTGCACCGCGATCCGCTGGAGCTGGACCATGTGGCCGGCCTCGGGATCGACCTTCCTCGCCCAGGCCGGCTGACCGATCCGCACGCCATAGGCCTCGGCCTTCGGCGAGAACGACCAGGGATGGACGCGCAGGTCGCCGCTGATCGTCACCTCGCGCTGCATCTGGGCCGAGGCGTAGCGGCTCAAGGGACCCCGCAGCCAGTTCCAGTCGAAGATCACCAGGAAGGCGATGATCGCGGCGACCAGCGCCAGGGCCGAGCCGATGCCGATCAGGGCGCGCCGCGACAGGCCGCGCCACGGAGGACGCGGAGGCTTTGGCGGCAGGGTGACGTCGGCGGTCGACAGCGGCTTAGCTCCGGTTGAACCCTCCTAACGCGCGAGGGCGGTGGTCATGTTCCCTGCCGTGGGGCTTCCCCTTCGGGCGTCGCGCGGCTAGCCTTCGGTCAAACAAGTGTTTGATGGGGGCGGAAGATGGCGATCGAGGCGGTGATCTGGGACTTCGGCGGCGTCTTCACGACCTCGCCCTTCGAGGCCTTTCGCCGCTACGAGGTCGAACGCGGCCTGCCCAAGGACTTCATCCGCACGGTCAACGCCGCGGATCCGGACGCCAACGCCTGGGCGCGGTTCGAGCGGGCCGAGATCGACGCGGCGGCCTTCGACGGCCTCTTCCTGGAGGAGGCGACGCGGCTGGGCCACGCCGTGCGCGGCGCCGAGGTGCTGCCGCTGCTGTATGGCGACCTGCGGCCGCGCGTGATGGACGCGCTGAAGGCCTGCAAGGCCCGCTTCAAGGTCGGCTGCATCACCAACAACGTCCCGACCGGCCACGGTCCCGGCATGGCCCAGAGCGCCGAGAAGGCGCTGGCGGTGGGCGAGATCATGGCCCTGTTCGACGCGGTGATCGAAAGCTCCAAGGCCGGGGTGCGCAAGCCCGACCCGCGCATCTATCAAATGATGTGCGAGCTCCTCGGCGTCGCGCCCGAGGCCTGCGTCTATCTCGACGACCTGGGGATCAACTGCAAGCCGGCGGCGGCCTTGGGCATGACCGCCATCAAGGTCTCCAGCGAAGACCAGCTGCTGGCGGACCTTGCCCAAGCGACCGGATTGGCGTTCTGAGGGGGCGAGACTCTCTCGGAGGAACCATGTCCCGTCCCAGGATCGGCGCCGCCGCCGCGATCGCCCAGCTCGACGGCTGGACCGTCGCGGAAGGCCACGAGGACGCCATCAAGAAGACCTTCCGCTTCGCCGACTTCAACGAAGCCTTCGGCTTCATGACCCGCGTCGCCCTGATGGCCGACAAGCTCGACCACCATCCAGAGTGGTTCAACGTCTACAACCGCGTCGAGGTGCTGCTGACCACCCACGACGCCGACGGCGTGACCGAGCTGGACGTGACGCTCGCGAAGTTCATGGACAGCGCGGCCTGAAGAATTCAAACTCCCGTTTGAATTATAATCGGGAGGACGCCGCATGGCGCAGAGCACGGGCCGGGTCGCCGGCAAGAAGGCCTTCATCACCGGCGGGGCCCAGGGGCTGGGCGCGGCGGCGGGGCGTCGCCTCGCCGAAGAGGGCGCCACGATCACCCTGGCCGACATCAATCTGGCCGGCGCGCAGGCCGTGGCCGCCGAGATCAACGCCAAGTACGGCGCCGGGACCGCCTTCGCCCTGCATCTCGACGTCACGCAGGAAGACCAGTGGATCGAGGCGCTTGAGAAGGCCAACGGCCTGATGGGCGGCATCTCGGTGCTGCTGAACAACGCCGGCGTCGCGGGCGACAAGCCGCTGGAGGCGATGGAGTTCGACCTCTGGAAGCGGATCATGTCGATCAATGTCGACAGCGTCTTCCTGGGCGCCAAGCACGCCCTGACCTATATGCGGGCGCACCAGCCGGGCTCGATCGTCAACATCAGCTCGATCGCCGGCCTGATCGCCAACCACAACTCGCCCGCCTACAACGCCAGCAAGGCGGCGGTGTGGATGCTGAGCAAGAACATCGCGCTCTACTGCGCCAAGCAGGGCCTCGACATCCGCTCCAACTCGATCCACCCGACCTTCATCGACACGCCGATCCTGGACCCGCTGAACCAGCGGCTGGGCAAGGAAGAGACGCAGGCCAAGCTCGGACGGCAGATCCCGGTGGGCCACATCGGCGAGCCGAACGACATCGCCAACGCCGTGCTCTACCTGGCCAGCGACGAGAGCAAGTTCGTCACCGGCGCCGAGATCAAGGTCGACGGCGGCATTTCGGCGATGTGATCTGAAGGCCTTCTCCCCTGGCGGGAGAAGGTGTCGGCGAAGCCGACGGATGAGGGGTTGAAGAACGAAAACGCCGCGAGAGCCGATCGGCCATCGCGGCGTTTCTGTCGGTGCGACCCCTCACCCGGCCCTGGCGGGCCACCCTCTCCCGCAAGGGGAGAAGGGAGGCGGATCAGCGCGGCGCGCGCTTGGCCAGGATCCGCTGGAGCGTCCGGCGGTGCATGTTCAGTCGCCGCGCGGTTTCCGAGACGTTGTGGCCGCACATCTCGTAGACGCGCTGGATGTGCTCCCAGCGGACGCGGTCGGCGCTCATCGGATTTTCCGGCGGCGCCGGCGCGGCGTCCTTGGCCGCCAGCAGGGCGCGGGCCACGTCGTCGGCGTCGGCCGGCTTGGAGAGGTAGTCGACCACCCCCGCCTTCACCGCCGCCACGGCCGTGGCGATATTGCCGTAGCCGGTCAGCATGATGACCTTGGCGTCGGGCCGCGCGTCGCGCACCGCCTCGACGACCTTCAGGCCCGAGCCGTCCTCCAGCCGCATGTCGAGCACGGCGTGCGCCGGGGCCTGGGCGCGCAGGATGGTCAGGGCCTCGGCCACGGAAGCCGCCAACGTCACCTCGAACCCGCGCTGCTCCAGAGCTCGTCCGAGCCGGGTCCGCAACGGGCCGTCGTCGTCCAACAGAAGCAGAGTCTTGTCCGGCAGCGCCGAAACCAGCTCACCGATATCCGCCATGAAGTCAGCCCCTCCCCGGGCCAATACTCAACAGGCCAAATAGTATTCTATCCTTCCGCGCATCCGCGTCATAACTCAAGCCCCCGTATAACCTGGAGCTTCCAACGCGGCGCGCGGCCAACGCGCGGACACCACGGTGCCGCCGCGACGACCATTACGGAAATCGACCGTCGCGCCTGTCCGTTCCAGCAAGGTCTTGGCGATGAAGAAGCCCAGACCCATGCCGATATGACCGGTGCGCGAGCCTTCCGCGCCGGGACGCGTGGTCACGTACGGCTCGCCCAGCTTGGCTAAGACCTCCGGCGAAAAGCCTGGCCCGTCGTCGCGGGCTTCGATGACAATATGTCGCGGGTCGAAGCGAGCGATGACGATCACCTCGCTGCGGGCGAAGTCCACCGCGTTCTCCACGATCGACGTCATGGCGTGGATGATCTCGGGGCGGCGCCAGATGTCCGGCGCCGTCTCGCCGGCCGGGCCATTGACCACGGCCTCGACCCGGATGCCGTGCACCAGGTGCGGCTCGATCACGTCCTGGACCAGCTGCACCAGGCTCATGCGCTCGTGCACGGCGTCCTGGGCCTCGGGCATTTCCGTCAGGCGCTGGAGGATCTCGCGGCAGCGGGCGGCCTGGCCGATCAGGAGCTCGGCGTCCTCGCGGACCTCCTCGCTGGTGGCGTTGCGGGCCATCTCGCGCGAGACGACCGAGATGGTCGCCAGCGGCGTGCCCAGCTCGTGCGCCGCCGCCGCCGCCAGGGCGCCCAGGGCCGACAGCCGCTGCTCGCGGGCCAGCACCGTCTCGGTGACGTTCAGGGCCAGCTCCATGCGGGCCGACTCGCTGGCCGCCTGCCAGGCGTAGGCGGCCGTCAGGATGATGCCAACGATGCGGGCGGAGACGACGAACCACAGATTGAACGGCGAGGAGTCTGGAAGGATCGGCCTACCGTCGATGGTGGGCAGGGGCATATGGAAAATGGCCAACAGGATCGAGGCGGCGATGGCCAGGGCCCCCAGGCCCATCGCGTAGCGCGCGGGCAGGGTGGCGGCCGCCAACGTGGCCGGCGCGATCAGCAGCAGGGCGAACGGATTGTAGGCGCCGCCGGTCAGGTAGATCAGGCCGGAAAGCTGCAAGATATCGAAAGCGATCTGTGCGGTCGCTTCGCCGTCGCGGGCCATCCTTTGGCCGTTGGCCGCCAGGCCGAGCAGGACGTTCAGCCAGGCCGACAACGCCACCAGGGTGAAGCACATCGCCCACGGCACGTGCATCTTCAGCGCCAGGCCCGAGACCAGCAGGGCCGCCGTCTGGCCGACGACCCAGGCCCAGCGCTGGGCCAGGAGGGTGCGAACACGAAGGCGGCTACGTCTCAGTCCGGGCGCGGTCCAGCCCCAGGCGTCGTCTTGCGCCGGTTCGTCGCCCGGCCTATCGAGCCCATTGCGGCGCGGATCCTCGGGCATTCCAGCAAACGAGACGTCAGCCATGACCGCAAGATTGTCCAGAATTGCGCGCTTTGCGAGTGCAAAAGGATGGGCTGAGACAAAAGGATGCGCCGCCGATGCTTCGTCAACGTCTGGTCCTGATCGTCGTTTGCCTGCTGGGTCTGCTTGTCGTCGGCGGCCTGGTCTGGCGCGCCAGCACGCTCAGCGAGCAGCCGGCCGCCGCGGTCGGCGGCCCGTTCCAGCTGGTCGACCAGAACGGCGCCCCGACCACCGAGAAGGTCCTCAAGGGCAAGTGGAGCGCGGTGTTCTTTGGCTTCACCTACTGCCCCGATGTGTGCCCCGGCACCCTGCAAGGCCTGGCGGCCGCGACCGAGCAGCTGGGGCCCAAGGCCAAGGACCTGCAGATCGTCTTCATCTCGATCGACCCCGAGCGCGACACGCCCGCCCAGATGAAGGCTTACCTGTCGGCCGACTATGTGCCGAAATCGACGATCGGCCTTACGGGAACGCAGGCCCAGGTCGACGCCGCGGCCAAGGCCTACAAGGTCTATTACGCCAAGGTCGGGACGGGCCCCGGCTACACCATGGACCACTCGACGGCGATCTACCTGATGGACCCCAAGGGCCGCTTCAGGACGGTGATCCCCTACAACCAGCCGCCGGCCGACATCGCCGCGCGGATCAAGGCGGCGATGGACTAGAGCTGAGGCTCGCCGCGCAGGATCTTGTTCATCGCCTTGCCCTTGGCCAGCTCGTCGATCAGCTTGTCGAGATAGCGGATCTCCCGCATCAGCGGATCTTCGACCGTCTCGACGCGCACGCCGCACACCGAGCCGGTAATGGTCAGGCGCGCCGGGTTCAGCGCGGGGGCTTGGCCGAAAAAGGTCTCGAAGTCGGTGCGCTGCGCCAGATGCGCCTCGAACGCCGCCGGGCTGAAGCCGGTCAGCCACAGGATGATCTCGTCGACCTCGGCCTTGGTCCGGCCCTTCTTCTCGGCCTTGGCGACGTAGTGGGGGTAAACGCTGGCGAAGCTGGTGGCGTACAGCCTGTGCTTGGTCATCAGGATCTCCCCGCCGTCGCTCTCCGGCGACCTTAGCATCCCGCGGTGCGCATGATAGCGGTCACGTCCGCGGCGCAAAGCGATGCCATGCCGCACGCAAGACTAGACTCTGTTAGCTATCGGTATGCTATGTTGCGCTGCAACATTGCGGGTGCGACATGCTCTACGCCCTTCACGAGGCGGCCTATTACGCCTCGACCCCGATGCGCCTCGCGGCGCTGGCGGCCCGGGATTTCTGGGGCTCGCCGCTGAACCCGGCCGCCGACTCGGCCCTGGGCCGACGCGTGCGCGCCGGCGCCGACCTGTTCGCCAATGTCACCCGACGCTACGGCAAGCCCAAGTGGAACATCGACAAGGTCAAGGTCGGCCAGGTCGACGTCCGCGTCCGCCCGACCGTGGTCTGGGAAAGCCCCTGGGCGCGTCTCATCCAGTTCGATCGCGACATGGCCGACATGCGCCGGGCGGGCAAGTTCTCGCTGGACCCGGCGGTGCTGATCGTCGCGCCCCTGTCGGGCCACTACGCCACCTTGCTGCGCGGCACGGTCGAGGCCTTCCTGCCCGACCACGCGGTCTTCATCGTCGACTGGGTCAACGCCCGCGAGGTCTCGGTCCTGGAGGGCCGCTTCGACTTCCACGACTATATCGACCACGTGATCCAGATGCTGGAGGTGCTGGGGCCGCGCCCGAACGTGGTCGCCGTCTGCCAGCCCGGCCCGCCGGTCCTGGCGGCCGCCGCCCTGATGGCTCAGCAGAACCACCCCTCGCGTCCGGCCAGCATGACCTTCATGGGCTCGCCGATCGATGCGCGGCTGTCGCCGACCGTCACCAACCAGCTGGCCGAGGAAAAGCCGTTCGCCTGGTTCCAGTCGAACATGATCTACACCGTGCCGCCGCCCTATGTGGGCGCAGGAAGGCGCGTCTATCCGGGCTTCGTCCAGCTGGCCAGCTTCATGAGCATGAACGCCGAGCGCCACCAGGAGGCCCACCGCCGCTACTTCAACCACCTGGTCAGCGGCGACGGCGACAGCGCCGACAAGCACCTGGAGTTCTACGACGAGTACCTGTCGGTCCTGGACCTGACCGAGGAATTCTACCTCCAGACCATCGACATCGTCTTCCAGCAGTACCTGCTGCCCAAGGGCGAGCTGACGCACCGCGGAACCTTGGTGAAACCCGAGGCGATCACCGACATCGGCCTGATGACGGTCGAGGGCGAGAACGACGACATCTCCGGCATCGGCCAGACCCAGGCCGCCCACGGCCTGTGCCCGAACATCCCGGACGACATGAAGCTGGACTATGTCCAGCCCAGCGTCGGCCACTACGGCGTGTTCAACGGCCGCCGGTTCCGCGAGGAGATCTATCCCCGCGTCCGCGCCTTCATCCGCAAGTGCGACCCGAATTTCGCGGAAGAAGCCTAGAGGCCGCATCTTGCGACGCGGGCCCTCGCACGCGATCTAGGGGCCATGTTCTCGCGCATGGCTCAAAGGTTCTCTGACGGCGATCGGCTGGAGATCGGCGGCTGGCCGGTGCGGCTGCGCGTCGACGGCCGGGCGCGGCGGGTGTCGCTGCGGGTCGACCGCGCCAAGTCCGAGATCGTCGCCCTGGCGCCCAGCCCTCGGCGCCTCAACGAGGCCGTCGCCTTCGCCCAGGAGAAGTCCGGCTGGATCGCCAAGCAGCTGGCGGCCCTGCCCCAGCGCATGAGCCTGGCGCCCGGCGGCGTGCTGCGGCTGAACGACAAACCCTATCGCCTCGAGGTCGGCCCCGGCCGCGCAAGGCTGGAAGAGGATCGCATCGTCGCGCCCGACGATCCCAACTGGGGCCTGAAGGTGATCCGCCTGGCCAAGCGCGAGGCGCTGGCCGTGCTGACCGAGCGCACGGCCGTCCACGCCGCCGCCCTGGGCCGGCCCATGCCGTCCGTCGCGGTGGCCGACCCGAAGGCCCGCTGGGGCTCATGCCGGCCCGCCACGTCGCGCGCCCCGGCGGCGATCCGCTACAGCTGGCGGCTCATCCTGGCCCCGGCGGCGGTGGCCGACTACGTCGCCGCCCACGAATGCGCGCACCTGATCGAGGCCAACCACGGGCCGAAATTCTGGGCGCTGTGCGAGCGGCTGGCCGGCGATCCGGCCCCGCACCGCGCCTGGCTGCGGGCCCACGCGGCCGAGCTGCACGCGATCGGGGCTTAGTTTTGCGTTGGATCCTCCCCCGCGATGGGGGGAGGTGGTCCAGAGGGCCGGAGGGGGCTAACGCGGCCGATATCCAGCTCGCCCCCTCAGTCGCTCCGCGACAGCTCCCCCGCATCGCGGGGGAGCGTCTTACTCAATAAGGCAGCTGCCCGGGCGGCGGCGCGGTTCCGGCCGGGGTTTCGGCCGCGGGGCCTTCGGGCGCTGGATTGAGCAGGTCGCCGATCGGGTCCGGCGCTTCCGGAGGCGGCGCGACCCCGCCGGGGATCGGGGTGGCCTTCAGGCGCGGCAGGGCGGCGGTCATGAACGAGCGCCAGATCTCGGCCGGCGCGCCGCCGCCGGTCACGCGGCGCATGGTGGTGTTGTCGTCCTTGCCGGTCCAGACGGCGGTCACGAAGCCGCCCGTGTAGCCGACGAACCAGGCGTCGCGGTAATCGCTGGTGGTGCCGGTCTTGCCGGCGATGTCGTAGCCGCCGACCCGGGCGCGCGTTCCCGTGCCCGAGGTCACGACCTCGCGCATCATCTGGTTCATGTACTGCAGGGCGGGCGTGCCGATCACCGCCGCGCGGGCCTGCTTGTCGACATTGTGGTCGTACAGGACCTTGCCCTTGGCCGTGCGGATGCGCTCGATGCCGTAGCCCTTGGCCAGGAAGCCGCCGTTGGCGAACGGGGCGTAGGCCTGGGCCATCTCCATCGGCGAGACCTCGACCGCGCCCAGGGCCATCGACGGGTCCAGCTGGATCTTGCTGGTGATCCCTAAGCGCCGGGCGGTGTTGGCGACGTTGCTGGTGCCGACCTCGCTGGCCAGGCGCGCGGCGACCGTGTTGATCGACTGGGCGAGCGCCGTCTGCATGGTGATCTGGCCCAGGTACTTGCCGGTGTAGTTGCGCGGCTCCCAGTTGCCGATCTTCACCGGCTCGTCGACGACCATCATGTCGGGCGTGCGGCCCTGCTCCATGGCGGTCAGGTAGACGAACGGCTTGAAGGCCGAGCCGGCCTGGCGGCGGGCGGTGGTGGCGCGGTCGAACTGGCTGTCGGCGTAGTCGGCGCCGCCGACATAGGCGCGGATGCGGCCCTCGCCGTCGATGGCCACCAGGGCCGACTGCTGGACGCCCTGCTTTCCGTAGGCCTCGACGCCCTGCTTCACCGCGCGCTCGGCGGCGACCTGGATCGGCAGGTCCAGGGTCGTCTCGACCACCAGGTCCTCGGTCGGTTCGCCGACCAGCGAGCGGACCTGGGCGTCGATATAGTCGGTGAAGTACTGGGCGCGCTGGTTGGCCAGGGTGGCCGAGACCTGCACCGGGGTGCTGAAGGCCTGGTCGCGCTGCTCGGGCGTGATGGCCTTGATGCGCACCATCTCGTCCAGGACGATGGTGGCGCGGCGAGCGGCGCGCTCCTTGGCCGAGACCGGCGAATAGCGGGCCGGGCCCTTCATCATGCCGGCCAGCAGGGCGGCCTCGCCGACCGACAGCTCCCTGGCGGGCTTGTTGAAATAGCGCTGCGAGGCGGCCTCGATGCCATAGGCGCCGGCGCCGAAATAGACCCGGTTCATGTAGAGGGCCAGGATCTGCTTCTTGGAGAACTTCATCTCCAGCCAGACGGCCAGGATCAGCTCCTGGGCCTTGCGGCGATAGTTCTGGGCCGGGCTCAGGAACAGGTTGCGGGCCAGCTGCTGGGTGATGGTCGAGCCGCCGCGCTGGGGGCCGTCATGGGTGGCGTTCCAGATCGCCGAGCGGATGATGCCCCAGGGGTTGAAGCCGAAGTGGTGATAGAATTGCCGGTCCTCGATCGCCACGAAGGCGGCCGGCACGTATTCGGGCAGGGCGTCGATGTCGACCGGCGGCGCATACTGGCTGCCGCGGACGGCCAGGAGGGCGCCCGAGCGGTCCAGATAGTTGATCGAGGGCTGGCGCTTGACGTCGTACAGGGTCGAGGTGTCGGGCAGGTCGCGGGCGAACACCGCGAAGAAGGCCACGACGAAGATCAGGCCCCAGATCCCGAGCACGGTTCCCCAATAGACCAGGGCCTGGAGCGGGGTGCGTTGCGGCTTCGCCGGCTTGTTTCCGCCGAAGGGTCCGTTCGCCATGTTGGTATCGTTCCTGCGCGCGCCGGGGGTCTTTGAGCGCGTTCCGTTTAGCCGAACCCCACAGAACGCGCGACAACATTGACGAGATATGAACGCGGCGGTTTTCAGGCCTAGCCGCGCGAGCGTCGCCAGAGAAACGACGGCGCCTGCGATCCTGCCTTGGCGACGCGCGGACGGAACGCCATAACCACGCCCGTGTACGTTCCTCCCGAATCCCCAGAGCTTGATCAGGCGCGCGACGTCCTGCGCCGCACCTTCGGCCATGCCGATTTCCGCGGCATGCAGGCGGGGGTGGTCAATGAGATCCTGGCCGGGCGCAGCGCCATGGCCGTGCTGCCGACGGGCGGCGGCAAGAGCCTGTGCTACCAGATCCCGTCGCTGATCCGGCCGGGGGTCGGCCTCGTCGTCTCGCCGCTGATCGCCCTGATGGCCGACCAGGTCCAGGGCTTGCGCCAGGCGGGCGTGGCGGCCGAGCGGCTGGACAGCAACATCTCGCTGGACGAGCGGTCGGACATCTGGCGGCGCATCGACGCCGGCGAGGTCGACCTGCTCTATCTGTCGCCCGAAGGCCTGATGCAGCCGTGGATGCTGGAGCGCCTGTCGCGCACGCCGCTGGCCCTGGTCGCCGTCGACGAGGCCCACTGCGTCAGCCAGTGGGGCCACGACTTCCGCCCCGAATATCGGATGCTGGGGCGCCTGGCCGAGCTGTTTCCCGACGTGCCGCGCCTGGCGGTGACCGCCACCGCCGACGCCCGCACCCGCGACGACATCCGCGCCGAGCTGCGCCTGGACGGCGCGGCCGAGTTCGTCGACAGCTTCGCCCGCCCGGAGCTGGCCCTCAGCGCCGAACGCAAGCGCGGCAAGGGCCATGACCGGGTCGTGGAACTGGTCCTGGAGCGGCGGGGCCGCTCGGGCGTGGTCTATGCCGGCTCGCGCGACGCCACCGAGAAGCTGGCCGAGAAGCTGAACGCCGAGGGCGTGCCGGCCCTGGCCTATCACGCCGGCCTCGATAAGGCGGTGCGCGCGCGCCGGCTGGAGGACTTCCTGGAGGCCGACGCCGCGGTGATGGTGGCGACCATCGCGTTCGGCATGGGCGTCGACAAGCCCGACGTCCGCTTCGTGATCCACGCCGATCCGCCCGCCGCGATCGAGGCCTACTGGCAGGAGGTCGGCCGCGCCGGCCGCGACCGCCAGCCGGCCGAGGGCATCACCCTCTACGGCTCGGCCGACATGGCCTGGGCCGCGCGCCGGATCGAGACCCGCGAGGCGCCCGACGAGGTCAAGCAGGTCCAGTCCCGGAAACTCCGCCAGTTCTACGCCATGCTCGAAGGCGTCACTTGCCGCGCGGCCGCCGTGCGCCGCTACTTCGGCGAGGAGGGCGTGGCCCGCTGCGGGGTCTGCGACATCTGCGTCTCGCCGCCCGCCGCGACCGACGCCACCGAGGCCGCCCAGAAGGCCCTCTCGGCCGTGCACCGCCTGGGCGGGCGGCTGGGGCGCGGCCGGGTGATCGAACACCTGCTGGGCAAGACCAAGGACGTCACGCCCAGCGAGGCGCAGCTGCCGACCTTCGGCATCGGCCGCGAGCTGAGTCAGCCGGCTTGGCGCGACCTGTTCGACACCCTGATCTTCGAGGGCCTGCTGCGCGAGGATCCCAATGACGGCCGTCCGCTGATCGGCCTGGGCGATGTCGAGGGCGTGCGCCAGGTCTATCGCGGCGAGCGGCGGGTGGCGCTGCGCCAGATGGTCGACGCGCCCGAGACCGGCCGGGCCTCCGGCGCCCGCAAGCGGCGGGAAGGCAAGGCGCTCTCGATCCCGGCCGACAACCAGGTGCTGTTCGAGGCCCTGCGCGCCTGGCGCAAGGAGGCCGCGCAGCTGCAGCACGTGCCGCCCTACGTCATCTTCCACGACGCCACCCTGGCCGAGATCGCCGCGGCGCGGCCGACCACCTTGGCCGCCCTCGGCAAGGCCGGCGGCGTGGGGCAGGGCAAGCTCGATCGCTACGGCGAGGCGGTTTTGAAGGTCGTGCGGGAGAACTAAACCGGGCGGGACGTGTTAGTGTGGCTCAAGCCGAGGAGCCTCCCCATGACCGACGTCACCAGCTTTACCCCCGACACCTCTTCCGCGTCCGCCATCGACGGCGCCGAGAAGGCCGTCGCCGACAAGACCGAGCGCGCCAAGGAAGCGGTCAGCAAGGCCGTGAAGTCCGCGCGCGAAACCGCCGCCGAGGTCGCCGAACAGACCCGCACCTTCGCCGCCGAAAAGGCCAAGGTCGGCGCGGCCTGGACCCGCGACAAGGCTCAGGTGGCCCATCACGTCGCCGAAGAGCGCCCGCTGGGCGTCGCCCTGGGCGCTTTCGCGATTGGCCTGGGCGTCGGCTTCCTGATCGCCCGCAGCCGCGACTAGAACACTTCACGGCCTGACGGCGTCAGGCCGTGAGCTCCAATCTTTTGTTTGACGCATTTTTCTTCACGCGAACCGGGACCACTTCGCTCGAAAAATGCTCTCGCTACAAACTCAGGCGCTCGGCGTTCACCCCCGCCGCCCGCAAGGCGGCGAGGCGTGCGAACGCCAGCGTCAGGGCCTTGCGACGCGCCGGCGCCAGAGGGGCGAGCGGCGCCTCGCGCACGACCGCCCCGCCAAAGCCGTCGGCGACCAGCAGCCCCGGCTCGTCCGGCAGCACCCCTTCGGGAAAGCTGGGCGCGACGGCGAAGTAGAAGGCGTCGCAGAACGGCGCGTACTCGCCCCACTTCCGGTCGACCCGGAAGTCATCGAGCCCCGACTTCACCTCGACGATCAGCACATCCCCTTTCGGGCCCAGCGCCATCAGGTCGGCGCGGCGGCCGTTCGGCAAGGTGACCTCGGCCAAAGGCGCATAGCCCAGGTCGACGAGCAGCCGCGCGGCCCCACGCGTGACGGCGAGGGTGGTCTCTGGTCGGCTCTGCAGCTGGATGATGACGTCCACGCTCAGATCATGTTCCAGCTTTGTTCGCGGATCAAGCCCGCGCTTAATGCAGAGCCGCCGGCGCACAGGTGCGCCGACGGCTTGTCTTCAGGCGGTGAGCGCCCTCGCGGTCAGTGTGTCTTTTCGCCGGCCGCCTTCGCCGCCTTGTCGATGACATTGGCGACGGCCTCGGGCTGGCTCAGGAAGACGACGTGGCTGCCCTTGATCTCGACGGTCTGGGCGCCGATCCGGGTGGCGGTCTTGCGCAGCAGCTTGGGATCGATGGCCCCGTCCTGGGTCGCCACGACGAACCAGCTGGGCTTGACCCGCCAGGCGGCCTTCGTGACCTTGTCGCCGAAGGCGGACATGGCGATCGGAACCTGGGAGTCGCGCATGAAGGCCGCGTCCGCGTCGCCGACATCGCCGGCGAAGCCGGACTTGAACTTGGCCAGGTTGACGAAGCCGAAGTCGTCGGACTGGGCCTCGATGACGAAGCCGGGCGGGGCGGGGATTTCGGCGAACTGGTCGCCCGTCGACTCGCCGGTGTCCGGCGCCAGGGCGGCGACATAAACGAGGCCCGCGACCTTGGGATCGTTGCCGGCCTCGGTGATCACCGTGCCGCCGTAGGAGTGGCCAACCAGGATGGTCGGACCGTCCTGGCGGGCCAGCACGCGACGGGTCGCGGCCACATCGTCGGCCAGGGAGGTCAGGGGATTCTGGACGACGCTGACCTTGTAGCCCTTGGCGGTCAGGCGGTCGTAGACCCCGCGCCAGCCCGAACCGTCGGCGAAGGCTCCGTGGACCAGGACAACGTTATGGACGTTCGCCGGGATGGTCTGGGCCTGCGCGGCGGAAGCCAGGCCGGCGACGGCGGCGGCGGCGATCAGGATGGTGCGGAACGAGCGGGTCATGGGGCGTCTCCTTGTGAGCGTTTCTGCGATATTCGTTATCGCGATAATTGTTGTGTAGCGGCGACATTCGATCGCGTCCAGCGAAAAATTATCGCGATATGTTTTATTGCGGCTTGCGCCTATATGAGAGAGAGGAGACCAACATGACCGACACGCCCCCGCCCCCCCTCGACGGCCAGCTCTGCTACGCCATCTATTCCGCCGGGATCGCCATCCAGCGGACCTACAAGCCCCTGCTCGACGCGCTGGGCCTGACCTATCCGCAGTATCTGGTGCTGAACCTGCTGTGGGCCGAGGACGGTCAGCCGGTGGGTCGTCTGGCCGAACAGCTGGCGCTGGAGTCCAGCACGCTGACGCCGCTGCTCAAGCGTCTCGAGGCGGCCGGCATGGTGCGGCGCGCGCGCAATCCCGACAACGAGCGTCAGGTGATCATCACCCTGACCCCGGCGGGGCGTGCTCTGCGGGAGAAGGCGGGCTGTCTCGCCGCGGCGCTGCTGGAGACCTCCGGCCACGCGGCCGACGACTTGAACGCCCTCAATCGCCAGGTTCGCGCGCTGCGCGACGATATCTATCGCGGCATGGGCGGCTGGGGCGCAGGAGGCGACTCCTCGGAGGAGACCTGAAGGCCGCGAGCCTGACGCGTCAGGCGCCCCGGGGCTCGTAGACCACCCGGCATTCGCCGTCGATCGTGGTGTAGCGGTGGCTGGCCGCGTCAACGAACGAGATACGGCCTTCGTCGTACTCGACCTTGCCGGTCGAGCGGCCCTTGAAGGTCTCGGTCCCGTAGCTCCAGCAGGTGATGTCGGCCGGGCGATCGGTCCAGGTCGCGTCGTTGCGGGCGCGCTTGCTGTCGGTGCAGGCGGTCAGCGCGCCGGCGACGGCGAGAAGCGTTAGAGCGGTTTTCATCGCGCCACTCTTCCACGGCCTTCGCCGGATCCAAAGCCCAACCTTAGGTCGGCCTCACGGGCCGGGCTGCTTCGTCTGGCGCAGCATGCCGACGTCGTAGCCCAGGGCCTTGGCGCGCGCGGTCAGGGCCTCGCGGTCGGCGGGGGAGGGAACACGGCGCGACAGAAGCCACAGGTACTTCCCCGACCCCTCGCCGACGATCGACCAGCTGTAGTCGTCGGCGTGATCCAGCACCCAGTAGTCGCCATAGAACGGGCCGAAGAAGCTGACCTTCAGTTTGGCGTTGGTGGTCGTGTCGACGATCTTGGCCTTGCCTTCCGCCGTCCTTACCGGGCCGTCCAGCCCGCCTTGGCGGCAGGTGTTCAGCACGCGGATCAGGCCGTCGGCGCGCTTGGAATATTCTGCGGTGACGCCCTCGCAGCCCTTCTCGAACCGCATGTCGTAGCGCGCGACCTCGTACCACTTGCCCAGATAGCGATCGAGCTCGACGGCCTTGGCCGGCTGGGGCGGATTCGGATTGCCGCTGGGGCCGGAGACGCAGGCGCTCAGCGACAGGACGAGCGGCAAGGCGAGCAGGGCGGCGCGCATGGGATCTCCGGGCTGGACGCGCCCTCTAGGCGGGCGCTCTGACGATACGCCCCCGGGAGCTTGGCGGATGGGCGCAGGCCCTCAAAACGACGACCGCCCCGCCGGGGTTCCGGCGGGGCGGCGCTGCGCCGGCAGGGTGGTGGGAAGCCCTACTCGGCGGCGATGCTGACCGCCGACAGCTTTCTTTCTACTCGGCCGCGATACTAATCGCGCCCGTCGGACGGTCCTTGAAGTTGATCGCCTGCAGGTGGCGGATGCCCTCTTCGGCGATGTCGTCGCCGACCATCCGCTCGCCCTCGCCCTTCAGCTCGTCGAGGTCAACATACATGGCGTAGAAGGCCTTGGTGCGGTCGGTGATGATGCCGGCGTTGAGCAGCGTCTTGACCAGCACCCGGAAGATGTTGGTCTGCTCCTTCATGTTCTCCCGACGCACGTCGTCGGTCATGATCTTCCCGTACTCCTCGACCACCTTGTCGGGATCCAGGCCGAACTCGGCGTAGAGGTCCAGCTGCTGGTGCGGCGACACCAGGTTGAACAGCAGGGTCTGGAAGCAGTGCGCCGCCCAGTCCTCGATGATCGCGTGCTCTTCGGCCGAGAGTTTCGGCACCGTGCGGTCGGCCCAGATCTTCCCGAACTTGTGGTGGAAGGCCTCGTCGGTCATCACCAGCTGCAGGAGCTTCTTGCCGACCGGGTCATGGATGTTGTTGTAGAAGGTGGCGAAGGCGCCCATGGCCAGGCCCTCGACCAGCATCTGCATGCCGATGATCTTCTTGTAGACCTCGGGCGCGCCGATGATCTCGACCAGCAGGCTCTTCAGGGCCGGGCCGCATTCGACCGGCTTGCCCCAGCGGGCCTTGATGTACTTGGCGAAGGCCGTGACGTGGCGGGCCTCTTCGCGGGTCTGGTTGGCGGCGTATTCCTGCGCGCCCTGGTCCCTCAGCACGTGGCACAGGCTGGCCGACAGGTTCAGCGCGCCCTGCTCGCCGTGCAGGATCGAGGAGAAGTTCCGCAGCACCGACTGGTTGATGAAGCGGATGCGCTGCTTGGGATCGGACAGGTGGTTGGAGACGTAGTCGGTCGACAGGGCGATGACCATGTCCTCGGGAACCAGCGCCTGGTTCTCCATGTCGAACGGCTCGTCGAAATCGATATAGGCCTTGTCCAGCGGATCCCAGAAGTGGTCGTGGGTCGCGGAGATGATCTTGTCGAACGCGGTCGAGCGGCTGTTGTACCGGTCGAGTTCGAGCATCGCCTCGAAGTCGTCCGGCGCCACCGCGTCGTACATGGCGTCCTTGGTGATGTTCTTGTCCGTCATGGCGTGGCTCCCTAATCGCCGCGTGACATGGCTTGTGACAGACCCGTCTTGCGCGGATCCTCGTCGATCTGAACACTGTCAACTCAACGCTTGACGCGGGTCAAATGAAAAATGACGGAGGCGTCAGGTTTGTTGACCAAGAGAGGCTGGGAATGAGGATCTTCGTGCTGACCGGAGCCGGCGTCTCGGCCGAAAGCGGTCTTGGCACCTTCCGAGACAAGGACGGGGTCTGGACGAAGTACGACCTGCGCGATGTCGCCACGCCGGAGGGCTTCGCGCGCGATCCGGCCCTGGTGCGGGCCTTCTACAACGCCCGCCGCGCCAATCTCGCCGACGCTTCGCCCAACGCCGCGCACGCGGCCCTGGCGCGTCTGGAGGCCGAGCTGGCGGCGCGGGGCGGCGAGCTCTTTCTCTGCACCCAGAACGTCGACGACCTGCACGAGAAGGCCGGCTCGCGGCGGGTGGTCCACATGCACGGCGAGTTGGCGGTGACCCGCTGCCATCACTGCCAGGCGCTGAAGCCCGACATGGCGCCCCTGACCGCCGGGGCCGTCTGCGAGGCTTGTGGCCAAGCCGACGGGGCGCGGCCCCACGTCGTCTGGTTCGGGGAAATGCCGCTGTTCCTGGATGAGATCGACGCGGCCCTCTCGCGCGCCGACCTCTTCGTCTCGATCGGCACCTCGGGCGCGGTCTACCCCGCCGCCGGCTTCGTGGCCGAGGCGCGGGCCATGGGCGTGGCGACCTGCGAGATCAATCTGGAGCCGTCGGCCAACGCCTACATGTTCGATGAAAAGCTCTATGGCCCCGCCAGCGAGCTCGTGCCGGCCTGGGTCGAGCGGGTGCTGCGGGGGCTCTAGGCGAGCCGCGCCACGCCCTGCTCGCACCAGCCCATCGGCCGCGGGGCCTTGTCGAAGTAGAACCGCCGGCCCTCGTCGACCCGGAAGCCCGCCGCCTCGACGGCCGCCGTCACGGGACGCGTCAGGTGACAGCCGCCCGCCAGGCGCTTCCACAGAGGCTCGATACGTCTTTGCCAGCGGGACACCCCGGCGTCGGGCGAAAGGCCGTGTTCGCAGAACAGGAAGGTCCCGCCCGGCTTCAGCACCCGCCGCGTCTCGGCCAGCGCGGCGGCCGGCGAGCGCACCGAGCACAGGGTGAAGGTGCAAAGCACGGTGTCGAACCGCGCATCGGCGAAGGGCAAGGCCTCGGCCTCGCCCGGCAGGATCTCGACCTTGAGCCCGTCTGGGCGCGGGGCCCCCTCCGCGATCGCTCGCAGCTCGGCGGAGGGATCGACGCCGGTGACGCGGATCGCGCGCGCCGGATCGTAGAAGGCGAGATTCAGGCCGCCGCCGACGCCCAGCTCCAGC
>NZ_LSJA01000116.1 GCF_001556515.1 Caulobacter sp. CCH9-E1 | reverse complement strand
ATATCCGGCTTGCGAAAAGATCGAGATCATCCGCCTGGTCGAGCAATCGAGCCTGCCCGTGCGCAGGACGCTTGCTCAGATCGGCGTATCCCGCGCCACCTTCTACCGCTGGTATGATCTCTACCAGACCGGCGGCCCCGAGGCCCTGGAAGACCGCCCAGGACGCCCCAGCCGGGTGTGGAACCGCATCCCCGAGGATGTGCGCGCCGCGATCCTGGAAATGGCCCTGGAGCACTCGGAGTTGAGCCCGCGGGAGCTGGCGGTGCGCTTCACCGACAGTCAGGGCTACTTCGTCTCGGAAGCCAGTGTTTACAGGCTTTTGAAGAGCCACGACCTGATCACCAGCCCGGCCTTCATCGTCATGAAGGCCGCCAAGGCGTTCACCG
>NZ_LSJA01000115.1 GCF_001556515.1 Caulobacter sp. CCH9-E1 | reverse complement strand
GCTCGCCCCCTCAGTCGCTCCGCGACAGCTCCCCCGCATCGCGGGGGAGCATCTTGATCCGCAACGCCCGGAGGCCTCGCTTCCGGGCGTTTTCTTTTGCCCTTCGCCAAAATGACACCGGTGGACAAAATCGCGCCGACCACTAGCCTGCACCCAACAAAGACAAGTCGCGTTCGGGAGAGAACATCATGGTCGACATCAATCGCCGCGGCGCGTTGGGCTCGCTGCTGACCGGCGCGGGCCTGGCCGCCCTGCCCGCCTCCGGCCAAGCGGCTCAGATGGGCGCCCTCCCCGCCAAGCCGACCACGGGCCCGACCTGGGCCAAGGGGATCGAGGGCCAGCGCAAGGCCGACCTGGGCGACGGGACCTTCCTCAATCCGATCCTGGCCGGCGACCATCCCGACCCGTCGATCCAGAAGGACGGCGACGACTACTACATGACCCACAGCTCGTTCGACGCCTATCCGGGCCTGCTGATCTGGCATAGTCGCGACCTGGTGAACTGGACGCCGGTCACCACGACGCTGAAGACCAATGTCGGCGCGATCTGGGCGCCCGAGCTCTGCAAGCACAAGGGCCGCTACTACATCTACCTGCCGGCCAAAAAGCCGAACAACAACACCAGCTACGTGATCTGGGCCGACAGGATCGAGGGCCCGTGGTCCGAGCCGATCGACTTGAAACTGCCCCGCTACATCGATCCGGGCCACATCGTCGACGAGACGGGCGAGCGCTGGCTGTTCCTGTCCGGCGGCGACCGCATAAGGCTGGCGCCCGACGGCCTCTCCACCGTGGGTCAGCCCGAGCACGTCTATGATCCGTGGCGTTATCCCGACGACTGGGACGTCGAGGGCTTCTCGCCCGAGGGCCCCAAGGTCATGCGGCGGGGTGAATACTTCTACATGATCACCGCCGTGGGCGGCACGGCCGGCCCGCCGACCGGCCACATGGTCATCGTCGCGCGCGCCAAGTCGCTGGCGGGCCCTTGGGAGGACCATCCGCGCAACCCGCTGGTGCGCACCGTCGACAACAGCGAAAAGTGGTGGTCGCGCGGCCACGCCACCCTGGTCGAAGGGCCCACGCCCGGCGACTGGTGGACCGTCTATCACGGCTACGAGAACGGCTATTACACCCTGGGCCGCCAGACCCTGCTGGCGCCGGTGACCTGGACCGCCGACGGCTGGTTCGACATCGGCGGCGGCGACTTGTCCCGTCCCCTCGCCAAGCCGAGGGGTGGGGTTCCAGGCCCGCACGGCATGGCGCTGTCGGACGACTTCACCACCGACAAGTACGGCGTGCAGTGGAACTTCTTCGATCCCAAGCCCGGCGAGCAGGACCGCATCAAGCGCGAAGGCGGCGCCCTGATCCTGAAGGGCGCGGGCGAGGCGCCGTCCAGCGGCGCGCCGCTGATCTTCGTCAACGGCGACCAGGCCTACGAGATCGAGTGCGAGATCGAGATCGAGCCCGAGACGCGCGCGGGCCTGATCCTGTTCTACGATCGCCAGCTCTATTGCGGCTTGGGCTTCGACGCGAAGAACTTCGTCACCCACCAGTACGGCATCGAGCGCGGCCGCCCGGCCAATCCGCATGGGTCGAAGATGCTGATGAGGCTGCGCAACACCCGCCACATCGTCGCCTTCCACACCAGCGGAGACGGGGGAAAGACCTGGAAGCGCTTCGACCGCGGCATGGAGGTCAGCGGCTATCACCACAACGTCCGCGGCGGCTTCCTGATGCTGAAGCCTGGCCTTTACGCGGCCGGCAAGGGCTCGGCGCGGTTCAGGGGGTTCAAGTACAGGGCGCTGGATTGAACTGAGACGAGCCACTCAAAATCCGTGTCATCCCGGATAGCCTCTTCGAGGCTTCCGGGATGACACGGGAATTGTGGGAATAGACCCCTACCCCCGATAGGCGTCCAACGCCGCGCTCAGCACATGCAGCAGGCGCTCGCGGTCGGCGTCATCGGGAGCAGCTTTCAGCGCCTCGCCCAGGGCCAGCTGGAAGGCGGCGCGCTGGTTGTGCCAGTCGAGCGAGCCCGCCGCGCGCGGCGGCAGGCGCGGCGGCGCCTGGTCGGTCAGGGTGGCCGCGCCCTCGCCCAGCAGGAAGGTCTCGTCCAGCGCCGGGACCACCAGGCGATCCTCGGAAAAGCCCGCCTCGGCGAGGCGACGCTTGAGGCCTTGCGCCGCGTCGGGCTCGCCATGAGCAATGAAGACCGAGCCCGCCACCGGCATCCGCGCCTTGGCCCAGCTGACGAGCTCCTTGGCGTCGGCGTGGCCGGAATAGGCGTCCAGCTGGCGGATCCGCGCCCGCACCCGCACCTCGTCGCCCCGGATCGAGACGCGCGGCGCGCCTTCGGCCAAGAGGCGCCCCAGGGTGCCCGTAGCCTGGTAGCCGCACAGCAGCACCGTCGCCTCCTTGCGCCACAGCAGCCGCTTGAGATGCTTGCGGACGCGGCCGGCGTCGCACATGCCGCTGGCCGCCAGGATGATGTGCCAGCCGCTCAGGCGGTCCAGGCCGTCGCTCTCGCCGGGCGAGGTGAGGAACCGCAGGTGGTTCGACGGCCTGAGCGCATCGAACGGATTGGACTGGACGCCCGGCCGCCAGCCGCGCGCCTGGAACACCTTGGTCGCCTCGATGGCCAGCGGCGAGTCCAGGAAGACGTCGCCCTTGGGGACCTCGCCCGCGTCCATCAGTTCCAGCAGGTCGACCAGCAGTTCCTGACTGCGTTCCACGGCGAAGGCGGGGATCAGCAGCGGGCCGCCGGCCTCGTGCGCGGCCCGCACTTCTTCGGCCAGTTGCTGGCGACGCGAGGCGCTGTCGAAGCCCGTGCGCTCGCGGTCGCCATAGGTCGACTCGATGATCAGGTGATCGACGCCCGCCGGCGCGTCGGGATCGTCGACGAACGGGCTGCCGCCGGGGCCGAGATCGCCGGAGAACAGCAAGGTCTTGGTCTGGCCGGGCGAGCCGACCTCCACCGCGATCGAGGCCGAGCCCAACATGTGGCCGGCCGGCCACCAGGTGGCGGTGATCCCCTCCGCGATCTGGACGGGCTCGCCGAGTTTCGCCTTGCGGAACTGGGCGGCGACGGCCTTGCCGTCCTGCGCCGTATAGATCGGCTCGACCGGCGGAATGCCCCGTCGCTGGTTGCGACGGTTGAGGCTCTCGACCTCGTTCTCCTGAATGCCCCCGGCGTCGACCAGCATGACCGCGGCCAGGTCGCGCGTGGCGGCGGTGGCGTAGATCGGCCCCTCGAACCCGGCCAGCATCAGCTTGGGCAAGAGGCCCGAATGGTCGATGTGGGCGTGGGTCAGGAGGACCGCGTCGACCTTGCCGGCGTCGAACGGAAACGGCTCGTAGTTCAGCGCCTTCAGCGTCTTGGAGCCCTGGAACATGCCGCAGTCGATCAGCACCGTAGCGTGCTCGGTGACGAGCCGGGCGCAAAAGCCGGTGACGCAGCCCGCGGCGCCATGGAAGGTCAGGGTCGGGGTCATCGCAGCGCCATCCACAGGAAAACTGAACGAGGATGAGCGTCCGGAAGCCGTCTTCGCCCTGATCCAGGTCAACCTCGCTGACGGATTGCGTCATAGTCTGCGCCGCTACGCAAACCTTGAGTGCTCCTCGTGACCGAAGTCCCCCTGCCGACCAACGCCCCAGACAACCGCGCCCAGCTGACCTCGCCGTCCTATCGGCTGGCGGCGCTGGACCAGGATTTCCTGCTGGGCGACTCGATGCGGGGCGTGCGGTTCCTGCTGGAGTTCGCCAAGGCCGACGAGGCCCTGCGCCGCTGGGGCGTGCGTTCGACGATCGTGGTGTTCGGCAGCGCGCGGGTTCGCCAGGACGGTCCGCCCGAGCAGGCGCGCTGGTACGAGGAAGCCCGGCGCTTCGGCCGCATCGTCTCAGAGCGCGGCGGGGCCAAGCACGTCAATGGCGACCAAGTCCGGGACAACGTCATCGCCACGGGCGGCGGCCCCGGGGCGATGGAGGCCGCCAATCGCGGCGCCTACGAGGCCGGCGCGCCCACGATCGGCTTCAACATCACCCTGCCGCGCGAGCAGACGCCCAATCCCTATTGCACGCCGGACCTGACCTTCCGCTTCCACTACTTCGCCATGCGCAAGATGCATCTGGCCATGCGGGCCAACGCGCTGGTGGTGTTCCCCGGCGGCTTTGGCACCTTCGACGAGCTGTTCGAGATCCTGACCCTGCGCCAGACCGACAAGGCGCCGCCGATCCCGATCGTGCTGTTCGACGAGGCCTATTGGCGCTCGATCATCAATTTCGAGGGCCTGGTCGAGCACGGCATGATCGCGGCCGAAGACCTCGACCTCCTCCACTTCGCCGACGACGCCGAGGAAGCCTGGGCCGAACTGGTCAAGTGCGGGCTGAAGCTGCCGGAGGGCAAGGGCTAGGCGCGCCGCAGCCGCCGGCCGAACTCGGCGAAGTCCCCCGCGCGCAGCAGATCGAACGCCGTGAGCAGGCGCGTCGTGATCGACGTCAGGCGGCTCTTGCGGACGACGTAGGGCTGGAAGCAGAACTCCTTGTAGGCGAACGGCGCGACCTTGCGGAAGGCGTGGGTGCGACGTCCGACGCGGCCCATGTGCGCCCAGCCGTCGTCGGTCTTGAGCATGTCGACCAGGATCGAGACCGACCACAGGTGCGTGTCGTCGATCAGGACGACGCCGCCCTCCTTGAGGTGCGTGGCCGCGTAGTACCAGTCGATGATCGGCATCGGAAAACCGTGGCCGCCGTCGATCAGCACGAAGTCCAGCGGCTCCTTCTTCAGCCGCGGCAGGGCGTTTTCCGAATAGTCGATCTCGAACGCGAGATCGGCGGTGGGGATCGCCGCCGCGCGGCAGAAGTCTCCGATCCGGCGAACCTCTCCAGCGTCCGGCGTGATGCAGGTGTGGCGAGCGCCCAGCAGGGCGAACATGGCGGTCGACAGGCCGGCGCCGGTCTCGAGGGTCGCCGCGTTTTCCGGGACGTGCTTGGCGAGGAACCGGATCGTCTCCTCCGAGACGCTCCAGTCGCTGGACCCGTCGAGGTGGAACGAGGGCGCGTGCCGGCGGAAGCGCTCCAGCAGGATGTCGGCGGCCTGATCGCGCGGCGGGAAGACCGGCGTGACGACTTCGGGCTTGAAGACCGGGGCCAACGAGAGAGCCGACATGCGAGGCCTCCAAGGGATCGGCGGAAGAGCGTTACCGAAAGCTTAACCGCAACGCCGGGCGCGTCGAGTCCCCTCACCTACCGGGGGGTAAATTAACTCTAGAATCTGGTCGTCTAGCGCGCGAACAGCCGATGCCGCAGGCGCTGCGCGGGGGCGACGGCGCGCAACGAGAGCTCGGCCAGCAGGAAGCTGACCAGCGTGCCGACGACGACGAGCCCAAGCTTCTGAACCGGCGGAAGATCCACTGGGGCCCCCACCCAGGCGACGCAGGCGATGACGACTTCCATGTGCCAGAGATAGGCGCCGTAGGAGAGGACGCCGAGGCGACGCGGCAGGGGGTGGTCGAGCAGCCTTTTCCGAACCCAGGCCCCCAACGGCGTCGCATAGAGCCCGACGAAGGTGGCGGCGAGCGCGAGGCCCTGCAGGCTGAATCGCCAGGTCTCGCGGAAGGCGGGATCGCGCCAGACCAGCGAAAGCAGCAGCCCCGCCCCGCCCGCCGCGCCGATCGCCAGCGCCAGCCATGGCTCGGCCGCGAGGTGATCGCCCCACCGCCGGAACATCAGGCTCGCCAGGCAGCCATAGACGATCGAGTCGATCCGGGCGTCCGACGCCAGCGACGTGTAGGGCAGGTTTGCGCCGGCCTGGAGCAGGCCGAAGGGCGCGCCGAATTGGGAGACGTGAAACCGCCAGGCGAGGGTTGCGACGCAAATCGACGCCAGCAAGGCGGCGAACAGTCGAGGACGCCTCCATGTCGCCCACATCAGCAGCGGGAAGGTCAGGTAGAAGTGCTCCTCCACCGCCAGCGACCAAAGCTGCGGCCAGCGCACCGCCCTGCCCGTCGCCTCCTCGTGAAGCAGGAGATAGTTGGTGAAGTAGCCAAGCGCGGCGGCGACGTCGATCGGCCGCACCGCGTGGTAGAGAAGGCCCGCCGATCCGCCCAGGACCACGAGCAGCAGCAGCTCCGGATAGAGCCTCAACGCCCGGCGCATGTAGAACTTGCCGACCGAGATGTCGCCGTGGGCCTGGGCTTCGCGCGTCAGCAGGGTGGTGATCAGAAAGCCGCTGATGAAGAAGAAGATGGTCACCCCGAGCATGCCCGGGACCACGTTCTCGAGGCCGAAGTGGCCGACCATCACCAGCAGCACGGCGATGGCGCGCAATCCGTCGAGGCCGGAGATGTAAGCGCCGCGGGCGAATAGCGTCGGCGGGCCGGCTTGCGGCGTGTCGTTGATCGGCTCGTTCATGCGCCCCCCAGCGCCTCGCGAGGATTGGCGTCGCGGCCTCTCCGCCGAACGGCTAATCGCCGATCGGCGAGGTCCTGGCAATCGCCAGGCGCCTCTGGCCTCAGCTCAGCAGGTGACGCACCGTCGAGCGCAGCACCTGGCTGAGGGCGTCGCGGTCCAGGTCGGGGTGGTTGACGCCGCGCGTGAGAAGACCGTCAAAGATCAGGCCGATCGTCTCGCAGCGGGCCTGGAACTCGGCCTCGCTCCACTCCGGTTTGCGATTTCGCTCCATCAGGGCCTTGGCCATCTCCCGTTCCTGCGCGTCCGCCGAGCGCACGATGGCCGCGACCTTGGGGTTGCGGGCGGCCTCGGCGACCACCTCCAGCGCCAGGGCCGCGCGGCGGGGATCGAAGCACTTGTCGATGCTTTCGGGCAGGTGCTCGTCGATCGCGTCGAGCAAGGTGCCCGGCTGGCTCTCTAGTTCGGCGAACTTATCGCGCATCTCCGCCAGATCCTGCTCGACGATGGCGGCGATGATCGCCTCCTTGTTCTCGAAGTAGCGATAGATCTGGCCGACGCTGAGGCCCGCGGCCTTGGCGATGTCGGCCATGCTGGCGCCGTGGAATCCGGACTGGCGCACACGTTCGCACGCGGCGTCCAGGATTTGCTGGCGGCGCGATTCCGGCGAAGGGCGCCCTGAGTGGCCGTCATCAACCATTGAAAATCCCAAGCGACATTACATTTCCGTTAGGGCAGCCTCAGCGTCGGGTTTGGAGGTTGACTTGCGCTAGTCGCGCTCCTATGTCCAGCCCGCGTGAGAATGAACGTTCATTCTCAAATTGTTTATCCATGCCGGTCTAGTCAAGGGCAATAGCTCGCTAGCCCATCGCATCCGGGGTCAAATATGCACTTCCAACGCACCGCGGCCACGACGGCCGTAGGTCTCGCCGCCATCGCGCTCACCCTCGCCGCCTGCGGTCAGAAGGGCGGCGCCGCCGGCATGGGCATGGGCGGACCGACCGAGGTCGGCTACATCGTCGCCCAGCCCCAGACCGTGGGCCTGACCACCGAGCTCTCGGGCCGGACCTCGGCCTTCCTGGTCTCGGACGTGCGGCCGCAGGTTGGCGGCGTGATCAAGGCGCGCCTGTTCGAGGAAGGCGCGATCGTCCGCGCCGGCCAGTCGCTCTACCAGATCGATCCAGCCACCTATCAGGCCACCTACAACAGCGCCGCGGCCTCGCTGGCCCAGGCCCAGGCCCAGGCCCTGTCGGCCAAGCTCAAGGCCGACCGCTACAAGGCCCTGGTCGAGAGCGGCGCGGTCTCCAAGCAGGACAATGACGACGCCCAGGCCGCCGCCGCCCAGACGGCAGCCGCGGTCGCGGTGCAGAAGGCCGCGCTCCACACCGCTCGCATCAACCTGAACTACACCAAGGTCGCCGCGCCGATCACCGGCCGCATCGGCAAGAGCGCGGTCACCCCCGGCGCCCTCGTCACAGCCAACCAAGCCACGGCCCTGGCGACGGTGCAGGACCTGTCGAAGATCTATGTCGACCTGACCCAGACCTCGGCCGAGCTCCTGAAGCTGAAGCAGCAGTTCGCCAGCGGCAAGCTGGGCAAGACCAACTCGGCCACCGTGACGCTGAAGCTCGAGGACGGCTCGACCTATCCGACACCGGGCACGCTGGAGTTCTCGGACGTGACGGTCGATCCGGGCACCGGCTCGGTGACGCTGCGCGCGGTGTTCCCGAACCCGAACGGCGTGTTGCTGCCGGGCATGTACGTCCGCGCGAGCCTGGCGCAGGGCGTGGCCTCGGGCGGGATCCTGATCCCGCAAGGCGCCGTCAGCCGTGACCCCAAGGGCGGCGCGACGGTGATGCTGGTCGGCGCCAAGGGCCCCGAGCCGCGTCCGATCACCCTGGGCCAGACGGTCGGCGACAAGTGGCTGGTCACCAGCGGTCTCCAGCCGGGCGACAAGGTCATCGTCGAAGGCCTGCAGAAGGTGCGCCCCGGCGCGCCGATCAAGGCCGTGCCCGCCGGCGCGGCGCCCGCCGCCGCTCAAGCCCAGCGCTAAGGCCAGGTCCCGATGCTTTCCCGCTTCTTCATCGACAGGCCTATCTTCGCGTGGGTCATCGCCATCGTGATCATGCTGGCCGGGGCGCTCGCCATCCGGACCTTGCCGGTCGCGCAGTATCCTGAAATCGCCCTGCCGCAGGTGTCGATCTCGGCCAACTATCCTGGCGCCTCGGCCAAGACCGTCGAGGACAGCGTCACCCAGGTCATCGAACAGAAGATGAAGGGCCTGGACGGCCTGGACTACATGTCGTCGACCAGCGACAGCTCCGGTTCGGCCACGGTGACCCTGACCTTTAAGGCCGGCACCGACATCGACATCGCCCAGGTCCAGGTCCAGAACAAGCTGCAGACCGCCACCGCCCTGCTGCCGCAGGAAGTGCAGCAGCAAGGCCTGACGGTCGCCAAGTCGGCGCGGAACTTCATGATGGTCGTGGGCCTCTTCTCGGAGGACCCCAAGACCACCAACACCGACCTGGCCGACTATCTGGCTTCGAACATCCAGGATCCGCTGAGCCGCGTCGACGGCGTCGGCGACATCCAGCTGTTCGGCGCACAGTACGCCATGCGCATCTGGCTGGACCCGCAGAAGCTGGCCAGCTTCAACCTGACCCCGGCCGACGTCTCGACCGCGATCAAGGCCCAGAACGCCCAGGTCTCGGCCGGCCAGCTGGGCGGCGCGCCCAACCTGCCGGGCACCGGACTGAACGCCACGATCACGGCCCAGTCGCGCCTGCAGACGCCGGACCAGTTCCGCCAGATCATCGTCAAGAACAGCACCGGCGGCGCCACCGTGCGCCTGTCGGACGTCGCCCGCGTCGAGCTCGGCGCCGAGAACTACGGCTCGGTCGCCAAGTTCAACGGCAAGCCCGCCGCGGGTCTCGCCATCCGTCTGGCCCCCGGCGCCAACGCGCTGGACACCGCCGCGGCCGTCAAGGCTCGCATGGCCCAGCTCCAGAAGAACTTCCCGGCCAGCTACAAGTACGTCGTTCCCTATGACTCGACGCCGTTCGTGGAGCTGTCGATCCACGAGGTGGTCAAGACGCTGATCGAGGCCATCATCCTCGTCTTCATCGTCATGTTCCTGTTCCTGCAGAACTGGCGCGCGACCCTGATCCCGACCATCGCCGTCCCGGTCGTCCTCTTGGGCACCTTCGGCGTGCTGGCCGCCTTCGGCTACTCGATCAACACCCTGACCATGTTCGGCCTCGTGCTGGCCATTGGCCTCTTGGTCGACGACGCCATCGTCGTGGTCGAGAACGTCGAGCGCGTGATGAGCGAGGAAGGGCTCTCGCCCAAGGATGCCACCCGCAAGTCGATGAATGAGATCACCGGCGCCCTGATCGGCATCGCGCTCGTCCTGGCGGCGGTGTTCGTGCCGATGGCCTTCTTCGGCGGCTCGCAGGGCGTGATCTATCGCCAGTTCTCGATCACCATCGTCTCGGCCATGGGCCTCTCGGTCCTGGTGGCCCTGGTGCTGACGCCGGCTCTGTGCGCCACCATGCTCAAGCCGGTCGAGGCCGGTCACAAGGAGCACCAGAAGGGCTTCTTCGGCTGGTTCAACCGCAGCTTCAACGACATGTCGTCGCGCTACCAGGGCTCCGTCCGCGGCATCCTGGGAAAGAGCGGCCGGTGGATGGCGGTCTACGCCGCGATCATCGTGGCCATGGGCCTGCTGTTCGTCCGCCTGCCCAGCGCCTTCCTGCCGGAAGAGGACCAGGGGATCATGATCACCCTCGTCCAGCTGCCGGCCGGCGCGACCGAGCAGAAGACGCAAGCCGTCCTCAGCCAGGTCCGCGACCACTTCCTGAAGGACGAGAAGGACGCCGTGCAGTCGGTGTTCACCGTCTCGGGCTTCAGCTTCAGCGGCGCGGGTCAGAACGCCGGTCTCGCCTTCGTGCGCTTGAAGGACTTCGACCACCGCAAGGCCGCCCAGTTGAAGGCGCAAGCCGTGGCCGGCCGCGCCATGGGCGCCTTCAGCCAGATCCGCGACGCCATGGTGTTCGCCGTGATCCCGCCGTCGGTTCCTGAACTGGGCACCTCGTCGGGCTTCGACTTCCAGCTGCAGGACATCGGCGGCGTCGGCCACGAGACCTTGATGCAGGCCCGGAACATGATGCTGGGCATGGCCTCGCAAGACCCGAACCTGGTCGGCGTGCGTCCCAACGGCCAGGACGATACGCCCCAGCTGAAGATCGAGGTCGACCAGGCCAAGGCCGGCGCCATGGGCCTGACCACCGCCGACATCAACAGCGCGCTCAGCGCCGCCTGGGGCGGGTCGTACGTCAACGACTTCATCGATCGCGGCCGGGTCAAGAAGGTCTACATCCAGGCCGACGCGCCCTATCGCATGACGCCCGAGGACCTGAACCGGTGGTACGTGCGGAACAACCAGGGCCAGATGGTCCCGTTCCCGGCCTTCGCCACGGCCAGCTGGACCTACGGCTCGCCGCGCCTGGAGCGCTATAACGGCCTCCCGTCGATGAACCTCCAGGGCTCGCCCGCGCCGGGCAAGAGCTCGGGCGACGCGATCGCGACGATGGAAAAGCTGGCCGCCAAGCTGCCGCCTGGCGTCGGCTACGAATGGACCGGCCTGTCGGCCCAGGAACTGGAGTCCGGCAACCAGGCCCCCGCCCTGTACGCCATCTCGATCCTGGTCGTGTTCCTGCTGCTGGCCGCCCTCTATGAGAGCTGGTCGATCCCGCTGGCGGTCATCATGGTCATTCCGCTGGGCGTCATCGGCGCGCTGCTGGCGACCTTCGTCCGCGGCCTGTCGAACGACATCTACTTCCAGGTCGGCCTGCTGACGACCATGGGCCTGGCGTCCAAGAACGCCATCCTGATCGTCGAGTTCGCCAAGGACCTTTACGAGAAGGGCATGGGCCTGGTCGAGGCGACGCTGGAGGCGGTCCGCATCCGTCTGCGCCCGATCATCATGACCTCGCTGGCCTTCGTCTTCGGCGTTCTGCCGCTGGCGATTTCCAATGGGGCCGGCTCCGGCGCCCAGCACGCGATCGGCACCGGCGTCATCGGCGGCATGATCTCGGCCACCCTGCTGGCGATCTTCTTCGTCCCGCTGTTCTTCGTGGTGGTCGAGAAGATCTTCAAACCCAAGCACCCCGGCCACGACCAGGCTGTCGCCGAACACGGCGGCGAGGCTTCGTCGACGGAGGCCCACTGATCATGTTCCGTAATCTCACTCTGATCCTGCTGGCCTCCACGGCGGTCAGCGCCTGCACCCTGGCGCCCAAGTACGAGCGCCCGACCCTGCCGGTGGCCCAGACCTGGTCCACGCCGACCGCCGAGCCCGCGGGCTCGGTGACGGCCGCCGACCTCGACTGGCGCCAGGTGCTGGTCGATCCGCGCCTGCAAGGCGTGGTCGACCTGGCGCTGAAGCAGAACCGCGACCTGCGCGTGGCGGTGCTGAACATCGAGCGCGCCCGCGCCCAGTACGGCGTCCAGCGCTCGACCCTGTTCCCGTCGATCAACGGCGTGCTCAGCGAGCAGCGCGGCCGCACGCCGGCCGGAGTCTCGCAGACCGGACAGGCGATCGAGACCGAGACCTACAGCGCCGCCATCGGCTTCACCGCCTATGAGCTGGACCTGTTCGGCCGCGTCCGCAGCCTGAACCAGCAGGCGCTGCAGAGCTTCTTCGCCACCGAGGAAACCGCGCGCGCCACCCGGATCAGCCTGATCGCCGAGACGGCCAACGCCTGGCTGACCCTGGCCGCCGATCAGGACCGCCTGGCGCTGGCCAAGAACACCCTGGCCACGCGCGAGGAGTCCCTGGCCCTCACCCGTCGCCAGGTCGACGGCGGGGTCGGCTCCCTGCTCGATCTGCGCACCGCCGAGACCCTGGCCGAGACCGCCCGTTCGGACGTGGCGTCCTACACCGCCCAGGTGGCCCAGGACCGCAACGCCCTGGTCCTGCTGACCGGCGGCGAGGTCCCCGCCGAGCTGCTGCCTTCGGGGGACCTGTCCTCGGCCAAGATCCTGGCCGACCTGCCGGCCGGCCTGCCGTCCGACGTCCTGGCGCGTCGTCCGGACGTGCTGTCGGCCGAGCACAGCCTGCAAGGCGCCAACGCCAATATCGGCGCGGCGCGGGCGGCCTTCTTCCCGCGCATCAGCCTGACCGGCTCGACCGGCGCGACCAGCGGCGACCTCAACGACCTGTTCAAGAACGGCACGGGAAGCTGGAGCTTCACGCCCCAGATCAGCCTGCCGATCTTCGCCGGCGGCGCCAATGTCGCCAACCTGAACAGCGCCAAGGCCGGTCGCGACATCGCGGTGGCGACCTACGAGAAGACCGTCCAGACGGCCTTCCGCGAGGTCTCCGACGCCCTGTCGATCCGCCAGACGGTCTCCGATCGCCTGGCCGCGCAGGAACGCCTCGTCTCCGCCGCGACCGACCGCGAACGCCTGTCGCAGCAGCGCCGCGACGCGGGCGTCGACAGCGCCCTGACCCTGCTGGACGCCCAGCGCACCCTGTACTCGGCCCAGCTGGGCCTGATCTCGGCGCGCCTGGATCGGGCCACCAACCTGGTGACCCTGTACAAGACGCTCGGCGGCGGCGCGCCCGTTCGCTGAGCCAAGGCCTTCCCCGGCAGCCTCCGGGGAAGTTCGTCGACCATCATCCCCCACCGATGGTGACGAACGGAAGGGGCGCGCTCCTCCCCCCATTCCCGGGAGCCGCCCCTTCCTCCTTCTTGAATCTGGAGACCGCCGCCCGACCCGATCCGGGGACGGGGCGGGACGCCTATTACCGTTTGGTAACCCTCTTCGGTAAACGTTTGCACATTAACGGTGTTTCCGCGCGCGTGCAGAAGCCAAGGCCGGAAGAGGTGACTATGTCCACGAGTTCGAAGAACGATCAGACGACGAACCCCATCGCTCAGGCAGCCGGCATCGTGCTCGCCAGCCTGCTGGCCCTGACCGCCATCGTCTCCGCCGTGGTCGCGCCGACGGATCTTTCCGGCCGCCCCGTTTCGAGCCCGACGGTCGTCGCCTCCAACTAAAGCGGCAGCTGGACCGTGCTCTTGACCTCCTCGAGCACGGCGTAGGTGCGAGTCTCGCGCACGCCCGGCATCTTGACCAGAATGTCGCCCAGGAAGCCGCGATAGGCTTCCATGTCCTTCACCCGGGCCTTGATCAGGTAGTCGAAGCCCCCGGCCACCATGTGGCACTCCAGAACCTCGGGCGCGCGGCGCACGGCGGCGGCGAAGTCCTCGAAGGTCTCGCCCGTGGTCCGCTCCAGCACCACCTCCACGAAGATCAGCAGCGCCCGGTCGACCTTGGCCGGATCCAGCAGCGCCGCGTAGCCGGTGATGTAGCCGCGCTCCTTCAGCCGCCGGACGCGGTCGAACGTGGCCGCCGGCGAGAGATTGCAGCGCTTGGCCAACTCGGCGTTGGTGATGCGTCCGTCGGCCTGCAAAACCCTGAGTAGTCGGCGATCGGTGTCGTCTAGAGCGGAACTGGCCATGGCGCCTTTTTGCCGAAGAAGCTTCGAAAATTAGCGCTCACAAACGGAGCACCTTCGACAAGCTTAGCGTTACACCCCCGATCGTTCCAGCCCACCCGCGCCAACCCCTCCTCCTCAGGGCGTCGGTGGGGCGGCTTTGCCGTCGGAACGTCGCGACGCTCGCCCCTCTCCCCCTAACCGGGCGTCGCGCTAGAGAGGAAGGGGCGCTCTCTGTCTCCCCGACTAGCGCCCCTTCCTCCCTCCCCATTTTCACAGCATCCTCATCCCGCGCCGCCGGCGATCGCTGGAGCAGACGAACGTTTTCGCCAGTTCGGCCGAAGACCCGACGGAGCCCAAGCCCAACAAACGAAGCACCTTTGGTGAAAGTCGCGATAGACCGACGATATTCTAACCTCAGGGAACGCCATGCCCGCGATGAATTGGGATAGCCTCGACGACGGCAAGTATCGCGACGAAGCCGCCGTGATCGCCGACCTGCTGGCCAGCGCGCCGCTTTCCAGCGAAGACCGCGCCGCCGTCCGCGCCGAGGCCGAGGCGCTGGTCCGCGGCGCCCGCCGCAGCGTCCGCAAGCAGGGCGTGGTCGAAAGCTTCCTGCAGGAGTTCAGCCTCGGCACCCGCGAGGGCCTGGCCCTGATGTGCCTGGCCGAGGCCCTGCTGCGCACCCCCGATGACGACACCCGCGACAAGCTGATCGCCGAGAAGATCGGCTCGGCCGACTGGGCCAGCCACCTGGGCGGCTCCGACAGCCTGTTCGTCAACGCCTCGACCTGGGGCCTGATGCTGACCGGCAAGATCGTCGAGCCCGACGACGAGGCCAAGAAGGACCTGCCCGGCTTCATCAAGAAGCTGGCCGGGCGCCTGGGCGAGCCGGTGATCCGCGCCGCCGTCGGCCAGGCCATCCGCATCATGGGTGAGCAGTTCGTGCTGGGCCGCACGATCGAGGCCGCCATCAAGCGCGCGGCGAACGAGGACACCATGTGCTCGTTCGACATGCTGGGCGAAGGCGCCCGCACCGCCGCCGACGCCGAGCGCTACGAAAAGGCCTATGCCGACGCGATCACGACCGTCGGCAAGCTGTCGAACGGCGTCGGTCCCGAGAAGGGCCACGGCGTCTCGGTCAAGCTGTCGGCCCTGTGCCCGCGCTACGAGGCCACCCACGAGGACCGCGTGTGGGAGGAGCTCTATCCCCGCACCCTGCGCCTGGCCAAGATCGCCGCCCGCTACGACCTGAACTTCACGATCGACGCCGAGGAAGCCGATCGCCTGGCCCTGTCGCTGAAGCTGCTGGACAAGCTGTGCCGCGAGCCGGAACTGGGCGAGTGGAAGGGCCTGGGCCTGGCTGTCCAGGCCTATCAGAAGCGCTGCGGCGAGGTGATCGCCCGCCTGCGCGCCCTGTCCGAAGCGACCGGCCGCCGCCTGATGGTCCGCCTGGTCAAGGGCGCCTACTGGGACAGCGAGATCAAGCGCGCCCAGGTCGCCGGCCGTCCGGACTATCCGGTCTATACGACCAAGCCGGCCACGGACCTGTCGTACCTGGTCAACGCCAAGGCGCTGATCGACGCCGCCCCCGGCCTCTACGCCCAGTTCGCCACCCACAACGCCCACACCCTGGCCGCCGTGGTCCGCATGGCCAAGAACGCCGGCGTGCGCATTGAACACCAGCGCCTGCACGGCATGGGCGAGGCTCTGTATAAGGCCGCCGACGACCTCTATGACGGCGTCACGCTGCGGGCCTACGCGCCCGTGGGCGGTCACGAAGACCTGTTGCCGTATCTGGTCCGCCGCCTGCTGGAGAACGGCGCCAACACCAGCTTCGTCCACGCCTTGCTCGATGAGCGGGTGCCGGTCGAGAAGGTCGTCACCGACCCGATCGACGTGGTCGAGGCCCACCCCGACCGCCACGCCAAGATTCCGACCCCGATCCACGTCTACGGCCCGCGCCGCCAGAACAGCGCCGGCCTCGATCTCTCCGTGAAGGCCGATCGCGAGCGTCTTTCGGCCTCGATCTCCGCCGTCGACGCCGAGACCCTGTCGGCCGGTCCGCTGGTCGGCGGCAAGCTGGCCGTCGGCACGCCCCCGCTGCCGGTGGTCGCCCCGGCCGACGAAGGCCGGGTGGTCGGCGCCGTGTCCGAAGCCCAGCTGCCGCAGATCGACGAAGCCTTCCGCCTGGCCCGCGCCGCGCAACCGGCCTGGGACCGCGCCGGCGGCGCCGCCCGCGCCCAGGTGCTGCGCGCCATGGCCGACGCGCTGGAGGCCAATATCGAGCGCCTGATCGCCATCCTGGCCCGCGAGGCCGGCAAGACCCTTAGCGACGGCATCGCCGAGGTGCGCGAGGCCGTCGACTTCTGCCGCTATTACGCGGTGCTGGCCGAAGACCAGTTCGGCGCTGCCGAGGTGCTGAAGGGCCCGGTCGGCGAGACCAACAGCCTGAGCCTGGCTGGTCGCGGCGTCTTCGTCTGCATCAGCCCGTGGAACTTCCCGCTGGCCATCTTCACCGGCCAGATCGCCGCCGCCCTGGCCGCCGGCAACGCCGTGCTGGCCAAGCCGGCCGAGCAGACCCCGCTGATCGCCTATGAGGCCGTGAAACTCTATCACGCCGCCGGCCTCGACCCGCGCCTGCTGGCCCTGCTGCCGGGTCGTGGCGAGACGGTAGGCGCGGCCCTGGTCGCCCACGAGGGCCTGGACGGCGTCGCCTTCACCGGCGGCACCGACACCGCCTGGCGGATCAACCAGACGCTGGCCCAGCGTCAGGGCCCGATCGTGCCGTTCATCGCCGAGACCGGCGGCCTCAACGGCATGTTCGTCGACACGACGGCCCAGCGCGAGCAGGTCATCGACGACGTGATCGTCAGCGCCTTTGGTTCAGCCGGCCAACGCTGCTCGGCCCTGCGCCTGCTGTTCCTGCCGCGTGACACGGCCGACCACATCATCGAGGGTCTGAAGGGCGCGATGGACGCCCTGGTGCTGGGCGATCCGGCCCTGGCCGTCACCGACGTCGGCCCGGTCATCGACGCCGAGGCCAAGACCGCCCTCGACCAGCACCTGGAGCGCCTGAAGCGCGAAGCCAAGGTGCTGCACGCCCTGGCCGCCCCCGCCGGCGGGACCTTCTTCGCGCCGGTCCTGGCCGAGATCCCCGCCGCCGACTTCCTGGAGCGCGAGGTGTTCGGCCCCGTGCTGCACGTGGTCCGCTACAAGCCCGAGGACCTCGAGCAGGTCGCCGGCGCCCTGGCCGCCCGACGCTACGGCCTGACCCTGGGCATCCACTCGCGGATCGAGAGCTTCGCGGCCGACGTCCAGCGCCTGGTCCCGGCCGGCAACGCCTACGTCAACCGCTCGATGACCGGCGCGGTCGTCGGCGTGCAGCCGTTCGGCGGCGAGGGTCTGTCGGGCACCGGCCCCAAGGCCGGCGGTCCGCACGCCCTGCTGCGCTTCGCGGTCGAGCGGGCCCTCAGCGTCAACATCACCGCCCAGGGCGGCGATCCGGCGCTGCTGAACCTGTAAGACCCCGGCTTCGCTTCACAACCGACGATAGACCGGCTTAAGCTCCCCCAACTTCGGGGGAGCTTACAAGCCATGCGTTTCCTGCCGCCGGCCGCGATCGCCGCCGCCTTGCTCGCGCCCAGCCTGGCGCTGGCCCAGATCCCCGCCCCGATCGCGGGCGACTGGTACGGGACGCTCGACGCGGGACCTCAGAAGCTGCCCGTCGTCTTCCACATCCAAGCCGACGGCTCGGCGACGATGGAAAGCCCGGCCCAGATGGCCAGGAGCATCCCGGCCGCGGCGACCGTGAACGACGGCAAGCTCAGGTTCGAGCTGCGCGGCGTCCCGGCCGGCTTCGAGGGCGCCGTTTCCGCCGACGGCAAAAAGCTGGAAGGCCAGTGGATGCAGGGCGAGGCCAGCCTGCCGCTGTCGCTGAGCCGCACGGCGCCGGTGCTCAACCGCCCCCAGACCCCCAAGCCGCCTTTTCCCTATCGGGAGGAGCAGCTCACCTACCGCAATCCAGCCTCAGGCCTGATGCTGGCGGGGACCCTGACCCTGCCCGAGGGCAAGGGACCCTTCTCGGCCGTCGTCCTGATCAGCGGCTCGGGAACCCAGGACCGCGACGAGACGGTCTTCGGCCACAAGCCGTTCCTCGTGCTTGCCGACGCCCTGACACGCAAGGGCGTGGCGGTGCTGCGCGTCGACGATCGCGGCGCGGGCGGCTCGCAGGCGACCCCCGCCTCGCCGCCGACGCTGTCGGCTCAGACCACCGACGTGGCCGCCGGAGTCGCCCTGTTGCGGACGCGCGCCGAAATCGACCCGGATCGGATCGGCCTGATTGGGCACAGCGAAGGCGGCGAGATCGCGCCGCTCGTGGCGGCCCAGGATCCGCGCATCGCGTTCCTGGTCCTGATGTCGGCTCCGGGCGTGAAGGGCGTCGACCTGCTGGCGGCGCAGAGCCGGGCGATACTGGCGGCCAATGGCGTGCCCGAGGACCAGATCGAGATCCTGCTGAAGAACCAGCTGGAGCGGTGGCGCACAGCGCGGGACGCCGTCAGCGAGACGGCCGCGCGGGTCGAGCTCAGCGCCCTGTCGAACCGCCAGGGCCTGGCGCCGGACTCTCCGCAGAGACGGCCGATCCTGGCCCTGGCCTCGCCGGTCTGGCGCGAAATGCTGAGCGCCGATCCAGCCTCCGCGCTGGGCAAGATCAAGGTTCCGGTCCTGGCGATCGGCGGGACGAAGGACCTGCAGGTCGACGCCAAGACCAATCTCGCTGCGATCAAGGCGGCCCTGCCGGCCGGCGGGGACGTCGCCATCCGCGAGATGCCTGGGCTCAACCACCTTCTCCAGACAGCGAACACCGGCCTGATGACCGAGTACGGCCAGATCGAGGAGACCATCGCCCCGTCGGCCTTGTCGACCATCGTCGACTGGACCGCCGCCCACGCCGCCAAGCCCCACTGAGCGACCACGCCAGGAGCCGTAGAGCTCGACCGGAGGAAGCGCCATGACCCTGTCCCGCCGAGGCTTGATCGCCGCCGCGCCCGCCATGCTGGCGGCCGGCTCGGCGATCGCCGCGCGTCCCGCCCAAAGCCAGAAGCGTTTCGTCACGGTGGAGAAGGGCCGCCTCTCCCTCGACGGCAAACCGTACCGCTTCGCGGGCGCGAACCTCTGGTACGGCGCCTGGCTGGGCGCGTCGGCGGCGTTCGGCGACCTGGAGCGGCTGAAGCGCGAGCTGGATCGGCTGAAGAGCCTGGGCGTCGCCAACCTGCGGGTGCTGGGCGCCGGCGAGCGCTCGCCCGCCAAGGCCGCGGTGTCGCCGACCTTCCAGGAGGAGCCGGGCGTCTATCGCCAGGAGCTGCTCAAGGGCCTCGACGTCCTGCTGGCCGAGATGGCCAAGCGCGACATAAAGGCAGTGATCTACGTCAACAACTTCTGGGACTGGTCGGGCGGCATGCCCGCCTATCTGAACTGGGTCGGAAACGGACCCTGGTTCCAGCAAGGCGACCCAGCTCATCCGTGGCCGGAATATCCAGACTACGCGGCGCGCTTCTATGGCGACGCCAAGGCCAACGCCCTCTTCCTGCGCTATCTGCGGGGTCTGGTCGGCCGGATGAACACCGTGACCGGCCAAGCCTATCGCGACGATCCCACCATCATGGCCTGGCAACTGGCCAACGAGCCCCGCCCGGGCGGAAGCGCCGCCTTCGGCGAGCGAAACATGGCGGCCTTCCAGCAGTGGGTCCGCGACACCTCGACGATCATCAAGACGCTGGACCCGCGTCACCTGGTCTGCACCGGCAGCGAGGGCCTCAAGGGCTGTCTCGAGAGCGAGGCCTGCGTGGTCGACGCGCACCGACCAACGACGATCGACTATGTCACCGCCCACGTCTGGCCCAACAACTGGGGCTGGATCGACCCGAAGAACCAGCCGGCCACCTATGAGGCCGGCGAGGCGCGCTGCCGCGACTATGTCGCCCGCCACATCGCCATCGCTCGTCAGCTGAACAAGCCGCTGGTCATCGAGGAATTCGGCCTGATCCGCGAGGCCCGCGCCTTCGCCCCCGGTTCGGCGACCGCCGACAAGGACCGCTTCTACCGAACAATCTTTGGCCTGGCGCTGGAGGACATGAAGGCCGGCGGGCCGACGGCGGGGACCAATTTCTGGGCCTGGAACGGCGAGGGCCGCGCCCAGCACCCGGACGCCTGGTTCGCGGCCGGCGACAAGAGCTTCGTCGGCGATCCGCCGCAGGAGGAGCAGGGCCTGTACGGGGTGTTCGACACCGACGCCTCGACCCTGGCGGTGATCGCCGAGCACGCGGCGGCGGTGAAGGCGCTGGGCTGACGATTAAGGGATTGTCACCGGTGTCATCCGTGCTACCGCTGGCGCGAAGCTCGTCAGAAGCCGCCGGAGGAAGCCCGTGAACACCATCGCCACTCGCCGCGCCCTGATCACCGGCGCGGCCGCCCTGGCCGCCTACGCCGCCCTGCCCAGCGCCGGCTTCACGGCCGAAAGGCGCTCGCCCGTGGTCAAGACGACCAACGGCAAGGTGCGCGGCTACGTCGACGGCGAGGTCAGCATCTTCAAGGGCCTGCGCTATGGCGCCGACACCGGCGGGGCGCGGCGGTTCATGCCGCCGGTGAGGCCCGAGCCCTGGACCGACGTGAAGCACGCCCTCGCCTACGGTCCGGCCTCGATGCAGACCGGCAAGGGCGAGGAGGGCGAGACGCTCTCGGAGGACTGCCTGTTCCTGAACGTCTGGACGCCAGCCAAGCCTGGGAAGAACGGCCTGGCCGACGGCGGCAAGCGGCCCGTGATGGTCTACATCCACGGCGGCGCCTACAACGGCGGCTCCGGCGCCAGCCCCTGGTACGAGGGGACCAAGCTGGCCAAGCGGGGCGACGTCGTGGTGGTGACCGTGAACCACCGCCTGAACGCGTTCGGCTATCTCTATCTCGCCCGCCTGTTCAACGATCCCAGCGTCGCCGACAGCGGCAACGCCGGCCAACTGGACCTCGTCCTGGCGCTGCGGTGGGTGCGCGACAACATCGCCGCCTTCGGCGGTGATCCGGACCGGGTGATGCTGTTCGGGCAATCGGGCGGCGGGGCCAAGATCGCCACCCTGATGGGGATGCCGATCGCCAAGGGCCTGTTCCACCGGGCCGCCACCATGAGCGGCCAGCAGGTGACGGTCGGCGGCCCGTTCAACGCCACCCGCCGCGCCAAGGCCTTCCTGGACCAGCTGGGGATCAAGGACCTGGCCGCCCTGCGCGCCCTGCCCGCCTGGGACATGCTGGCCGGCCTGAAGGCCATCGACCCGATCGCCGCCTCGGGCGGGGTCTATATGGGCCCGGTGCTGGACGAGCGGTCCCTCACGCGCCACCCGTTCTTCCCCGACGCCGCGCCGGACGGCCTGTCGGTTCCGATGATGTGCGGCAACACCCACGACGAGACCAAGGGCTTCATCGGCTGGGACGCCAAGGCCTTCCCCCAGACCTGGGACGAGGTCATCGCCAGGCTGCCGGGCCAGTTCAACGCCCGCATCGACATCGATCCCGAGACGGTGGTGGCCTTCTATCGCCAGACCTATCCGACCTATTCGCCGGCCGACGTCTATTTCGCCGCCTCGACCGCCGGACGCTCGTGGAAGGCCGCGATCATCCAGGCCGAGGAGCGGGCCCGGGCCAACGCGCCGGCCTATGTCTATCAGGTCGACTGGAAGTCGCCGATCCAGGGCGGGATCTTCGGCGCGCCGCACACGATCGATATCGGCCTGGTGTTCGGCACGCTGGACGCCAAGGGCTCGATCGTCGGAACGGGACCGGAGTCGGTCGCGATGTCCAACACGATGAGCGACGCCTTCATCGCCTTCGCGCGCACAGGCGACCCGAATGGCGGAAACCTGCCCAGGTGGGAGCCCTATACGCTGGAGCGCCGCCAGACGATGGTGTTCGACAACACGTCGCAAATGGAGGACGACCCGCGCGGGGCCGAGCGCGCGTTCTTCAACCGCGTGCCGTTCACCCAGTTCGGGACCTGAGAGCGCGTAGGGCAAAGAAAAAGGGCGAGCCCGAAGGCTCGCCCTAGAAAGCGGCCGGCGCGAACGCCAGCGCTTTGTTCTCTTAGCGGAACAGGCTCAGGATCGACGAGCTCGAAGAGTTCGCGATCGACAGCGCCTGAATACCCAGTTGCTGCTTGGTTTGCAGCGACTGCAGCTTGGCGCTTTCCTTGGCCAGGTCGGCGTCCACCAGGTTGCCCACGCCGGCGTCC
>NZ_LSJA01000114.1 GCF_001556515.1 Caulobacter sp. CCH9-E1 | reverse complement strand
CGGCGCGAACACCGCCACGATGGTGAAGGTGGTGGCCACGACCGCCAGGCCGATCTCGTCAGCCGCCTCCATGGCCGCCGCATAGGGGCTTTTGCCGCCGCGCATGTGGCGGACGATATTCTCGATCTCGACGATGGCGTCGTCGACCAGGATGCCGACGGTCAGGGACAGCGCCAGCAAGGTGACGCCGTTCAGCGACTGGCCCATCGGCGCCAGCACCGCGAAGGTCGGCAGCAGCGAGGTCGGGATGGCCACGGCCGCCAGCAGGGTGGCGCGCCAGTCGCGCAGGAACAGCAACACCACCAGCACGGCCAGGATCGCCCCGATGATCAGGGCTTCCATCGAGGCCAGATAGCTCTCCTCGATGTACTTCACGTTCGAGGTGATCTCCTCGATCTCGACCTCGGGGTGCTCCTTGTCCAGCTTCTCGACGGCCTTGCGGATCTTCTCGGCGGTCTGCACCTCGGAGGCGCCGCGCGAGCGGATCATCGAGAAGGTCACCACCTCCTGGCCGTCGAAGCGCGCGCGCGAGCGCGGCTCGGCCCAGTGGTCGGTGACCTGGCCCAGGTCGGCCAGGCGCACCGCGCCGCCGTTGGGCAGCGGCACGCGGGTTTCGCGCAGCTGCTCGACCGAACCGGCCGCGCCCAGGGTGCGGATGGCCCGTTCGGCGCCCGAGATGGTCACCCGGCCGCCAGGCAGGTCGGCGTTCGACGAGACCAGGGCCTGGCTGACGGCGGCGGCGGTGACGCCCCGCGCGGCCAGACGATCGGGGTCTAGCGCGACCTCGATCTCGCGATTGACGCCGCCGCGGCGGTTGACCTCGCCGACGCCGCGGATCGCCAGCAGGGCGCGGCTGACGTCGTTGTCGACGAACCAGCTGCGCTGCTCGGGCGTCAGGGTCGGCGCCTTGACCACATAGGTGATCAGGTCGTCGCCGGAGATGTCGACGCGGGTGACGGTCGGCTCCTGCATGTCCTGGGGCAGCGAGCCGCGCAGGTTGGACATGGCGTTGCGCACGTCATTGGTGACGCGCTCGTGGTCCACGCCCAGCTCGAACTCGATCACCGTGGTCGAGGCGCCGTCGACGATCGTCGAGTTGGTGTGCCGCACCTGGCCAAGGCCCGCGATCGAGTCCTCGATCAGGCGGGTGACCTGGGTTTCCAGCTCGCTGGGCGCGGCGCCGGGGCGCACGGCCGTGACGACGACGATCGGCAGGTCGACGTCGGGATTGTTGTTGATCCGCATCGAGCGGAAGCCCGCGATCCCGGCGATGGTCAGCAGCAGGAACAGCAGGATGACGGGGATCGGGTTCTTGATCGACCAGGACGAGATGTTGCGCATCAGGGCGTCCTCAGCGAGCGGGAGCGATGGCGCTGACGCGCACCAGATCGCCCTCGCCCAGGAAGCCCGCGCCATCCACGACCACCTGATCGCCGGCGGCGAGGCCGGTGGCGGCAACGCGGTCGCCGGTGGTGGTCAGGATCTGGATCCGGCGGAAGTGAACCTTCTTGGCGTTGTCGACCACGAACACGCCCGGACGGTTCTCGCGGTACAGCACCGAGGCGCTGGGCACGACGAGCGCGGGCTGGTCCCCGGCGTCGATGCGGACGCGGGCGAACATGCCCGGACGGAAACCGCCCATCGACGACAGCGCCACGCGCGCCACGCCCAGGCGGCTGGTGGTGTTGACCTCGGAGGTGACGATGCGGACGCGGCCGCTCGTTTCGCCGACCTTGTCGGAATAGATCGTGGCCGGCATCCCCGCCTTCACGGCGCCAAGCTCGGTCTCGGGGATGTCGGCGTCGAGTTCCAGGCGGCTGTCGCGGACGATGCGGAACAGCTCGGAGCCGGACGTGACGATCTGGCCCTTGGTGACGCTGCGACGGCTGATCAGGCCGCCGACCGGGGCGCGGATCGAGGTCTGGGCCAGGCGGGCGGCGGTCTCGCCCCGCGCCGCCTCGGCGGCGGCCAGGTTGGCGGCGGCCGTGCCCTGGCGGGCGGTGGCGGTGTCCAGCGAAGCCTGCGAGAGATAACCCTTGGCCTGCAGCTCGCGGGCGCGGCCCAGGGCGGCCTGGGCCTCGGCCAGGGTGGCGCGGGCGCTGGCCACGGCCGCTTCCTGCTGGCGCAGCTGGGCGCTGATCAGCGCGTCGTTGAGTTTGACCAGCACCTGGCCGGCCTGGACGACCTGGCCTTCCTCGGCGTTGACCGAGAGGGCTGTCAGGCCGCCGGTCTCGGCGCCGACCGGCACCTCTTCCCAGGGCGAGATCGTGCCGGTGGCGCTGATCTGACGGGCGATCGGCTGGCTGGCGACCGTGACCACGCTGACGGTGGCCGCCGCCGCCGGAGCCTTGGCCTTCTTGGGCTTCTTGTCGCCGCATCCGGAGAGGGCGATCGCGCTCACCCCCAGGACCAAGACCAGCGCGCTCAAGCTCGGGCGGCGCCCATTGATCCGGTAAAGCACGTTCATCCCCAGCGGCAGTTGTTCGTCGTCGGCCTTCTAGCCGACAAACCCCCGGTCGCTGAGTTAATTTGCCGTAAGACGATAAAAACGTTCAAACGCTTGCTGGAGCCGCGCTTTGCGCCGCCATGGCGCGGGCGAAGGCTGGGCGTTGGCTGACGCGATTCCGGTAGTCGACCACCGCCGTTGGGAACGCGCCGTCCAGCTTCAGGGCCCTCGCCAGCAGCAGGGCGTAGGCCACCGAGATGTCGGCGCCGGTGAAGCGGTCGGCCGCGACGAACGCCGACCCTTCCAGGATCGCCTCCAGCCCCTTCAGCCGCGCCAGGAACCAGCGGGCGTAGTCCTCGGCCACCTGGGGCTGGCGGCGCTCCTCGGGTTCGAGCCGCGCGTAGCGCAGCACCAGGGTCTGGGGGAAGGTCAGGGTGGCCTCGCCATAGACGAGGCCGTTCAGATAGGCGCCGTAGCCCGGCTCTTCGGGTCGCACCGACAGCCGGCCGCCGCCGTGACGCATCGAGAGATACTCGATCATCGCCGCGGACTCGGTCATCCGCGTCTCGCCATCGACCAGCAGCGGGATGGTGCCCAGCGGGTTCTCGTCCAGGTACTCCCGCGCATGGAAGCGCGGCGGGAACGGCAGGAGCTTGAGATCGTAGGGCAGCTCCAGCTCCTCCAGCGCCCACAGCGGCCGGAACGAGCGCGCGTCGCGACAGTGCCAGAGGGTGATCATGGTGGTCTCCCTATCCCTCTCCCCCTGCGGGAGAGGGTGGCCGAAGGCCGGGTGAGGGGTCTCTCGGCGTCGCCGGCGCGACCCCTCATCCGTCAGCTTCGCTGACACCTTCTCCCGCAAGGGGAGAAGGACCCTACAACCGCTCGACGATCGTGACGTTCGCCAGGCCGCCGCCCTCGCACATGGTCTGCAGGCCATAGCGGGCGCCGCGGTCTTTCAGGGCGTGGACCAGGGTGGTCATCAGCTTGGCGCCCGAACCGCCCAGCGGGTGGCCCAGGGCGATGGCGCCGCCGTTGACGTTCAGCTTGGCCGGATCGCCGCCGGTGACCTTCAGCCACGCCGTCGGCACCGAGGCGAAGGCCTCGTTGACCTCGTAGAGGTCGATGTCGCCGATCTTCATGCCGGCCCGCTCCAGCGCCTTCAGGGTGGCGGGGATCGGGGCCTCCAGCATGATCACCGGGTCATGGCCGATCACGGTCATGTGGTGGATGCGGGCCAGCGGCTCGACGCCCAGGGCCTTGAGGCCGCGCTCGTTGACGATCATCACGCCGGCCGCGCCGTCGCAGATCTGGCTGGAGGTGGCGGCGGTGATGCGGCCGTCTTCGGCCAGCAGCTTCACCGAGCCGATCGACTCCATCGAGGCGTCCCAGCGGATGCCTTCGTCGACCTCGTGGCGCTCGGTCTTGCCGTCCTCCAGCTTGACCTCGATCGGCACGATCTCGGCGGCGAACTTGCCGGCCTTGGTGGCGGCCATGGCGCGCTGGTGGCTCTCGAGCGCGAAGGCGTCGAGGTCGACCCGCGACAGGTCGTACTTCTTGGCCATCATCTCGGCGCCCATGAACTGGCTGAACTGAATGCCGGGATACTTGTCCTCGATGCGCGGGCTCTTGTAGGTGCCGAAACCGTTCTTGTACGGCAGCTGCGAGGACAGGCCCATCGGCACGCGGCTCATGCTCTCGACGCCGGCGGCGATGACGATGTCCATCGCGCCCGACATCACGGTGGCGGCGGCGAAGTGGATGGCCTGCTGCGACGAGCCGCACTGGCGGTCGACCGAGGTCCCCGGCACGCTCTCGGGCAGCTTGGAGGCGAGGATGGCGTTGCGGGCGACGTTCAGGCCCTGCTCGCCGACCTGGCCGACGCAGCCCATGATCACGTCTTCGACCAAGGCCGGATCCGCGCCGGTGCGATCGACCAGGGCGTCCAGAATGACGCCGCCCAGATCGGCCGGATGCCAGCCCGAGACCTTGCCGCCCTTGCGTCCGCCGGCCGTCCGCGCGGCCGCCACGATATAGGCTTCGCCCATGGGTTTCCTCCTGTTGTTTGGAGGGAGTGAAACAGGCGTTCGAGGCTATGTCAGCGGTGACGCGGCGTCAGGCCGGCGACGGCGCGGCAGGGCTCCGCACAACAGCGTGGCCATGGTCAGGTAGCTGAACAGGCCGCCGCCGGCGACCAGGCTGGCGCGGTTCGGAATCCTGGGATCGGCCAGGGTGGCCAGCATCAGGATCAGGCTGAGGGCGTGAAAGCCGCAGGCCCACATCGGCCACCATCGGTTCGATCGCAGGGCGATGAACAGCAGCACCATCATCAGGGCGGCGTCGACGAGGAATGCGGCGCTCTGCGGTCCGAACCGCAGTTTGCTGTCATACAGCCACCCGGTGGAGAACCACGCGGCGATCATGGCCGCGGCGGCCAGCCGTTCGGGCCAGCCGCCTCGCCAAAACGCGACACCGGTTGAAATGAGCAACGCCGCGAGGCTGACCCACTGATAAGGATGGTTGAGCGCCATCGCGTTAGGTTGGCGTCCTTCCGCCGGATTGCAAAGATCCTCGCCGGCCATGGCCGACGAGGATCATGCGTTTAATCGAAGCCTGAAAACTCCGCTACGGGCGAACCCGAAGGGTTTAGGCGGCGACGGTCAGGCGACGTTTGCTCTTGGCCATGCCCTCCGGCTTCTCGGGCGCCTGGCCGAACTCGTCGCTGTCGTCGAAGCTCACGGCCGAGAGGCCAATGTCGTGCTGGGCCACCGACAGGTGCTTGTGGGTCGTGACGATGCCTTCGCGCGCCGCGGCCAGGGCCTGCATCGTGTTGACGGCCGACATCAGCGCGTCTTGGCCGATCAGCGCCGAGAGGTTCGCCGCCTGACGGCTGGCGGGCATCAGGGCGGCGAGGGTGGCCGTGGAAGCGAGGGCGGCGTCGATGGCCTTCTCCGCGGCGAACAGGGCGTCTGCCACGGACTGGGCGGCTTGGCGGCGTTCCTTGAGCATGAGCGGTCTCCTTCACGCCGGCGAGACCGGCGCGTTGCCAATGTTGATGGTTGGAGTAGGCGCCCGGCTCCTCGGGCGAGGTCTCTTAGGGCAGCAGGCCTTCGAGTGCGTGGAGCCCCGCCAGGATCGAACCGAACGCGAGCGCGGTCACGATCATCACGGCCGCGATGAAGGCCAAACGGAGGGGGACGCTTAGATTGTTAGGTCGTCCGCTTCCGAGTCCGAAGACGAGAAGTCCGACGGGAACGTCTCGTCCATCACGGCGCTCGCGATGCAGAGGATCTCCCGCATCACCAGCTCGCTGGGCTTGAACGAAGCTTGCTTGCGCGTGGCCGCCACCAGGTCGTGGACCATGGCCGCGCCACTCGCCGTGGCCGAAAGGCTCATCAACTGGCGCTCGAGTTCGCTCCAGGTGATCAGCGGCAGGGCCTCGGCCGAATTGAGAGCCGGCCAGGTGTTCCGGAAGCTCGCGATGTCCTGGCGCATATAGGTCGCCCGGCCAATCGCCTCTTTCTGATAGGGGGTCAGTTCGGTCACGGAAAGCTCCTTCCTCAGCGAGGTCAGGAGACCCTGAAGAAGGATGTTCGCCTAGCCGCGCCGGATCGGACCCCGACGCGATCGGAGGGGGGGTGACAGGGG
>NZ_LSJA01000113.1 GCF_001556515.1 Caulobacter sp. CCH9-E1 | reverse complement strand
CTCGTCGAAGTGACGAAGGAACGAAGATGAGACCAAAACCCTTGGCCGCGAAGGCGACGCCCGGAGAGCGGGTGGTGAAGGATATCCGGCGTGCGACGCGCCGGCATTTCTCGGCGGAAGACAAGATCCGGATCGTGCTGGACGGGCTGCGCGGGGAGGACAGCATCGCTGAGCTCTGCCGCAAGGAGGGCATCGCCCAGAGCCTGTACTACGTGTGGTCCAAGGAGTTCATGGAGGCTGGCAAGCGCCGCCTGGCGGGCGATACGGCCCGGGCCGCGACCACGGACGAGGTCAAGGATCTGCGGCGGGAATCGACGGCCCTGAAGGAGGTGGTGGCCGAACAGGCGCTCGAGATCCGCCTGCTCAAAAAAAGCATGATCGCCGATGGGGGCGACG
>NZ_LSJA01000112.1 GCF_001556515.1 Caulobacter sp. CCH9-E1 | reverse complement strand
AGACCAGGGCCAGGGTCTCGCCGGCCCGCACGGGGTCGCCGAGGCGCTTGGTGATGCGGGTGATCGAGCCGGCGGCGCGGGCGGTCAGGGCCGCCTCACCGCCCGGTTCGGCTTCGACGGTGGCCTGAGCGACGACCTCGGCGGCCAGGCCGCCAGTGTTGACCGTCTGCAGCTGGACGCCCGAGGCGGTGATACGCTCGGGACCCATGGCCAGGTTTTGCGGTCCGGCCGCTTCCGCGGCTGCCGCGGGCTTTTCGGTCGCCGGTGTCTCGGCGGGTTTGCCGCCGGACATCTTTCCGACCGAGAAGGCGGCGATGGCGACGACCACGACGGCCGCGCCGCCCAGCAACAACTGCCGGTTCGAGGAATTGGACTTGGGCATCAACGGTCTCCGAAGAGGCGGCCTTGCAGGCGCGCCAGGTCGGCCTCGGCGCGGACGCGCGCCAGCTGGGCCTGGATGGTTTGGTCGCGCGCTTCGGCCAGAGACCGGCGCGCATTGATCAGCTCGACCAGGGGGGCCTTGCCGGACTCGTAGGCGATGCGGGTAAGACGGAAGGCTTCGGCCGCACTGGTTTCGCCTTCGCTCGCCGCGTTGGCCCGCGATTGGGCGGCGCCGAGCTGGAACCGGGCCGTGCGGATGTCGGCCTCGGCGTCGAAGCGGGCAGCGTTAAGCCGGGCCTCGGCCGCCTGCAGCTCGCCCTGAGCGGCGGTGATGTTGCCGCGGTTCTGGTCGAAGACCGGGATGGGCAGCGAGACGCCAGCGACCAGGGCCGTGGAGTCGTCGCCGCTAAAGCGGCGAATGCCAGCCGATACCGTGACGTCCGGCACCGCGCGGGTTCGTTCGATCCGCACCCGCCGGGCGGCGGCTTCACGGTCGGCTTCCGCCGCTACGACCGCCGGGGTCGACAGCGCATCGATGTCGCCGGGCTGGCTCGTGACCTTGGGGCTGGTCAGCAGGCTGTCGCTCAGCGAGGTGAAGGGCGTTGCCGACCCGACGAGGGCTGTCAGCCGCGAGAAGGCGCCGGTCCGTTCGGCCCGAGCCTCTTCTCGGGAGGCCCGCGCGGCGGTCAAGGCCGCTTGAGCCTGCAGGGTGCGTAGCTCGGCTTCCTTGCCGGCGTCGACCATGACCCGCGAGGCGCGCAGCGTCTCGTCGGACAGGGTCACGGCTTCGTCAGCCAGGGCGACACGACGTTCGGCCGCCTCGGCCAGGGCGTAGGCGTCGGCCAGGGCGAAGGCGAAATCAGCCTTGGACTGAACCAGGCGCGCCCGCGCCGCATCGAGAGCGGCGCGACCGGCGGCGACCCGCGCGTCGCGCTTGCCCCCGACTTCGAGCGGCTGGCTCAGCTGGAAGGTCGTCTCGGCATTGTTCGTACCGCTGTAGATCCCCTTGCCGCTGAAGTTCTCGACGGTCACCCCGGCAGTCGGATTGGGGCGGGCGCCGGCCTGGCGGGCCAGACCTTCCGCTTGACGAACGCCGGCCGCCGCTTCGGCGAGCCTGGGCGCATTGGCCTGCGCTTGAGTAAGCAGGTCCTTGAACGGCGGCGCCGGATCGGCGGCCGCGCCGGTCGCGGACGCCAACGCGCCTACGATCGCGGCCGCGCTCACGGCCGCGAAACGCAGCCGCCCACGCATGATGAGAGTCATGAAGATGTGTTCCTAGAGATTGAGACGCAGACGGTCCGCCGCGATGGGCGGAAGGGTCGCGTCAGGCTCTAGGCGGACGATCCAGAAGGACGGGGCGCTCGATCAGCAGGCCCTGGTCCTGCACGGGCTGCCAGGCGGCACGGTCCTCGAACGCGACCGTCTGGGGCGCGAACGACACCGGCAGGCTGATGCTGTGGGCCGAGCAATGGCCCGTACAGGCCGCGAGGGTCTTCTTGACAGGGACCTTTTGGTCGCCCGCGACCTTGATCACGGCCGGGGCCTGGACGTTCGACGCCATGACCTGGGAGGCCACGGACGTCTCGGTTTCCAGAGCCGCGTGTTCGGCCGGGCCGCAAATGACGATGCCCATCAGGAAGACGACGGTGACGAAGAGCGCCACGGCCTTACCGAAGGTGAAACGCACGGGCTGGCCACGGCGCGAGCGCCGCTTTGCGGCGTTTCCGCCGACTTGCCAGCCATGGAGTGCGAGTCCAACCATCCTGAGCTGGCATACCTCTGCTTAGCCGAGATTGAAATGCGTTATATGATTACATGTTATACAATTACACTGAGTGACGACTTGATGCGCCGCAGCGAACACTGAGAAAAGCTAGGCAATACCTAACATCCCCGCCCCAGAACTTCGCCACGACGCGCCAAGATGCCGCATCCAGAAACTCGACCTAACGCCCCGTCGGATAGGGCACGGCCTGCAGGTTGACGTAGTAGGCTTCGAGATCCGTGCCCGCGCCGTCCACCGGCTGCATGACCAGGGCGATATCGTGCCGCCCCTTGGGCAGGGTGAAGACGAAGGACCCATCGGCCGGCTGACGGTCGTGCTCGTAGCGATCGACGGTCTGGACGCTGGGCGCCCCGACATTGACCCGCTTGACGATAACCGGCGCCTGGTCGTTGACCCGCAACAGCGCGCGGACCGAACAAGGACACCCCGCCCCGGTTTCGGCGGCCAGACCGCTGGTGAAGCTGACCATGACGTCGGCCTCGGCGTCCAGGTCCAGCCGGACCTTGCCGACATCGGTCGCGGCCTTTGGGTCAAGCGCCGTCCCGTGGCGATTGGGTGTGTTGAAGTAGGCGATCGCCTTTCGGCTGACGCCATAGGCTGCGGGCTGCTCGGTTGTCGCCGTCGCGGGGGCGTGGGCATGGCCATGCGCGCCATGATCCTGGGCCAATGCCCCATGGGACGCCGCCAGCCAGAGGAGACCCGCCAGGATGGCCGGGGGGAGGATTGCGCGCATACGGGTTCTCCAGGACGGAGAGGCCCTCGCCTCTCCGTCCGCTGGGGTTAGAAGCGATAGCTGGTCTTGATGTAGTAGGTGCGGCCGTTGACGCCGTACGGCGCGACATAGGCGTAAGGGAAGATGCCGTTGTTGTCGGAGCCGTTGGTTCCGGCCGCCACGCTGGCCGCTGTCGAGGCGATCTGCTTTTCAGGATACTTATCGAAGACGTTGTTGACCCCCGCCGACAGGCGCAGCTTGTCGTTGACACGCCAGGCCACGTCCAGGTCCGCGACGATGTCGGCGCGGAAGCGCTGGATAATGTCGGAATTGGCCGAGCCGGGCGCCGAGGGCACCACGGTTACATTGTAGCCGGGGATCAGTGCAGCAACCTGGGCCTGGGTCTTGCCGGTTAGGCCCACCTGGCTGACCTGGCCATAACGCGTTCCGGTCAGGTTGACGCTCCAGGGCCCCTTCTCCCAGTTGAAGTTCAGGGTGATCTTGTCCTTGGGCGTGCTGTCGGTGGTGCGCACCTGCTGGGTGAGGTCAAACAGCGGCGTGGCGATGCCGAGCGCGGCGAGCGGCGCGGGCGTCCCGGCCACGCGATCGAGGCGGGTCTTGTTGAAGTTGGCCGCCAGGGTCGTGGTCAGCTCGCCGAAATCGCCCAGGCCCGCCTTGTGCCGGACGGTCACGTCGACCCCGGTGGTGGTGGTGTCGACCGCGTTGCTTTCGAAGGCGACGGCCGAAATCCCCGAATAGCCTTTGGAGGCCAGCAGCGTGGTGAGCGCCGTGCTCTGGAAGTTCGACGACATGACGATGCGGTCGTCGATAGCGATCCGGTACCAGTCGACGGAGCCGGACAGACCAAAGCCTTGGAACACCGCGCCGACCGAGATGTTGTCGGACTTCTCGGGCGTGAGCGGCTTGGTGCCGACCAGCGCCCCGATGGCGGTGTTGACCGGTACGGTCAGGATCTTCAGCGGCTGGCCGTTGACGAAGCTGATGTTGGTGTTGCCGAAGTACGACTGGGCCAGCGCCGGAGCCCGGAAGCCAGACCCCGCCGAGGCGCGCACCGCCAGGCCCTCGAACAGTTCGAACCGTCCGGCGACCTTGTAGTTGGTCGTGCTGCCGAAGTCGGAGTAGTCCTCGTATCGAATGGCCGCATCGATCATGAAGCGGTCGCCGAAGTCCTTCTCGATTTCGGCATAGAGCGCCTTGGCGGTGCGGTTGGCCGCGGCCGCGTCGGCGGGCGTGATGCCGCCGCCCGGCTGGGCCCCGACCGGGGCTGGTTTGCCGGCGTTGGGCCCATCCAGGATCAGGCCGCCGCCGTTGGCGTAGGACGCCAGCTCCCCGGCGACGAGGTCGTAGTAGTCTTTCCGGTATTCCGCCCCCAGGGCCAGCTTCAGGGGCGAGCCAAGGCCCAGATCCAGCTGACGGGTGAGGTCGAGGTTGGTTGTCCACTGGCGGAACCGCGAACCACCCCGATAGAAGGTGGTCGGCGTGGTCAGCCCCATCGAGACGTTGTTGGAATTGCTGTAGCCGATGTCGTTGATGCTGGTGCCCAGCCCCGTCGACAGGTCCCACTTGAAGCCCAGGACGTCGTCGCCGCGCAGGCCCAGGTTCACCGAATTGTTCTGCAGCTTGATGTCCTGCAAGGGCACGAAGCCGTCTGGATAGAGGGATCGGATGGTTTCATCCTGACCGGCCCGGCGGAAGAAGTTGAAGCTCGTTCCCTTCAGGCGATTGAAGCCACCGAACCCGTAGGCGGTGACCTGGTCGTTGATCGGCAACTCGCCGTTCAAGAAAACGCTGGTGTTGGTGTACTCGGGATCGCCGAACACCCAGATGTTCCGATCGACGGTGGCTTCGCGCGGATCGAGCGTGCCGCTCGACGGCGTCAAGCCAGTGCCGGACCCGAAGTTGGCCGAAGGCGCCACCGCGCCGCCGGCGGCGTTGCGGCCGAAGTACTGCTGGCGGGTGTCGGGCGCGGCGCGGTCGGAGTGTTCGTGGTCCTGGTACTGCACGGTCATGCGGATGACGCCGCCGTCGCCGACGGCGAAGCCCGCCCCGATCGAGCCCTGCAGATCACGTCCATCGCCCTGCGAGGTGACCCCGGCTTGGCCGTTGGCGGTGACGCCGATCGACTTATCCAGCTGCAGGTTCATGACCCCGGCGATGGCGTCCGAACCATACTGGGCGGCGGCGCCGTCCCGCAGCACTTCGATCCGGCTGATCGCGGCGGCGGGAATGGAGTTGAAGTCATAGGCGACGTCGCCCCGGCCGATCTGGTTGCCGTTGTTGAGGTCGGCCGAGGTGTGGCGACGTTTGCCATTGACCAGGACCAAGATCTGTCCGGTCGAGAGGCCGCGCATGGTCGGCGGCGTGATGAAGTCGAGCGCGCCGGCCGCAACGGGACGCGGAGTGCTGAAGCTGGGCACGGCGACCTTCAGCATGTCCTGGAGGTTCGGCGCCGCCCCGCGGGTCAGCTCATCATTGGTGATGGCGTCGATCGGCGTCGCCGAATTGATCGCGGTGCGACCGCCAAAGCGCGAACCGGTGACGACGACCTCCTCCACCTGGGTGTCGGCGGCCGTGGCCTGGGCCATCGCGTCCGACGCCGCAGCGCTCAAGATCGAAACGCCCACGCCCGCCAAAAGCCAGGCGCGACGCTTTCCCCCGTTCGAAGCCATATGAGTTCCCCTTCTTGGACGCTCTTGGTGAACGTCGGTCGCTCACGACGGTGTGGGGATGACGGTAGAATGACAATTGACGGGGGAACACCACTCCATAACTAACTGTTATAGGTCGCCCAGCGCCCACATTAGTAAGGGGCTGAAGCACAGTGCGAGGTCGCCCCGCGATTTTCTTGCCGCGACCTGACGCGATCCTGCGGCGCCGGCGCCCGATAATTGTGCGCCCGACGAATACCTAGCCGCTAGGCCTGGTTGCTGGACACGCTGGAGACGTGGGCCAAAGGCCGAAGAGCGACCGCCCCCATAACAACAGCGTATGGAGCCTTGCAGTCGGAGCCATTGTCACGCCGAGCGCAGCGGCCAAGGATCAGCACCGCTAAAGTCGCCGTGTCGAGGTTTCTCATGTCGTTTCGCCGCTCTGCCCTGCTCGCTCTTCTGTTGGGCGGATCGATGCTCGCGACCGCCCCGGCCAAGGCCGGATCGCCGGCTGGGCAAAGCGATGTGACGGCCATGCTCAAGGACCTGATCCGCTACGACACCACCAATGCGCCCGGCGACACGCGGGCCGTCGCCGACTACTTGAAGACCGTCTTCGACGCCGCCGGGATCCCCAACGAGATCATCTTGGCGCCCAACGGCAAGGCCGCGCATTTCATCGCCCGGCTGAAGGGCGACGGCCGCCAGCGCCCGGTGCTGCTGGCCGCCCATACCGACGTGGTCCCCGTTCAGAAGGAGCGCTGGAGCGTCGATCCGTTCGGGGCGGTCGAGAAGGACGGCTTCATCTATGGACGCGGCGCGCTGGACAACAAGGGCTCGGTCGCCGTGTTCGCCCAGGCCGTCCTGAAGCTTGCCAAGGACCCGGCGGCCCGGTCGCGCGACGTGATCTTTTTGGCCGAAGCCGACGAGGAACAGGGCCAGTTCAACACCAACTGGCTAGCTGAAAACCACTGGGACAAGATCGACGCCGAATTCACCCTGAACGAGGGCGGACGCACGGTGGGAAGCCCGGATGGCAAGGTCCGCGAACTTCAGGTCACCTATGCCGACAAGCTTACGCTCAATCTGAAGATCAAGACCCACGGCCCGACCGGCCACTCTTCCCGCCCCATTCCCATCACCAGCTCGGCCAATGGCCAGCTGGTAACGGCGCTGAATCGGCTTCAGTCGTACGAGACGACCGTGCAGCTGTCTCCGGAGGTCCGCGCCTTTCTGCAGAAGAAGGCCAGGTTGAGCAGCCCGGCCTTGGCGGCGGCCATCGACCAGCTGCTGAAGGCCAAGGACGCTCCAGCACGCGCCACGGCCGCACGCGTGGTCGTGGCCAATGATCCTGGCGGCTGGGGGATGGAGGGCTTGCTGCGCAACACCCTTGTCCTGACCATGCTGAACGCGGGCCAAAAGCCCAATGTCATCCCCGGCGACGCCGAGGCCGTGCTGAACGCGCGCCTGCTGCCTGGTCAGACCGTCGAGGGCTTCATCGCCGAGCTGAAGCAGGTGATCGCCAATCCCAAGGTCGAGATCGAGATCATCAGCGCCCGGCCCAAGGCCGAGATCGCCGCCTACTTCGACAAGCGCTCGAAGATCGCCCCGTCCAATCTCAACACGGCGCTCTTCAAGGCCTTGGAAGACAGCGCCCAGGCGACCTGGCCCGGTGTCTCCGTACTGCCGACCTTGCTGGTCGCCAGCACCGACGCCACGCCTTGGCGCGAACGGGGCGTGCCCGTCTACGGGATTGGAGCCCTCCCCGCCGATCCTGACAGCGCCAGCCGCATCCATGGCGATGACGAACGCGCCGGGATCGCGGACCTGCGCCAGGGGGAGGCCTTTGTTTTCGGCATTCTCAAGCGGGTGACGACCGCTCCAGCGGCGGCGACGGCCGCGAAGCCATAGACGCTACAGTCGAACTTGCCGCAATCCATGCGCAAACCTTATGGTTCTCGTCTGGAGGCGTGGGGCGGCATGAACTTTCGACATCTTGAGGTTTTCCGCGCGGTGATGATCAGCGGCTCGGCCTCGCGCGCCGCCGAGCTGCTGCAGATCACCCAGCCGGCGGTCAGCCGCGCCCTCTCCGATCTGGAGGCCTCGCTGGGCTTCAACCTCTATGATCGCGTCCGCGGACGGCTCGTGCCGACGCCGGAGGGGCAGCTGTTCTTTCGGGACGTCAACACCAGCTTCGTGGGTCTGGACCGTCTGCGCGCCTCGGCCGCCCAGATTCGCGACTTCGGATCCGGCTCCTTGCGGATCGCCAGCCATGCCGCGCTGGGCTCGGCCCTGGTGCCGCGCGCCATCGCCTCGTTCCGCGCCAAGCATCCCAAGATCGCCATCACCCTCCAGACCCCGTCCTCGACGGCGGTGCGCGACCTGGTGGTCCACCAGCAGTTCGACGTGGGATTGGCCGCCGACGAGGTCGATCTCTCGGGCGTCGACCATCGGGTATTCGGCAACTTCCGCGCCCTGTGCGCCATGCCGCCAGGCCATCCCCTCGCCCAGGAACCGGTCATTCGGCCCGAACATCTTCAGGGCGTTCCGTTCATTGCTCTCGCGCCGGAGGACCGAGCGCGCGGACGCCTAGCCAAGATCCTCGAAGCCGCCGAGGTCCACCCCGAGATCGTGGTGGAGACGCCCAGCTCCTCGACCGTCTGCGCCCTGGTGTTGGAAGGCGCCGGCGTTGGCCTCATCAACCCGTGCTCGGCCCACGGCTTCTCCGAACGCGGCGTGATCTTCCGCCCATTCGAGCCCGAGGTGCTGTTCCGGTCGTACCTGCTGTTCCGGCCGGACGCCCAGCGGGCCCGCCACGTGAACGCCTTCGTGGCCGAACTGCTGAAGGCCCGGGCCGGCATCGTCAAATCGACCGGCTCCTAGATCGCCAGCCTCAAGGCTTCATCGCCGTGGAAGCCCCCGTCGACGGCGCCCCTCTCCCGAAATATCAAGGCCTCGCCGATGACCAGTTGCCTGCTCGCCAAGTCCCCAGACCGTCTCGTGGCCGTCGCCGACGGGCGTCTGTCAGTCACTTCAAAGGGCGTACTGACCACCAGCCTCGACAGCGCCCAGAAGATCGTGGTGTTTCCGACGCGCTACGAGATACCGGTCGTCTCGGTGGGACGCTTCAGCCACTTCTCCGAGTACACGGGGCCGACCTGGCACATCGCCTATGCCGGCACCCACGCCTTGGTGAGCGAGATCCTTGACGGATTTCGCAGCCAAGTTTGCGGAAACCTTCGCCTGTCGAGAGGCGAGAATGGCGTCCCGACCTTTGACGAACACTTCGACCGGTCAAGGTCCTATGACGACAGCTACAACTTCGACAATGACGAATTGCCCAAGCTAGAACCCTGGGAACTGATCCACGAGTTCCGGCAGGTGGCGGAGGCGAAATCCACGGAGTGGGCCCTTAACCGCGCCTTCCCCGACTGCGAGTTCCTGCTGTTCGGCAAAGAACTCCAAACCCGGCGCTACGTGGCCCACAAGGCGGTCCCTCGGCATTTGGGCTGGAGTACGGGCTCGCGGGTCGAATTCGATTTCCACTTGATCAAGGACGGGGAACTGGCGGCGATCGGGTCGCCGGAGGTGTCGAAGCGCGCCTATGCCGACGCAGAGCTGATCGGCGGGCTGAGCGGCTGGAGCAAGGCGGCCGACGCCTTCGGAGACGGGTCGATGTTCGCCGACTTTGATCTCGATGGAGACCTCAATGCCAAGCCGACATCAAAGGCTCCGGCGCCGCCCCAGCCCGATCCGGCGGACTGGGGGACCAACAAGGTGCAAGAGCGCCTGATCGAGCACGTGCTCGGAGCCGGCGACGCCGGCGTCGGTGGCAAGCTCACAATCGCCACCGGCGGCTGGTACGGCGAGATTCAGATTGAGAAGCGCTGATCTGACTCGTCACGCGACCTCAATAATGGCGTCGACCTCGACGGCGAAGCCCAAGGGTAGCTGGTAGACGCCGACGGCAGAGCGGGCGTGACGGCCGACGTCGCCGAAGACTTCGACCATCAGGTCCGAGCAGCCGTTGATGACCTTGGGGATGTCGTGGAAGCCGGGACCGGCCTGCACGAAGCCGCCCAGCTTGATCACGCGGACCAGCCGATCGAGGTCGCCCTCGCAGGCCGCCTTGAATTGGGCGATCAGGTTGATCCCGCAGAGCCGCGCGGCCGCCACGGCCTGGTCGATGTCGACGGCCTCGCCGACCACGCCCTTGATGCCGCCACCAACGTCCAGCGAGAGCTGGCCGGAGATATGGACGATATTGCCCGAGCGGACCGACGGCACGTAGTTGGCTACCGGCGGGGTTAGGGCCGGCAGCACGATGCCCAGCTGTGCGAGGCGTTGATCGATCTTGGGCATGGATAGGCTCCTTGCGCCGGCGCGAAGCGCGCGGCGGTCAAACTTCAGCTGGCGAAAAGGGTGAAGGTTAGTGCAGCACCTGGGCCAGGAACTGGCGGGTGCGCTCATGGCGCGGGGCGGCGAAGAATTCGCCCGGCGGCGCGACCTCCAGGATTTGGCCGGCGTCCATGAACACCACCCGATCGGCGGCCTGGCGGGCAAAGCCCATCTCGTGGGTGACGCAGATCATGGTCATGCCCTCGGCGGCCAGCTCGACCATGATGTCGAGCACCTCCTTGACCATCTCGGCGTCCAAGGCCGAGGTCGGCTCGTCGAACAGCATGACCTTCGGGTCCATGCACAGCGACCGGGCGATGGCCACGCGCTGCTGCTGGCCACCCGACAGCTGGCCCGGATACTTGCCGGCCTGCTCGGGGATGCGCACGCGCTCGAGGTAGCGCATGGCCGTCTCCTGGGCGACTTTCTGCGGCACCTTCTTGGCCCAGGTCTGGGCCAGGGTGCAGTTCTCCAGGATCGTCAGGTGCGGGAAGAGGTTGAAGCTCTGGAACACCATGCCGACCTCGCGCCGCGTAGCGTCGATGGTCTTGGGATCGCCGGTCAGCTCGACGCCCCCCACCCGGATGTGGCCGCGATGATGGGCCTCCAGGCGATTGACGCAACGGATCATGGTCGACTTGCCGGAGCCCGAGGGTCCGCAGACCACGATCTTCTCGCCGCTGGCCACGCTGAGCGTGACATCGCGCAGGGCGTGGTAGTCGCCGTACCACTTGTGGACGCCGGACAGCTCGACGGCGGCAGGGGTATCGGTCATCGGCGGACTCCGAAGGCGGCGCGACGCTCCAGCCAGGCCGCGTAGCGCGACACCGAAAAGCAGATCGCGAAATAGATCAGGGCGATGAAGAGGTAGGTCTCGGCATAGGGACCAGGCCAGGCCGGGTCGGCCAGGGCCGCGCGGCCGGAGCTGAGCAGGTCGAACAGACCCACGACCAGGACGAGGCTGGTGTTCTTGACGATCACAACCACGGTGTTGGTCAGCGGCGGGATCACCTTGGCGATGGCTTGGGGCAGGACGACCAGCCGCGTGGTCTGGAACCACGTCAGGCCCAAGGCGCGGGCCGCCTCGGCCTGTCCGGGCGGGATGGTCTGCAGGCCGCCGCGCAACACCTCGGCCAAATAGGCCGCGGAAAACACCGTCAGCGCCTCCAGGGCTCGCAGCAGCTTGTCGATCGTCACGCCGTCGGGGAGCATGATCGGCAGCATGATCGCGGCCACATAGAGGATGCTAAGCAGCGGCAGGCCGCGGACGATCTCGATCAGGGCCACGGCGATCATGCGCGGCACTGGCAGATCCGACTGGCGCGCCAGTGCCAGGACTACGGCCAGCGGAAAACCCAGGCCCAACGAACTGACGGTTAGCAACAGGGTGATCGGCAAGCCGCCCCAGTCGGAGGTCGAGACCTCCTCCAGGCCGAAGACGCCTCCGCCCATCAGCACCAGCACGGCCGCCGTGCCCACGCCCCAGGCCGCGAGGGTGACACGCGTCCAGTGGCGGGGCGGCAGGCTCCAAAGCGAAAGGCCCAGGAAGATCGCCACGACCAGCATCGATCGCCACTGCTCTTCCGGCGGATAGATGCCGAACAGGATCTGCGGATGCTTGTCACGCAGAAAGGCCCAGCAGGCCCCGACGCCGGTACAGGCCGCGCCCTCGCCGCTCCAGACGGCATTGATCACGCCCCAAGACAGCAGCTTGGGCAGGGCCAGGATCACCAGGGCGGCGATCAGCAGGGTGGCGAGACTCGTGGCCAGGTCGCCAAACAGCGCCTTGACCAGATCGAGGCGCGCCCGGGGCGGCGGCGGCTCGGCGGTCAGCGTCTCGGTGCGCAGGAAGACCTGGGCGACGCTGGGTGGGACGGCTTGCGTGCTCATCGTTGCACCAGCGCGATGCGGCGGTTGTACCAGTTCATGAACAGCGAGGCCGAGAGGCTAAGGGTCAGGAACACCGCCATCAGGACGAGGACGCCCTCCACGGCCTGGCCCGTCTGGTTGATGGTGGTGGCGATCACCGAAGAAATGTCCGGATAGCCGACGACCAGGGCCAGGGTCGTGTTCTTGACCACGTTGACGTACTGGCTGGTCATCGGCGGGATGATCACGCGCAGGGCCTGAGGGATGACGACCAACCGCAGGGTCTGGCGCTCCGAGAGGCCCAGCGCCCTGCCCGCTTCCCACTGCCCGATCGGCACGGCGTCGATGCCGCCCCGGATGATCTCGCCGATGAAGGCCGCCGAATAGAGGATCAGGCCCAGCAGCAGAGCGACCAGCTCGGGCGTCAGGGCAAAACCGCCGGCGTAGTTGAAGTGGCCCAGGCGGGGCGTCTCGACGGTCACGCCGGCCTTCACCGCCAGACCCAGCAGCGAGAGCGCGACCAGCCCCGCGCCGCCGAGGATCATCCCACGCTTGCCGATCTCGCGCTGGGCGTAGGCCGCGCCGCCCGCGATCACCACGACCGCGCTGAGCGTCAGGAACAGCGCCGCGCTCGAGAGCCGCAGTCCCGGCAGATAGAGGCCGCGATCCGTCAGGAAGACGCCCTCGATCGGGCTCATCGCCGCGTGGACATTTGGCAGTCCGACGGTGACCAGCGCGTACCAGAACAAGAGCTGCACCACGAGCGGCGTGTTGCGCAGCGCCTCGACGAAGACGGTCGAGACGCCGCGCGCCAACGGGTTCTGAGAGCGGCGCGCCAGGGCGACGACCAGGCCCAGCGCCGTCGAGACCGCGCCGATGACGATGGCCAGCATCAGGGTGTTGGCCAGGCCGGCCGCGAACGCCCAGGCGAAGCTGTCTGACGGCTGGTAGGGCAAGACGCCCTCGGAGATCGGGAAGCGGGCCGAGCGGGTGACGAAGTCGAAGCCGACGGTGATGCCGCGCTTGGCCAGGTTTGCCAGTGTGTTGCCGACCAGCCAGGCTGCGACGCCGGCCACGGCCAGGATCACCAGGCCTTGGTAGACGAGACCGCGAAGACGGCCTTGGGTTGGCGCGAGCCCCGACATGGGCGCGCTCAGTTGAAGGCCAGGGGGACCATCAGCCCCCCGTCGCGCTGCAGGCGGTTGAGGCCACGGTCGATCTTCAGCTTGCTGTCCTTGCCGACGTTGCGGTCATAAACCTCGGCATAGTTGCCGACCTGATGGACCACGTCGTAGGCGAAAGCCTCATTCAGCCCCAGCGCCTTGCCGTTGCCCTTCTCGACGCCGAGGAAGCGACGGACGGTCGGGCTGTCGGATTTCAGCATGGCTTCGGCATTGGCCGAGGTGATCCCCAGCTGCTCGCCCATCAGCATGGCCTGGAACGACCATTTGACGATGTCGAACCACTGGTCGTCGCCGTGGCGGACAGCCGGCGTCAGCGGCGCGACCTCGTCATTGGCCGGGATGATCACGTAGTCGTCGGGATTGGCCGCCTGGGTGGCGCGCACCGAGGCCAGGGCCGAGGCGTCGGTGATCAGGGCGTCGCAGCGGCCGCTGAAGAAGGCTTGGCGCGTGGCCTGGACGCTGTCGAACACCACGGCGTGCAGGCCAAGGCCATACTGCCGCGAGACGTCGGTGAAGGTCACCTCGGTCGTCGAACCGGTCTGGACGCACACAGACGCACCGGCGAGGTCTTTCACGTTCCCGACCTTTGCCGACTTGGGCACCAGTAGTCCGACATAGTCGTAGTAATTGGGAAAAGCGAAGTTCACGCCGTTGCCGTCGCGCGACAGCGTCCAGGTCGTGGTCCGGGGCAGGACGTCGATCTCACCGCTCTGCAAGGCGGTCAGGCGCTGCTGGCCGGTCAGGGGCACGAAGCGGACCTTGTCCTTGTCGCCCAGGGCGGCGGCCGCGACCGCGCGGCAGGTATCGACATCGAGGCCTCGCCAATAGCCCTTCTTGTCGGGCATGCCGAAGCCGACGGTCAGCGGGCTGGCGCCGCAGATCACGTAGCCGCGCTTGCGGACGGCCGCGAGGGTCGCCCCGCCACCGCCGGACTTGTCCTTGGGCTTCTCTGCGCAGGCCGCGAGTCCACAAAGGACCCCCGCCGCCAGAACCATCGAGACCAGTGCGCGCATGTCCTCGCCCCTCCGCTCGCCTTAGGCCAAGGCCGCGAACAGGCCTTCCAGGTCGGCCCACAGATCCTCAGGATCTTCCAGACCGATGCTGATGCGCAGGATGGTCCCCTCTTCCGTCCACGGCACGGCCACCCGGTCTGGACGGATGTCCATCGGTACGATCAGGCTGCGAACGCCGCCCCAGGAGGCGCCGATGGTGAAGGTCTTGAGCGCGGTCAGAGCCGGGCCGAGCTTGTCGTCGACACCCGGCTTCAGCACCACGGCAAAGAGGCCGCTGGCCCCGGCAAAGTCGCGTTCCCAGAACTCTCGGCCGGGGCACTCGGGCAAGGCCGGATGCAGCACGCGCTCCACGCCGGGCAGGCCGACGATCTTATGGGCCAGGTCCGTGCCGACCTTGCCGACATGGGCCAGGCGCACACCCATGGTCTGCAGGCCACGGATGGCCAGCTGCACCTCGTCGGGCGAGACGCCGATGCCGATCATCCGGGTCGTGGCCTTCAGCGCCTTGAATAGCTCGACGTCGCGGACGCTGATCGAGCCCAGCAGCAGGTCCGAGTGACCGCCGACATACTTGGTCAGGGCTTCCATCGAGAAATCCGCGCCATGGACCAGCGGCTTGAACAGCAAGGGCGTGGCCCAGGTGTTGTCGCAACCGACCAGCGCGCCCTTGGCGTGGGCCGCGGCGATGATCGCCGGCACGTCCTGAAATTCCATAGTCGTCGAGCCGGGGGACTCGATCCAGACGAGCTTGGTCCGATCGTCGATCAGGTCGGCGATCCCCGCCCCGATCATCGGGTCATAGACCTCATGGTCGATGCCGCGCGGCTTCAGATAGTTCACGCAGAAGCCGCGCACTGGCGGATAGGCGGTGTCGGGGATCAGCACCTTGTCGCCCGGCAACAGCACGGTGAGGAAGACGATGGTCGCCCCGGCCTGGCCCGAGGGCACGATCACCGTGCGCTCGCCGCCTTCCAGCGCGGTCAGATAGGCTTCGAGGGTCTTGGTCGTCGGCGTACCGTGCAGTCCGTAGGTATAGCCGTCGGGGCCCCGGTACTTTCGGTTCGAATAGGCGTCGGCGTCTTCGAAGACGATGGTCGAGGCGCGGTAGGTCGGCACCTGCAGGCTGGCGTAGCCTTCGTGCGAAACTTCCGGGTAGTGCACGACGCGCGACAGGTCTTTCATGGTGTCCCTCGACTGATCTCGAAGCGGACATTCGGGCCAGCCGGGTAGAAACACAATTGACCGTCAGGCACCGGTCCATGCCCTACGGTTATAGCTCAGGGACCTACCGCGATCGGGTGCCCCTCAGCGCCGCGGCGAAGAAGGATCTCACCGGCCGTTTTCGTCGGGCAAGGATTGGCCTGGCGGCGCCGGTTAGCTCTGCGCGGACCCGGTCCCACTCCTCCTTGAGGACGATGTCGCCCCAAATGATGAGCCATTTGGAGCGGCGCATCCGCTGTTTCAGGGTGCCGGGCTTTTCGAGGGTTCGGATCGCATCGAGGAGATTGCGCGAAGGCACTTCGGTTGGATTGAGCAGCAACTTGATCTTGGCGACCTTGGTATTGGCCAGCCGCTGCTGGGCCTCTCGGGCTTTTCGATCGGCGGCGGACTCTTTCACGCCCGGGGGTGGATCCTGATAGTTCCCCAGCAGGGAGTGAACATCCGCGATCAGCTCCCGCAAGTCGTTGATCCATTCCTGGCGCAAGCGGGCCACGGCATGAATGCCCAGATTGGCCGAATTCGTTGCGGCGATCTCCACATTGCGGGCCGCCGCCGCCGCGTTCGTTCGGGCCACTTCAACATTGTCGGCCGCGGCCTGGGCGTTCTTGTCGGCCACTTCTACGGACCTGAGGCTGGTCGCCGCCTGCTTCTCGCTCACATCGACGGCCCGGGCGCTGATCGCCGCGAGCTTGTTGGCATTCAGGCGAGCCATGAGGGGCGTGACGATCAAGGCAGCCAGCGAAGCGATCAGCGCCGCGATCGAGCTGAGCGCGGTCCACTTCGAAGACTTGTCCGGTTTCTCGACGGCTTCCTTCTGTGCGGTCGTTGAAGGTTCGGAGCCCTTGGCACCGTTGTCCCGCGCCTGGTCCTGCGTGTGTACGAGGCCGGTCTGCGCCGCCGCTGGTAGACCGGCGTCAGCAACAGGTGACGACGGTGCGGCCGCCGGCTGTTCCTGGGCGATGGTGGGAAGTGCGCCGACGACGGAAAGCGCGATTCCTGCGGAGATGATCAGGCAAAGACGCCGAAATGACACGGTTCGAATAGACACGGGCAATCCACACAGGCTTGGCGACTTCAGGATGGGGCCGTCTAAGTGACGCCCAGCGGAGCCGATAGGATCACGCTTGCGACACCTTTCAACGGGTCTCAGTCACTTGTCCTAGCTGGCCTCAGCTTCCTCCTGAAGCATCGGCCCGATTTTGAAGTGAGGCGTGCGCAATGACGCGGGAAGATCCTCAATCATGAGATCTGTCCATGTGTACCCCTTCGACCGCATGCCACCTGCTATCTCCGGGTAGTTCTTGAACATCACCGAATTGTACTCCGGTTTGAAACGGTGGATGAGTTGAGCCTCCACCTCCCTGGTCATGGCCTCGTCGCCCAAAGCGACCAGGGGCTCGCTCATGAAGCGTACGAAGGCCTCTGAGTCGGACAGGTCCACGTCATGCAAAAGCGTCTGAATGCCCGAGACATCGCTCATTCCGCCGTACGGCAGCTCGGCAACGTCCGTCAGGCCGACGACCGATAGCAAGATCAAGGAAACCTCGAACGGTGCCCTCGCGGCGGGGGCGGCCCCCACCGGGCTCTGCACTGTGAGGATCTTTTGCATCTTCTCGTGCCCAGTCAGTCTGTCCCAGACTTTCTGGTCGAACGCTTTCCCCACGTAAAGAACGGTGAAGTCTAAAAACGAAAGGGGATCGCCGCTTCCCGTGGTGTCGACTTCGAGTCCCCTCACAAGCATCTCGTAAAGAAGCTTCTGCGGACTCCACCAGACGATCAAACTTTTGTCTTTTCGAAACAGCTTGATCGCGCCTACATCACGAAATGGCTGCTCTTTGCCCGGTGCCTTGGTGAAATAATGGGTCTCGACGCAAATTGCTTCGCCGGGACCGCAAAGGCCAGCATTGACGAGGTCTACGCGGCAAGCCAAAGGCGTCGTTTCGCCGTCCGCGATTTCGAAAGAAATGACGCCGTCGTCGAGGACCACGTTGTCGAAGTAGGTCAGCGGCCGCTGGACCAGCAGATACAGCGTGCATTTGTCGAGCCGCTCGCGGACGACCTCCTCCTCCTTGAGAAACTCGAACTCATAAGCCGAGACGATCGGGTAGTTCACGGCTACCTGAATATTCGCGACCTTCGCCCCTTGGACGACGTCACCGTCCGCTGCTGCGGTGTCCATGCCCTGCCCTCCCACGCGCTCCAACGACCTTGAGCGATTACGTTGAGAGTCGCCAGCGCAGCAAGACGAACCCGTCAGCTATAGATTTTCTGCTCGTCCAATCCAACAGACCCAAGTACGCGGCAGCCCTCGGACCGACGCCAGGGCACGACGCGCAAGTGTACACGATGAGTTCACGACACCCCGTAAGTCTTTGATATTTATGATTGCTTCCTACAGTCCATCATCGGAGCTACGGAAATTTTCGCCATAAGTACTTTATTTTATTCAATAATTTTCACGCCAATTGCTCCACTGGAGAATTGGACCGACAGAAACTCGACTGAAGGATTTCAATAAGTTAGCTGAATTCGAGGCGCGAGAACACACTCAAAACCACGCTCGCTGTACCCGCGTTGTACACGCCGAGCGCCCAATTGCGAACAGCCGTGGAGCGCTTGCTCATCGAGCTCAACAGCGCTGGATGACCGCCGAGCGGATCGGCCGTGTGCGCGCCGCAGGTCGGCGCCTCCGAATTACAGATCGTTATGTTGCGAGGGCTAGGTCGAGAGGCGAGGCTCCGCCGTGTTCGTTGGGAAAGCCGTGCATGAAGCTCTCGATCCTGGCGCTGGGCGCGCTGTTGATCCTGCCTGGGCAGGCTTTCGCGAATACCGCCGATGACCGCCGGCAAGCCGTTGAAAACGGCCTGCGCCCGGCTGTGGTCGTTGAAGGGGGAAGTAATGGCGGCCGCAGCCTGGAAGACCGGATGCGCGAGCTCCATACGCCCGGCGTGGCCATCGCCGTGGTGCGGGCGGGAAAGCTGGATTGGGCCAAGGGCTATGGGGTCGTGTCGCCCGGCGGCAAGGCCGTAGACGCTGACACGCTGTTTCAGGCCGGCTCTGTAAGCAAACCGGTCGCCGCGGTCGCGGCCCTGGCCATGGTCCAGGATGGAACCCTATCGCTGGACACCCCGATCAATACGGCCCTGAAGAGCTGGACCCTGCCGGAGAACAACTTCACGCAGGCGTCCGCGGTGACTCTCAGAAGGTTGCTGTCGCACACGGCCGGAACCACGGTCCATGGGTTTCAGGGTTACGCGGTCGGCGCGCCGCTGCCGACGGCGCAGCAGATCCTCGATGGCGCGGCGCCGGCCAACAGCCCGGCCGTAAGGGTCGATGAGCCGGTGGGCGTTCGTTACCGCTACTCCGGCGGCGGCTATACGATCGCTCAGCTGGCCATGATCGACGCGGCGAGCAGGCCCTTCCCGGCTATAGCGCGCTCCAAGCTGTTTGAGCCGCTGGGCATGGCGCGCAGCACTTATGAGCAACCCCTGCGGGCCGGGACCCCGAACGTGGCCCTAGCCCATGACGAGACCGGCCAGCTCATCGCGGGCGGTTTCCATGTCTATCCCGAACTGGCGGCGGCGGGTCTCTGGACCAGCGCCAACGACCTGGCGCGCTTCGTGGTCGAAGTCCAGAACGCCCCCCATGGCCGGGGTAAGGTCCTTTCGCTGAAGACAGCCCGTCAAATGCTGACGCGGCAGCCTGGCGGCTGGGGTCTGGGCTTCAAGGTGAGCGGCGAGAGCAAGGCGTTCTCCTTTTTCCACGACGGCTCTAACGCCGGCTACAAGGCAACCCTGGTCGGCCATCCCGAGACAGGCGACGGCGTAGTGATCCTGACCAATGGCGAGCAAGGCTATCAGCTGGGACAAGAAATCCTGCGCGGGGTGGCGGTCACTTACGGCTGGAGCGACTATGGGCCGACCGTCCGGAAGGCCTTCGACTTGCCCCTGGCCGCTCAGCGTCCGTTCGCCGGGACCTTCGAGATCAAGGGCCTTGGAACCTTCGAAATCCGCGACGCCGGAACCGCTATGTTCGTCGAGCTCCGCAAGGGGCAAGCGTTTCGGCTGATCCCCTCTTCCGACCGGTCTTTCTTCATCACTGAACAGAACATCGCGCTGACGTTCGAGGACGCCGATCATGGCGCAGCCGAGGCGGACGGCCAGCGATTTGCGTTCACGCGGGTTGCTGAGAAATAGCGCCACAAGCCGACCTTGAGCCGTCGTCGAGAAGCCGACGCTAGACCCGACGGCAAGGGGACATCATCGAAGGATCGCCCCCCACTCGCTTGGACGAAGTTCAGGCCAGGAGGCGGTCGCGGCAAAATAGCCTTTCAGGTCGCCGGCGAACGGCCAGTCCGAGCCGGCGACGAACCGGTCGACGCCTATTCTGCGGATCAGCCCGGCCATCTTGGCGCGATCCCCCGCGACCGTTTGCTCCGTGAATACCTGGGCGAGGTCGAAGCGCACGTTGCTGACAACAGCCGGATTACGATCAAAGGCGCTGGCGAAGGCGCCTAGGGCGTCCAGGGTGACGGCGTCGATCCCGCCCCACCCCGCGGCATGGGCGATGACCACCGGTTGCCGACCGGCTGCGGGCAGCACCTGATCCAGGAAGATCCCCACATCGCGCGCGCCATAGTCGGAGGCCCGCGTGCGCATGTGGAGCATGATCGTCCACCCATTGCCGGCCGCCGCCCGGAACACCGCCGCCAGCTTGGCGACCTGGACGGGGTCCCGAAGATCGACGTCCGAGTTGGTCAGGTGCAGCTTCAACCCGGTGACGGCGGGATCGCCCTTCCAGTGCGCAATTTCCGTCAGGGCTTCGGGCGCGGTCGGATTGACGCTGACGAAGGCGGCGAAGCGGTCGGGTCGGGTCCGGGCCAGGTCGACCGTGAAGGCGTTGGCCGCACGCACCACGCGCGCGGCGTCCGGCAATGGATCGGCCAGAGGGCTCTCAGCGAGGTAAGCGGTCGACATCAACCAGCCCTGGCGAATGCCCGCCTCGTTCAGGGCTTTCAGGGCGTCTTCGGCCGTCAGCGGCGCGGTGAAGCGAGGGTCGCACGGGCTCTTGCGCATCGGACTGACGCAATAGGCCGGCAGGATGGCGAGAATGGCCGGGGAATGGACATGCATGTGGTGGTCGATCGCCGGTTGGGCCCTGACCTGACCGGCGCAGACCATCAGCGCCAGCAGCGCCCCACATCGCAGAGAGATCGACAAGGTCGGGAATCCTCAAGCAGGAAAAAGGGCGCGGAACCGTGCTCCGCGCCCTCGCCTCGACTTACTGGCCGCCTTCGCCCAGCAGCGTCTTTCGCCAGAACATGATGCTGGACCAGAAGTAGTAGTCGACGTTCTCCTTCTTGCGGAAAACGTGACCTTCGTTCTGCGCCAGCACGTGCCAGACCGAACCGCCGTTGGCGCGCACGGCCTTGATCATCTGATCGGCTTCGCTGGCCGGCACGCGCGGATCGGTCCCGCCCGTGGCCACCAGCAGCGGGATCTTGATCTTGTCCACGCTGGTCAGCGGCGAGATCTTCATAAGCTGCTCGCGCTGCTTGGGATCGCGCTCGTCGCCGTATTCCACCCGGCGCAGATCGCGGCGATAGGCCTGGGTGTTCTGCAGAAAGGTGACGAAGTTGGAGATCGCGACGTAGCAGTTGGCCCCCTTCAGGCGGGCGCTGTAGTGCGTGGCCGAGGCGTAGCACATATAGCCGCCGTACGAGACGCCGTTGACGGCGAAGCGGCCGGCGTCCAGGGCGGGCTCCTTTTCCAGGGCGTCGAGGAAGGCGCCGATGTCCTTGACCGAGTCCTCACGCTTAAACGGGCCGTTGTCGAGATTGACGAAGCGCGCGCCATAGCCGGTCGAACCGCGCACGTTCGGGAAGAACAGCGCCACGCCCAGCTCGTTGAGCAGGTAGTTGTTCGGCCCCTGGAAGTCAGGACGGGTCTGGCCTTCCGGACCGCCGTGGATGTCGACGATTAGCGGCCGCTTGCCAGGGAACTTGGCCGGATCGGGCTGGTACAGGAAGCCCGAGACCTTCTCGCCGTCGAAGCTGGCAACCTCGACGAGACGGGGCTCGACATTCAGGCTCGGATCCAGGCCGCCGGTCTCGCTGTGGGTCCACTGGGTGACGGCCAGGGTCTTCGGATCGATCGAGAAGGCGTCGCCCGGCACCTTGGCGCTGGACATGGACAGGCCGATGTCGCCCCAGGGCGCGATCTGGATGGCCGCGCCGATGCTATAGGGAATGACGCCAGCCGGCAGGCCGTCCACGGGGCGCACAGCGCCGGTGGCGACGTCCATCACCCGCACGCGCGACACGCCCGCCTCGTTAATCGCGTAGACGACGAACGAACCGTCCGGCGCGACGGCGTAGTCGCTGACGTCCCAGCGCGGCTCTTTGGACACCGGGGTGAAGCCACCCTTGGCGTCCAGCTTGCCGAGGCGCAGGAAGTCGGAGCCCTTGTTCGAGGTCAGCCACACCGCGCCGTCATGGCCGTATTTGGGATCGACGTAGGAGGCCTTGGTCTTGACGTCGGTCAGGGCCCTCATCTTGCCGCTGGACAGGTCTAGTTCGTAAACCATGGCCTCGTTGATCGACATGCGGTTCAGCACCAGGGCCTTGGAACCGTCGGCCGAGAAGTCGGCGATGTTCCAGCCGCCGCCCTTCACCTCGGCGACCAAGCGGTCGCTCTTGGGATCCTTGGGATCGACGACGTACAGGTCCATGTCGGCGCCGTTGCGGCGCGACGAGGCGTAGCCGACCAGTCGGCCGTTCGGGGCCCAGGCGCCGAACCAGTTGCGGCTCTTGCCGTCGGTGATCAGGCGCGGGCGGCCGGCTTCCAGGACGTACAGCTGGTAGAATTCATCGCCGCCCTTGTCCTTCTGGATCACCAGCGCATCCCCCTCGGGCGAGAGCGCGGCGGTCAGGATCGGCTCGTTCTCGAAGCTGATCTGGCGACGGTCCCCCTCGGCCTTGGCGACGACGTGGACCTGGTCCGAGCCCCCGAAGCGGGTCTTGACCAGCATCGAGCGGTCGGCGGCGTTCCAGCCCAGGAAGTTGGCGTGGCGCGACTGTTGGTACGGGGCTAGGCCGGCGACAAGATCCTGCGGGATGGCCGGGACGCCGTCGACGACCATGGCGGGAGGCGGCGCGACGGTCTGGGCCGCCAACGGAGTCGCGAAGACGGCCGCGCTCGCCAGCAGGGCGAGCGTCAGGGGAAGACGAGGGGTCATTTGGGGGGTCACCATGGGAAAGGTGGGCGCGCGCCGCTAGAAACGGGGGAAACCGGCGGCGCGCGAAGTCGGAGCGGGAGCTGAACTAGAAGCGCATCCGCGCGCCGACGGTCACGTAGCGACCGATCACGTCGTAGTACGGCGAGTACAGCGAGCTGACAGGCGGTTTCTTGTCGAACAGGTTCGTCGCGTTGGCGTACAGCTCGACCTGCTTGCCGCCGAACTCGGGCAGGCGCGCCTGAACGCCCAGGTCCACATAGGTGTAGGCCTTGATGTGGTTGTTCACGAGATCGACGGTGTTGTTGTAGTTGCCCGCCGAGATGTAGCGGGCGCGGATATTGGCGCTGAAGACCTCGCCGGCCCAGTCGAGCGAGGCGTTCGCCCGGGTCTTGGGCGTGCCCAGGCCGAACGAGTAGCCCTGCGACTTGACGTACTCGATCTTGCTGACGCCGTCGTTGGTGGTCAGGCTGTTGACCCAGGTGCCCAGCAGGCGGGCGCGGATGCGGCCCGGAGCGCCCGGGATCAGGCGGTCGAATACGGTCGAGTACGAGATCTCGGCGTCGAAGCCGTCGGTCTTGTAGTTTGCCAGATTGACATAGGTCGAGACGATCCGGGTGATCGTGCCGCTGGCGTCACGGGTGACCCGCGAGCACAGGTCCTGGTTGCCGTTGGCGCAGCGGGTGACGATGTCCTGGGCCGCGATCGTGGTGATCACGTCGTCGATGTTGATCTTGAAATAGTCGAGCGACATCGACAGGCCCGAGATCGACGGCGGCGAATAGACGAAGCCGGTGGTGAAAGTCTTGGCCGTCTCGGGGTTCAGGTTCGGGTTGCCGCCGCCGTTGGTCAGCACATAGACGCTGGAGTTGTTGGTCGGGTCGGTCAGGGTGTTGTAGCCGGTCGTCGTCGTCGTGAAGAGCTCGGTCAGGTTGGCCGAACGGATGTCGCGCGACTGGGTGATGCGACCGCGGAAACCCGGGAAGAACTCGTTGGTGGCGCCCAGCTTCCACGACCAGATCGAGCCGGTGGTGTCGTAGTCCGAGACGCGGGCCGCGGCGTTGACTTCCAGCTTGTTGAAGACAGGGACGTCGCGCACCACCGGCACCAGCACTTCGGCGAAGGCTTCCTTGACCGAGAAGCTGCCGGCCATGGCCGAGAAGCTGAACGAGGTGAAGGCCTTGGCCGCATCCAGGGCGCCGACCGTGCGATCGACAGACTCCTTGCGGGCCTCGGCGCCGATAGCGATCGAGACCGGGCCGGCGGGCAGCGAGAAGGGCTCGCCGCGCAGGCTGAAGCCGCCGACGTCCAGCTTGCTGGTCTCACGCATCGAGGGCGTGCCGGTGACGTAGTCCAGCGCCGCCTGCGAGGGCGCGCCCTGGCCGAACAGGTTGATCGGCACGCAGTTGGTCGAGGCGTTGGTCAGGGCGATGCGGCAGATCGGCTTGCCTGTGGTCGGGCTGATCACCGAGTCGACCGCGTTGGCGTAGTTCTGGGTTAGGAAGAACCCGGGGGTATCGATGTTGTTCTCTTGCTCGCCGTGGCTGTAGTAGGCGCTCCAGCGCCAGCCGCCGTCGAGTTCGCCGTCTAGGGCGATCGTGCCCTGGGTCGAGACGCGCTCGAAGTCGATGGTCGGATAGGCCTCGGTGTTGAAGCGGCCCATCGTGAAGGTCGTCTGGCCGGCGGCGGCCAGGGCCGTCTTCACGGCGGTGGGCAGGAAGGCGTTGTCCGACTTGATCGTCAGGTTGCCGCGGTTGTGGTCGCCGAACCAGATGTAGTTGTTCCACATCCGTGAGCGGCGCAGTTCGGCCGTCAGCTTTATTTTGTCGGTCAGCTCATAGGTCGCGCTGGCCATGGTGGCGTAGCGCTTCTGCGGCGTGACCAGCGGCGACAGGTCGTCGTTCGAGGGGCCTTCGCCGCCGATCGAGTTCGTGCCCTGCACCGTGCCGTAGTCGAAGGCGCGCAGGGAGCCGTCCGGATTGAAGGTCTGGCCGCGCAGCACGCCCGAGGTGATCAGGCCGCCGGGCGCCGCGTTCGAGAAGCCGACGTCGGGGGCCAGGATGAAGCGGCCGGCGCCATTCGAGACCGTGGCCCAGCGACCGATGTTGGGACGGCTGCTCTTGGGGATGACGCCATCATTGTCGAGATATTCGCCGCCGATGACGAAGTGGCCGCGGCCGCCGGCGAAGGTCGTGCCAGCCGCGCCTTCGACGCGGATCTGCTTGGCGTCGTCGTACGAGGACTCGCCCCCCTCGATGCCGAACTTGAAGCCGGTGAAGGCTCGGTCAATCGAGAGATTGACGACGCCGGCGACGGCGCCCGAACCCCAGGCGGCCGAGGCGCCGCCGGTCACGACGTCGACGCCCTTCAGCATGACGCTGGGGATCATGTTCAGGTCGTTCTCGCCGGAGAAGCGGCGGCCGTCCAGCAGCACCAGGGTGCGGTTGATGCCCAGGCCGCGCAGGTCGACCGGGGCGTTACCCGCGCCGGTGTTGGTGCCGGTGGTTTGGGGCGAGGTCGTGGCGCGGAACTGCGGCAGGTCGTTCAGGGCGGCGGCCACGTTCGGACGGGCGCCGACGGCCAGGTCCTCGGCGGTGACGCGCACGGTCGGGGTCGGGGCCTGGAAGCCGGCGCGGTCGATGCGCGAGCCGGTGACGACGATCTCGGCGACGCTGGTGTCCTCGGTCGCCTGCGGGGCTTGGGCGGCCTGCGCGAAGGCGGCGGTGTGCAGCATCATGGCGGCGGGCGCGATGGCGCAGCCCAGCAGCAGGCTACGGCGGGTTTGGCGAGAAATAGTCAAACGAGATCCCCTCGGCTTTTGCAGTCGACAATCGCCCTCCCCGCCGCCCACCTGATGCGGGCGACCAGTCGCGAACCGGGGCTCCTTCCCCGATGCGCCAGGCGCTTCCTCTGCCCCCGCTGTCCTTGGGCCTGAGAGATTCAGGCGCCGCTCGCGCCCTTGCTCCGTCGGCGAGGCCGCTCCTTTCTACGAAGCGGTCCTGCTTTCCAGCGTCCTCATGCTCTGCGGTCCGTTTTGCCTGAGCGTTTCCGGGGCGGTTGCGCCTTCGGCGTCGGGGAAACCCGATCTCTTCCGCGAGAGCCAGAACACTTACACGCCGCAGTTCCGCCTTCGTCAAAACCCGGCCAAGCGACAAAAACAGCCCCCAAAACCGCGCCTGACTAGGAAATCCCCCCAAGCGCCTCCCCGCCTTCGGCGGCCCTTCCGCCGATCCATCCCCGAAGCTCGGGTCGTGACAGGTCCGTGACAGATTCACCGAGGTTCGGATAATCTTGGTTTCGTGGCGCGCGGCGGGATTTGACGCTCAAATGCTCAAATATTGAGCACACAAAGACCATTATTTGAGCATTCAGCGCCTGTCGCTCGGCTGGGCCATGCGCCAGCGCGTCAGCAAGACCTCGCGCCGGCCCTGGTCGAAATTGGCCAGCAGCGCCGGGCCGACTCGGATCGGCCGCCCGCCCGCCTGGGCCGGGGCGGCCAGTCCCGAGCGCACCGGGGTCAGCCGCGCCTCCAGCAGGCGTCGCTGCCCGGCCTCCGACATCAGGTAGTCGAGGAACACCCGGGCCGCGTGCGGATGCGGCGCGGCCTTGGCGATGAAGGCCACCCGCGAGATCGACAGGTGATAGTCCTCGGGCACGATCAAGCCGATGTCGCTCTTGGGGCCGTAGCCCCGCGCGTAGAGATCGGCGTAGGAGCCGTTCATGTCGAAGGCCAGCAGGTGCTCGCCCGAGGCCACGCGGTCCAGCATCGGCTTGCCGGGCACATAGGTGCGGGCGCGGGCGGCGGCCAGCGCCTCGTACAGGGCCCAGGCGTCGGGATAGACCTCGGTGTTGCTGGATAGGTAGAGGAACCCGACGCCGCTGCGCTCAGGGTCGTACATCCCCACCTTGCCGCGCCAACGCTGCGGATCGGCCCGCAGCGCCGCCAGCAGGGCCGCATGGCTGCGCGGCGCCTCGTCGGGCTTCAAGCGCGCCTTGTTGTAGACGAAGACGATCGGCTCGTTGGTCATGCCGAAACCCTGGTCGCGCCACCGCGCCCAGGCCGGCAGGTTTCTGGCCTCCAAGCTGTGATAGGTCTGAGCGTAGCCGTCGTTGATCAGCTTGACCTGGGTGTCCATGGCCGAGGTCCAGACAACGTCGGCGACGGGCTTGCCCGTCCGGGCCTCCTCGATCACCCTGGCCTGCATGTCGCGCGAGGTCAGCACGACGAAACGCAGCTTCACCTTGGGAAAGCGGCGCTCGAAATCGGCGACCAGCCGTTCCTGGACATCGTTGTTGATGTAGATGACGGCCTCGCCTTCGCGGCCGGCCGCGCGGATGTCGACGGCGCGCGTCGCCTGCCCCGGCGCGGCGGGGCCGCAGCCCGCCAAGGCCAGAACGCCCGCGCCCAACGCCCCCCCGCCAAGGCCGGCCAGAACGCTCCGTCTCTTGACCGCGACTGTCAATCGGCGTCCGATGGCCGTTTCTCCCGCACGTGTTTCGGTTCCTACATCCCCGATGAAGATACTCGTTGTCGAGGATGATCCTCCGCTGCGCCGCTCGTTGCAGACGACGCTGGAGAGCGAGGGCCACCAGCCGATCTGCGCCGGGACCGGCGAGGAAGCGCTGGCCCTGGCCCTGGCGGCCGGCGCCGACTTCGACGCCGTGGTGCTGGACATCGGCCTGCCCGATATCGACGGCTTCGAGATCCTGGGCCGCCTGCGCCGGGAGGGCTTCCTGACGCCGATTGTCATGCTGACCGCGCGCGACGCCGTGCGCGACCGTATCGCGGGCCTGGACATGGGCGCGGACGACTATGTGCTAAAACCCTTCGACCCGTTCGAGCTGGTCGCTCGCGTGCGCGCCGTGGCTCGCCGGCAAAGCGGCTATGCCTCGCGCAGCGCCCATGTCGGGACCCTGGCCTGCGACTGGGAGGCTGGCGCGGCCTGGATCGGCGACCGCCGCCTCGACCTGCGCCCGCGCGAATGGGCGGTGCTGAAGGCCCTGGCCAGCCGCCCCGGCCGAGTGATCGAGCGCGCTCGCCTCGCCGCCGAGGTCTTCCCCGACGAGCAGGATCCCTCGCCCAACGCCCTGGACATCCATGTCGGCCGCCTGCGCCGCAAGCTGGCGCCGGACGGCCCCAACCTCAGCACGCTGCGCGGCGTCGGCTACCGGCTGGATCCGTGAGCCGGGCCGCCTCCAGAGCGGGCCGTCCCAGCCTAGTCGGCCGCCTGCTGCTGGCCCAGGTCGCGCCCCTGGCCCTGCTGGGCGCGGCCCTGGCCCTAGCCGGCGCCCTGGCCGCCCGCGCGGTCGTCGAGAAGGCGTCGGACCGGCTGCTGGCCGGCTCGGTGGCCTCGATCATCGCCCAGGTCGGCGCCGTGGACGGTCAGGCCAAGGTCGCCTTGCCCCCGTGGTCCCTGGGTCTGCTCGACACTCCGGAACGGGACGCGGTGTTCTATGCGGTCCGGCAGGGTCCACGCCTGGTCACGGGCTATGAAGACCTGCCGCATCCGCCTGCGCCGTCACCCAACGAAACCAACTTCAGCTACGGCAAGATGCGCGGCTACGCCGTGCGGATCGCCCAGTCGACGGTGATGGTGCCTGGGGTGCGCGAGCCCGTCGTGGTGGCCGTGGCCCAGAGCCTGGATTCCCGCCGCGCCAGTGTGCGCGACTTGCTCTTCAACCTCATCGGCCTTCCGGTCCTGCTGGTCGTCCTCGCCGCGGCCCTGGTCTTCCCGGCCATGCGCTGGGGGCTGGCGCCGCTGCGGCGCTTGACCAGCGAGCTAACCTTCAGGGCCCAGGCGCCGCGGCCGGATCTCGCGCCCATCGACCCGCTTGACGCGCCCGCGGAGCTGTCGCCGATGGTCGACGCCTTCAACCACCTGCTGGGCAGCTTGGAGCGCTTCACGCGCGCGCTCGAGCGTTTCTCGGCCGACGCCTCCCATCAGCTGCGCACGCCCCTCTCGGTGATCGTCGCCAACCTCGCCCTGTTGGAGCGCTCAGCCACGACGCCGCGAGACCAAGCCTTACTCGCCGACTCTCGCGCGGCGGCGGCCAGCCTGCGACAGGTGCTCTCGCAGTTCCTGGCGCTGGCGCGCTCCGAGGCGGCCGCGGCTGAGGGCGAGGCCGATCTCGTCGCCCTGCTCAACACCATCCAGGTCGAGGCCGCGCGCGCCTTCCCCGGGGTCGAGGTGCTGGCGCGCCTGCCTGCGGATCTGCCGCTCGCCCAGGGCAATCCCGTGCTGATCGGCGAGGTGCTGCGCAATCTGGTGTTCAACGCCTGCGCTTATGGTGGCGGCAAGGTCCTATTGGCCGCCAGCGCCGACGGGGGCGGACTGAAGGTCGTGATCTGGGATCACGGCCCAGGCATCGCCGATACCGAACTGGAACGTTTGCTCGCGCCCTTCAACCGAGGTCCCCAGGCCTCCGCCTCCCCCGGCGCGGGCCTTGGCCTGGCGATCGTGCGCTCGATCACCCAACGCCTCGATATCACCCTCGAGCTGGGCCATCGCTCCAACAGGCCTGGCCTCGTGGCGAGACTAGGCTTTGCAGCCTGGTCGGCCGGGCGGCGCCAGAACCGGACCTTGGGTCCGCTCCGGAAAGACGACGCCCCGGCGCAGGACGATCAGGCCGGGGCGTAGATTACAGCGTGTGGTGTCGAGCCTAAACCAAGTAAGCGGCGCGCAGCTTGGCGATCTTCGCGTCGGTCAGCCCAAAGCGCGCCTTGGTCAGGGCTACGGGACCGCCGAACTTGGCGTCGATGGTCGCCAAGGCCCGGCGCATGACCTCGGGGTCCGAACCCATGATCACCTGCAGCACCTCCGGCGGCAGCTTCGAGAGGGCCTGCATCTGCTGGGCCGTGACGCCGCCGCTGGCCGCCCCGCTCTGGGCCATCTTCGCGTAGTAGGATGGCGGGGTATAGACCTCGGTCAGGCCATAGTCTCTGAGCACCGTATCGCGCGGCACGCCCAGCACCGACAGGATCAGGGCCGAGGCCATGCCCGTTCGATCCTTGCCGGCGCTGCAGTTGAAGGCCAGCGGCCCCTCGTCGGCCACCAGGCGCGCGAACATGTCGGTATAGTGAGGGGTCAGCATGTCCAGGAAGCCGACATAGGCTTCGGCGAAGCCTTGGAGGGCGTCCTCGCGGGTCTTCATCGTCATGAGCGAGGCCATCGAGGCGCTCATATCGTAGTCGGTCGCCACGATCTTGGGGCCCGGCGTCTTCAGGAACGGGTTCGGCTCGCTGGTCCGCTCCTGGGGATTGCGCAGGTCGCAGATGGCCAGGACGCCCAACGCCTTGAGGTACTCCAGATCGCCCATCGTCAGGTTGGCCATGACGCCCGAACGATAAATCTTGCCCCACCTGACCTGGCGGCCGTCGGCGGCGCGCCAGCCGCCGAGGTCGCGGAAGTTGCGGCCGCCTTCCAGCGGCAGGAGACGCTCGGCCACGCGGGTTTGGCGCCCGTCGGCGGCCTTCACCAGGAAATACGGACGCGGCGAGACCGGGGCGCCCACGCTGGCCGAGGTCCCGGTCGCCGTCTTCAGGAGGCGCATGGCCCCCGTCCTAGCGGCGGGGTCGGCCGAGACCAGAACGGACACGGCCTGGGCGCCGGTCCAGTCCAGGCGGACCGATCCGGGCGCGGTGCGTTCGGCCTTGGCGTCCAGAGCGGTCGCGGCGCGGGCGGCGGGGGCCAGCGCCAGAGCGCCAGCCGCCGTGAGGAACAGACGACGATCCATGTGCTTGGGGTCCATTGGAGTTCCCTTCCCTAGAACTTCACATTGGCTTCGACGCCGAAGGTGCGCGGCTCGTTGTAGATCGCGTACGTACCCAAGGCGGCGTTGGTGTTGCGCAGGAAGACGTAGGACTCGTTGGTCAGGTTGCGCGACCAGACCGACAGCTGCAGGGCCGGAGCGCCCTCGGCCAGTTTGATATCGGCCAGGGCCAGGCGCCCGTTCACCGTGAACGACTTGTCGCTCAGGGTCGGGTCCGTGGTGCTGGTCATCTGGGCGTCGGCGAAGTTGGCGTCCAGGTGGGCCTTGAACGTCGCGCCGAAGGCCGGGCGGACATAGTCCGCGGCCACGCTGCCCGCGTTCTTGGGGCTGTACAGCGGATAGATGGTCGACTGGGCGTTGGTGAACGGGTTGAACGCCTTGGACAGCTTGATGTCGGTATAGGCGTAGGCGCCCGACAGGGTCAGGCCCTCGACCGGGACCAGGGCGAAGTCCAGCTCGAAGCCCTTGGTCTTGCCCGTGGCGGCGTTGGTCGTCTCCAGCGTGCCGCGATTGTTGTTGAGGATCAAGACGTTGAAGTCGACCTGGGCGTCCTTGATGTCGCCGGTGAAGGCCGCGACGTTCAGGCGGGCGCGGCGGTTCCAGAACTCGGCCTTGGCCCCGACCTCGAACATCTCGACCTTTTCCGGATCATAGGCCCGGTAGGTCAGCGAGCGCGAGTTGGCGCCGCCGGCCTTGTAGCCCGTGGCCCAGCGGCCATAGAGGTTGATGTCGTCGGTCAGTTCGTAGGCCACGCTGACCATCGGGTCGAAGTGACTCCAGGACTCGTCGAGCGGGACCTTGCCGACGACCGTGTTCTTGTTGCCGTCGACATAGCTGGGCAAGGCGCCGTTGACGATGTCCAGCGAGCCTTTCTTGGCGTCCTTGGTGTAGCGGCCGCCGGCGGTGACGTGCAGCTTGTCGTTCAGGATCGCGGGGGTCCAGGCGGCCTGGCCGAAGGCGCCGTAACTGGTGGTCTCCACGTGGCTGGCGCGGTCCAGCGGCACGGTGTTGAAGTCGATCGACAGCTGGGTATAGGCCGTGCCGGTCGCGTTCCACTGCAGCGAGTTGGGCGTCTGGGCGTTGTCGCTGACCTTCTCGCGGAAATAGAAGACGCCGCCGACATACTCGATGCGGTCGGTCTTGCCGACCAGCTGGAGCTCCTGGCTCACCTGGTCTTGCCAGACGCGGGCGACGCTGTAGCGGGCGAAGGGGCCGTTCGGCGCGAAGACCGACAGGGCCACAGCGCCGTTGTCGAACTGGGTCTGGGTCAGCTTGCGGTACGAGCTGATCGACTTCAGGTCCAGGCGGTCGGCCAGCTTCCAGGTCAGGTTCAGGCGATGGCCCCAGGTGTCGCCCTCGCTCATCTGCAGCGGCACGCCGATATTGGCGCTCTTGGCGCGGTCGGACTGGGCCGGGCTGAGCGGCGCGAGGGGCAGCGCGCCCTTCTTCTCCAGCTGCACGTAGTATGGGGTCGAGCCATCATACGAGACGTCGAAGGCGTAGTCGGCGCTGAACGCGCCGGACGGCCGCCAGGCGGCTTCCAGGTTCAGCCCGCGCTTGTCGTAGCTGTTGAAATCCGGCTGGCCCGAGGTGGTGGGGTTGACGGTCGTGCCGCCGCGCTTGCTGAGCAAGGCGTCGAGCTTGACGCTGATCCCGCGGACCTCGGGCAGGTCGATGTGAGTCTCGGCCTTGTAGGCGTTGTAGTTTCCGTAGCCGAGCGTGGTGTTCATGCCGAACACGCCCGTCGGGGCCTTGGTGACGATGCTGACCGCGCCACCCTCGGTGTTGCGACCGAACAGCGTGCCTTGCGGCCCTTTGAGCACCTCGATGCGCTCGACGTCGTACAGCGCCGAGCCCAGCCCCTGGGCGCGCCCCAGATAGACGCCGTTGACATAGACGCCGACGGCCTGGTCGCGGGCGGGTTGGTTGGCGTCGCCCAGGGCGCCGATGCCGCGCATGCCGATCGTCAGGGCCGATTTGCGGGCGAAGAACGGCGCGACGCGCAGCGAGGGGATCGCGCCGTCGCCCAGGTCCTCGACCGACTGGACGTGACGCGCCTTCAGGGCCTCGCTGTCCATGGCCGAGATGGCGATCGGGGTGTCCTGCAGGTTGGTCTTGCGCTTCTGGGCCGTGACCACGACCTCCTCGAGGCTGACCTGACCCTCGCCGGAAGCCGGACCCGCGGCCGCCGCATCGACCGACGCCGCCGGGATATCGGCCGCGTTCGCCGCGCCGCCCAAGGCCAGAACCGCCGCACC
>NZ_LSJA01000111.1 GCF_001556515.1 Caulobacter sp. CCH9-E1 | reverse complement strand
TCTTGCAACCCCTGGGTCCCGGATAGCCTCTGCGAGGCTTCCGGGATGACACGAGATTTTTGCTTTGACGGTCGCCGATCCTAGATCGCCGTGAACGTCACCGCCCCGGCGCTGGCCAGGCTGATCGCGAACGACGCCTCGCCGTCGTACTCGCCGGCGTATTCCAGCGCCGCGACCAGGAACGGGCCTTCCAGTTGGCCGAAGTCCGGGATCACCAGACGCCAGGTCCGCGCCGACTGGTCGAAGAAGCTCTGGCGCACCTGGGCGTCGGAGGCGGCGTCGCGGAAGATCCCCGAACCCGACACGGCCACGGACTTGACGCCCGCCCCCGCCAGCAGCTCGCGCCAGCGGCCGGCGCTGTCGCTGTCGGTGGCGTCGATGGTCTTAGCGTTCAGGCTGAGGGTGCGAGCCCGCAGGCCCGCCACGGTGTGGAAGGTCGGGGTCTGGGCCCCATCGCTGATCTTCAGCAGCATGTCCTTGCCGGCTTGGGCGGCCATGATGAGTCTCCAGATGTTCGCGTTCCCCTCCCCCTTGCGGGG
>NZ_LSJA01000110.1 GCF_001556515.1 Caulobacter sp. CCH9-E1 | reverse complement strand
CCCCTCTTCCCACCGGGAGAGGGCGGGGCCCGCCGCGCAGCGGTGGGAGGGTGAGGGTTTTAGGCGCTGGACGACGTCCCGCGCCGGCCCTCGACCTTCAAAGCCTCACCGGCGTATCGCCTCACCCTCCCATGCTTCGCATGGGCCCCGCCCTCTCCGTCCGGAGAGGGTGTTTTTTTACGGCTTATACTTCTTGGGGATCGCCGCGATCTGTTCCGGGGTCAGCTTGGTGATGGTCTTGGCCCGGATCGGGATGGCCATGCCAAAGCCGTCCGACACCCGCAGGTCCAGGTCCAGCGGGCTGCAGACACTGTCGACGCCCCGGACGATCGAGACCAGGTGCGTGCCCGGCCAGGTCAGCTGGCTGGAGCCATAGGCCAGATCGACCTTGTAGACGTCCTTGCCCCGCACCTTCAGGTACAGGGTGTCCTTGTCCGGCGCGGTCCAGCCGCGCCAGTCGGACAGGTAGAAGCATTGCCGGGGCGCCTTGGCGGGCTTGGCGGTCTTCTCGGCCGGGGCCGGCGCGTCCTGGGCGGCCGCCGCGTTGCTCAGCGCCAGCGGGGCGGAGATGGCGAGCCCGACCAGGGCCGCGCGCGCGATGTGAGCGATCTTGCTCATTGACGTCGTCCTTCTAGTCCCTCCCGCTTGAGATTGGACCTCGGGCGGGTGGTGTCAAGTTTTTACTGTACAGTATCAACTGGACACGAAAACGGCCCGCGCCAGGCTTGGCGCGGGCCGTTCGAGACGGGTGTCAAAAGAGCGACTTAGATCGTCGCCCCTTCGGCGTTCGGGTCGATCTCGTCCAGCTCGCCTTCCCACTTGGCGACCACGGCGGCCGCGACGCTGTTGCCGACGACGTTGGTGGCGCTGCGGCCCATGTCCAGCAGGTGGTCGACGCCCAGGACGAGCGCGATCCAGGCCTCTGGCAGGCCGAAGTAGGTGAGGGTGGCCATGATCACCACCAGCGAGGCGCGCGGCACGCCGGCGATGCCCTTGGAGGTGACCATCAGCAGCAGAAGCATGAAGATCTGCTGCTGGATCGACAGCTCCACCCCGTGCGCCTGGATGATGAACATCGTGGCGAAGGTGCAGTACAGCATCGAGCCGTCGAGGTTGAACGAATAGCCCAGCGGCAACACGAACGAGACGATGCGGCGGCGCACGCCCACCTTGGGCAGGCTGTCGAGGATGCGCGGATAGGCCGCTTCCGAGCTGGCGGTCGAGAAGGCCAGCAGGGTCGGGTCGCGGATGACGCCGAACAGCGGGATCACGCGCTTGCCCAGCACCGCCAGGCCGGCCAGGAACAGCAAGCCCCACAGCACGCCCATGGTGGCGTAGAAGCCCAGGACGAACTTGCCGTAGGTGGCCAGCATCGACAGGCCCTGGGTGGCGATGGTCGAGGCCAGGGCCGCGAAGATGGCCAGCGGGGCCAGCTTCATGACGAAGCCGGTGACCTTCAGCATGATCTGGGCGGCCTGCTCGACCAGCTCCAGCACCTGCGGGGCCTTGTCGTCCAGCGCCGCGACGGCGGTGCCGACGAACAGCGAGAAGACGACGATCTGCAGGATCTCGTTCTTGGCCATGGCGTCGAAGATCGAGGTCGGCACCAGGTGGGTGATGAAGCCCTTCAGGGTGAAGGCGTCGGTCGTGGCCGTGGTCTTCGTCGCGACGTCGACGTGCGCCATGTTCAGGCCCGCGCCCGGATCCAGCAGGTGGACCATCAGAAGTCCCAGCAGCAGCGACACGGCCGAGGCGCCGATGAACCAGGTCATGGTCTTGGCGCCGATCCGGCCCACCGCGGCGGCGTCCTCCATGTGGGCGACGCCGGCGACCAGGGTCGTGAAGACCAGCGGCGCGATGATCATCTTGATCAGGCGCAGGAAGATGTCGGTGATGATCGACAGGTTCGCGGCCGCCGACTTGGCGGCGGCCGGATCGAGGAACTGATTGCATCCCCAGCCGACCGCGACGCCTAGCACCATGGCCGCGATGATCAATAAGGCGAAGCGTTTGTTCATTCAGTCCCCCTGGCGCCTCTATCGAGCGTCGACGGCATTCTGGTTGGTGAAAGGAACGACGCGCGAGAGCGCCCGCGCCGCCATCGCTCCTTTCCTTGAGCATTTCCGCCCTTGTGGCCGACCAGCGCGGGTTCGTCCATGCCCTAGCGGCGCCGGAGGCCGGGGAGTTTCGCGCCAAGCCGGTTAAACGGGCTCAGACTGTAGAGACGGAAGGCCCCGAGGCTTCCTCATCGCGCGCTAAGTAATAAATCATTCCCATTTGGCGGGGCGGGTGTCTCGCCAATGTCGCGGAACGTCGCTATAAGGCGTCATGTCAAACCAAGAAAAAGCAATCGCCGTCGTCGAACGGCTCAATGACGAATACGAACGCGCCGTCGACGCTCTCCGGACCGCCCTGCGCGCCTATCTCGAAAATGGAACGCGTCCCGACCCGCAAGCGCGGTTCGACGGGACCTTCGCCTATCCCGAGCTGCGGCTGACCTACGATCCCGAGGCGCTGCCGCCCAAGCTGGCCCGCTCCTACGCCCGCGTCAGCCGTCCCGGCGTCTATTCCACGACCGTGACCAAGCCGGCCCAGTTCAAGGACTATCTGGTCGAGCAGCTGACGCTGCTGATGGACGACTTCGATGTCGAGATCGAGGTCGACCGCTCGCGTCAGGAGATTCCCTATCCCTATGTGCTGGACGCCACGATCGACCTGAATCAGGCCGATGTGCGCAGCGAGGATATCGCCCGCTTCTTCCCGACCACGGACCTGGCCTTCATCGGCGACGAGATCGCCGACGGCGTCTGGAGCCCGGCGCTGGAGGAGACCCGGCCGCTGTCGCTGTTCGACGGCCTGCGCACCGACTTCTCGCTGGCGCGCCTCAAGCACTACACCGGCGCTCCGGCCGAGGACGTGCAGCAGTTCATCCTGTTCACGAACTACCACCGCTATGTCGACGAGTTCGTCCGCTGGGGCATCGCCCAACTGAAGGCGCCCGACAGCCCCTACACGGCCCTGTCGTGCTCGGGCGGGGTGACGATCACCGCCAATACGGTCAATCCCGAAATGGCGGTGGCGGAGTCGGCCTGGCGCAAGCACCAGATGCCGGCCTACCACCTGATGGCGCCCGGCGGCTCGGGCGTGACCCTGGTCAACATCGGCGTTGGTCCGTCCAACGCCAAGACCATCTGCGACCACCTCGCTGTTCTTCGTCCTCAAGCCTGGCTGATGATCGGCCACTGCGGCGGCCTGCGCGACACCCAGACCATCGGCGACTACGTCCTGGCCCACGCCTATCTGCGCGACGACCACGTGCTGGACGCGGTGCTGCCGCCGGAAATCCCGGTCCCGTCGATCGCCGAGGTGCAGCGCGCCCTCTACGACGCGGCCAAGGCGATCAGCGGCGACAGCGGCGACCAGCTGAAGAAGCGCCTGCGCACCGGCACCGTCGTGACCACCGACGACCGCAACTGGGAACTGCGCCACAGCCTCTCGGCCCTGCGCTTCAACCAGAGCCGCGCGGTGGCGATCGACATGGAGTCGGCGACGATCTCGGCCCAGGGCTACCGCTTCCGGGTTCCGTACGGGACGCTGCTGTGCGTGTCGGACAAGCCGCTGCACGGCGAGATCAAGCTGCCCGGCCAGGCCAACGCCTTCTACGAGCGGGCGATCAGCCAGCACCTGCAGATCGGCATCATGGCCTGCAAGCTCTTGCTCGCCGAAGGCCCGAACCTGCATTCGCGCAAGCTGCGCGCGTTCGACGAGCCGCCGTTTAGGTGAGGTGAGCGATAGATGCTCCCCCGCGATGCGGGGGAGCTGTCGCGGAGCGACTGAGGGGGCAAGCG
>NZ_LSJA01000109.1 GCF_001556515.1 Caulobacter sp. CCH9-E1 | reverse complement strand
GGGCCCGCCGCCGATCACCAGGGTCTCCACGTGCTGGCCCATCCGCCCCCTCCGATGCCGCTTGGGCAAATCCCGCTTCGATACAGCATGGGGCGGCTTGGTTAAGGCCCTCTCGCGAGGCGTGGTGAAATGGTCGTTAATCGTGAATCGGGACGATTGGCCGCGCCCGCAGACGCCGCCCCAAGTCGTCTAGCCGACTCTGGGCGCATCCTTCTGGCGGTCATCCGCGTTGTGGCGGTCGAGGGACCTTCACCGCGAGAACAGACATGGCTCGTCTCTTCATCATCGGCATGGTCGTCGGGGCCATCGCCCTTCCCGCCACCCTGGCGCCCAGTCCGGCGGACGCAGCCTCGTGCCGCAGCCGCAAGACGACCGGAACCGTGATCGGCGGCCTGGGCGGCGCCCTGGTCGGCAACGCGATCTCCAAAGGCGGCGGCGGTCTGCTGGTCGGCGGCGTCGGCGGCGCGCTGGTCGGTCGTGAGATCGGCAAGAGCGGCTGCCACCGCACCCGCACCGTCTATTACGAGACCGGCTCGCGCGCGGCCTCCGCCCCGCGCAATGAACCGCGCCCGGTGCGTCAGGTCTATTACGACCACATGGGCAACCCGGTCGCCACCGGAGAGGTCCGCAACGGGTCGTTCCAGCCGGTTTCGTCCGCGTCGAGCGGCGGCGTCTGCCGCGACGCCACGATCTCCTACTACGACGAGCGCGGGCGCCTCAGCCAACGCGCCGTCCAGATCTGCCCCCGCTAACCGAACCGGAAATCCAGATGACGAACCTCAAGCCTGTGATGGCCGTCCTGGCCGTCGCCACCCTGGGTCTCGCCGCCTGCGAGGACCGTGACCACGACGGCATGGCCAATCCGAAGATCTGCGCCGACTTCAAGGCCGCGCCCAGCGTGACGGCCGCCGCCGATCCGGCGACGCCGGTCGAGGAATGCACGCGCCGCTGGGCCTATAGTCTGGCCGGATCGCGTGACAGCGCCGAGGCCGTGGCCGACGCTGTGGTCGCCGCCTGCGCGCCGGCGCTGAGCAAGTGGAATCAGGCCTCGCTGGGCCAGGCCGCGCCAAGCGGCGGCGAGCAGGCCCTGAGCCTGACGACCGGCCAGCCGACCAATCCTCTGGCCGAGCACAGCGCCTTCGCCCAAGGCCGCGCCCTGTTCTACGTGGTCCAGGCCCGCGCCGGCCGCTGCAAGGCGCCGCCGGTCAAGAACGGCGTCCCGGAAGGGCTCTGAGGTCGCTCAGCCTGCGCGGGACGCCTGCTCCCACTCCAGGAACTCGGGCGTCTCCAGCAGACGTTCGGCATAGGCCCCGGCCGCGCCGGCGTCGCCATAGTCGGACGGGTGGATTTCGTACGTCCGGAAGCGCGTCGCCACCGGCGTGAAGAAGGCGTCGGCGATCGACCATTCGCCCAGCAGGAACGGTCCGCCCGAGCGCTTGAGCAGCTGGCTCCAGCGCTCGACGATCTTGCGGACGTCCTTCTGGGTGGCCTCGGAGATGTCCAGCTTGCGCGGCGTCTGGTCCAGCGCCATCGGGCACTCGCCGCGCAGGGACTGGAACCCCGAATGCATCTCGGCGGTCGCCGAGCGTCCCAGCGCCCGTAAAGCCGGGTCGCGCGGCCAGAGGTTCGCCTCCGGGAACTTCTCGGCCAGGTATTCGCAGATCGCCAGCGAGTCCCAGACCACCAGGTCGCCGTCCCTCAGCGCCGGGGCCAGCTTGCTGGGCGAATAGGCGGCGATATCGGCGGTCGTCGCCTCGCCGCGTCGCAGCTCGATCTCGATCTCCTTGAACGACTGGCCGGTGCGCTTGAGCGCCAGCCACGGCCGCAGCGACCAGCTTGACCACCGCTTGGTGCCGATCACGAGTTCCATGGGCTTTCCTCCGCTGACGAAAATGCCGGCTGGCCCTTGGGCTTAGCCTGCGTCTATGGTCGCCTCAACGATTAGAACAGACGTTCGAGGAAGAGACGCCATGGCCAAGGACGGCCCGATCGCGCCCGCCGGCTCGCCGCTGATCGCTCCGGTCTCGACCGCCTATCGACGCTACGCCCTCTGGGTGCTGCTGATCATCTACACCCTGAACTTTCTCGACCGGCAGGTGGTGAACATCCTGGCCGAGCCGATCAAGCAGGAGCTTGGCCTGGCCGACTGGCAGCTGGGCATGATGACGGGCCTGGCCTTTGCGATCTTCTACACGGTGCTGGGCATTCCGATCGCGCGGCTGGCCGAGCGCAAGAACCGGCCGCTGATCATCTCGGCCTCGGTCGCCGCGTGGAGCGCCTTCACCGTGCTGTGCGGCTTCGCTCAGAACTTCTGGCACCTGATCCTGGCCCGCATCGGCGTCGGCGTCGGCGAGGCCGGCTGCACTCCGCCCGCCCATTCGCTGATCACCGATTATGTGCCGAAGGAGAAGCGAGCCAGCGCCATCGCCTTCTACTCGATCGGCACGCCGCTGGGCACCTTGGTCGGCATGGCGATGGGCGGACTGGTGGCGGACGCTTATGGCTGGCGCGTCGCCTTCATGGTGGCCGGCGCGCCTGGCGTCGTGTTCGCCGTGATCGCCGCCCTCACCCTGGTCGAGCCGCGCAAGCAACTGGCCGCCGATCTGGCCGCCCGCGCTTCCCAACCTATCGGCTTTGGCGCGGCGCTCGCGGTGCTGATGGCCAAGAAGACCTTCTGGCTCGTCGCCCTGGCCGCGGCGATCAAGGCGTTCATCGGCTATGGCCAGGCGCCGTTCACCGCGTCGTTCTTCTTCCGCAACCACACGGCGGAGTTGGCGAGCTTGGCGGCCGGGTTCGGTCTCAAGTCCGCCGGCTTTCTCGGGCTGTCCCTGGGCCTGATCGGGGGTACGGCCGGCGTGGCCGGCGCCTGGCTGGGCGGCGTGATCGCCGACCGCTACGGCGCCAGGGACATCCGCGCCTATGTGGCCGCGCCGGCCGTCGCCTCGCTGGTGGCTGTGCCGGCCTATATCGCCGCGATCAACCTGCCCGGCGCCGTTCCGGCCCTGGTTCTGCTGGTCCCGTACTATCTGCTCAGCGCCCTGTGGTACGGCCCCGTCTACGCCACGACCCAGAGCATCGTCGATCCGGCCATGCGCGCCACGGCCGCAGCGGTCCTGCTGTTCATCATAAACCTGATCGGCCTGGGCCTTGGGCCGCTGGGCGTGGGCCTGCTGAGCGACTTCTTCGCCGGCCCGATCGGCATGGGATCGGCCGAAGGCGTCCGCTGGGCGCTGATTGTCTCGGCCCTGATGGGCGTGGTGTCGTTCGCGCTGTTCTGGCGCGCCCGCCACACGATCGCGGGCGACATGGTCTCGTAAATCCAGGCGCGCCAGGGGCCTTGAAATTTAGCCCCTGGCGCTTTGCCTTCCGCTCCGCCACAGTCCCTTCAAGAATTAGAACAAATGTTTGAAGGGAGAGAGTCAGGATGGCCGACGCGCGTGCGTCCGGCGGCGATCGGCCGCTTTATTCGAATGGGTACAAGGCCGCGGTGCTGGGTCTGCTGCTGGCGACCTACACCTTCAACTTCATCGACCGGACGATCATCGCCACCATCGGTCAGGCCATCAAGGTCGACCTCAAGCTGACCGACACCCAGCTGGGCCTTCTGGGCGGGCTCTACTTCGCGCTGCTGTACACGATCCTGGGCATCCCGATCGCGCGGCTGGCCGAGCGCTATAACCGCGTCACCATCATTTCGGTATCCTTGGTGATCTGGTCCGGCTTCACCGCGCTCTGCGGCGCCGCCACGAGCTTCGCCCAGCTGGCCCTCTTCCGTTTCGGCGTTGGGGTCGGCGAGGCCGGCTGCTCGCCGCCCAGCCACTCGCTGATCAGCGACTATTTCGAGCCCAAGAAGCGCGCCTCGGCCCTGTCGATCTACTCGTTCGGCATCCCGCTCGGCACCATGTTCGGCGCGGTGGCCGGCGGCTGGCTGGCTCAGGAGTTCAGCTGGCGCGTGGCCTTCGTCATCGTCGGTCTGCCGGGCGTCCTCCTGGCCCTGATCGTCAAGCTGGTGGTCAAGGAGCCGCCGCGCGGCCATTCCGAGATCGTCGAGCGACCGATCGAGGCCGAGGATCTGGTCGTCGAGCCCGCCGCCAAGCCGCGCTTCTCGCTGAGCCAGGAGTTCTCCGAGCTCTGGGCGGTGACCAAGATCCTGTTTGGCAAATGGCCCGTTCTGCACATGGTGCTGGGCGTCACCATCGCTTCGTTCGGGTCCTATGGCTCAGGCGCGTTCGTGCCGCCATACTTCGTGCGGACCTATGAACTGGGCCTGGCGCAGGTGGGCCTGATCGTCGGCCTGATCGGCGGCTTTTCGGCCGGGGTCGGCACGCTGGTGGGCGGCTTCCTGTCCGACTGGGCCGGCAAGAAAAGCGCCAAGTGGTACGCCCTGACGCCGGCCATCGGCCTCCTGATCTGCACGCCGATCTACATCCTGGCCTACCTGCAGACCAGCTGGCAGGCCACCGCCCTGATCCTGCTGATCCCGGGCATCTTCCACTACACCTATCTCGCCCCGACCTTCGGCGTGGTGCAGAACTCGGTCGAGCCGCGCCGACGGGCCACGGCCACGGCGTTGCTCTTCTTCTTCCTCAACCTGATCGCCCTGGGCGGCGGCCCTGTCTTCACCGGCTGGCTGATCGACCACCTGGCCCAGTTCAACTTCAACAACCCGGACTCGACCGGCGCCCTGCGCGCCCTGGTCGGCTCGTTCGGCGAGGCAGGCGCCCAGAACTTCACGGCCAGCTGTCCTGGCGGCCTGGCGCCAAAGGGCTCCGCGCCCGAACTCGCCAAGGCTTGCGCCGGCGCCATGGCCCGCTCGACCCAGCAAGGCATCATCGTCTCGCTGTGCTTCTACGCCTGGGCCGGCATTCACTACGCCCTGGCGGCGATCGGGCTGGTCAAGCACATGAAGGAGCGGGCGGGGGCCTAAGGCCGAAGATGCTCCCCCGCGTTGCGGGGGAGCTGCCGCGGAGCGGCTGAGGGGGCTAGCTGGACATCGGCCGCGCTCGCCCCCTCCGGCCCCCTGGGCCACCTCCCCCGCGATGCGGGGGAGGATCTATTCCGCGCTAAGTAATAACCCTCTTCCCTTGACTTGACGGCCCGCCCGGCCGAAACGCCCGCCCATGATCAGCCGCTACGCCCGCCCCGAAGCCGCCGCCATCTGGTCCAGCCAGACCAAGTACAAGATCTGGTTCGAGATCGAGGCCCACGCCGCCGACGCCATGGCCGAACTTGGGGTCATTCCCAAGATCGCCGCCGAGACGATCTGGGAAAAGGGCCGCGACGCGGTCTGGGACAGCGATCGCATCGACGAGATCGAACGCGTCACCAAGCACGACGTCATCGCCTTCCTGACCCACGTGTCGGAAATCGTCGGTCCGGAAGCCCGCTTCCTGCACCAGGGCATGACCAGCTCCGACGTGCTGGACACCTGCTTCGCCGTGCAGCTGTCGCGCGCCACGGACCTGCTGCTGGAAGATGTCGACCTGGTTCTGGCCGCGCTGAAGCGCCGCGCCCTCGAGCACAAGATGACCGTCTGCGTCGGCCGCAGCCACGGCATCCATGCCGAACCGATCACCTTCGGCCTGAAGCTGGCCGGTTATTACGCCGAGTTCCAGCGCGCCAAGGAGCGCCTGGCCATGGCCAAGTTCGAGATCGCCACCTGCGCGATCTCGGGCGCCGTCGGCACCTTCGCCAATGTCGATCCGCGGGTCGAACAACACGTGGCCGACAAGATGGGCCTGGCCGTCGAGCCGGTCTCGACCCAGGTGATCCCGCGCGACCGCCACGCGGCCTATTTCGCGGCCCTGGGCGTCGTCGCCTCGTCGGTCGAGCGCCTGGCCACCGAGATCCGCCACCTGCAGCGCACCGAGGTCCTGGAAGCCGAGGAGCCCTTCGATCCGGGCCAGAAGGGCAGCTCGGCCATGCCGCACAAGCGCAACCCGATCCTGACCGAGAACCTGACGGGCCTGGCCCGCCTGGTCCGTTCGGCCGTGGTTCCGGCGATGGAGAACGTCGCCCTCTGGCACGAGCGCGACATCAGCCACTCGTCGGTCGAGCGCGGCATCGGCCCCGACGCCACCATCCATCTCGACTTCGCCCTGCGCCGCCTGGCCGGCGTCATCGAGCGCTTCAACATCTATCCCGACAACATGGCCAAGAACCTGGACAAGCTGGGCGGCCTGGTCTTCTCGCAACGGGTCATGCTGGCCCTGACCCACAAGGACGTCAGCCGCGAGGACGCCTACGCGGCCGTCCAGGGCAACGCCATGAAGGTCTGGCGCGGCGAAGGCCGGTTCCTCGACTTCCTGAAGGCCGACCCGGTGGTCTCCAAGGCCCTGACGGCCGCAGAGCTCGAGGAACTATTCGACCTCGGCTACCACACAAAGAACGTCGACGTGATCTTCAAGCGCGTCTTCGGCGAGCAGGCCTAGGGTCTTGAGCGACGCGCCGATCCTGCGCCTGAACCCGGCGCTTGATCCGGCCGCGTTCGCGGCGGCCTACGCCCGCGAGGGCGTGGCGCGCATCCCCGACGTGTTCGAACCGGCCGTGGTCGATCGCCTGGCCGGCATCCTCGAGCAGACGATCGACTGGGATGTCATCTGCTCGGACGAGCGAGGCGAGGCCGAGGTCCTGGACCGGGCGCGTCGCCAGGCCCTGGGCGGCGAGGCGGTGGTCCAGCGGCTGCACGCCGCCACGACCCGGGCTCGCGAGGGCTTCGCCTATGTCTATCTCGGCTATCCGATGATCGACGCCTATCTGGCCGGTCGCGATCCGGGGCATCCGATCCACGCCGTGACAGAGTTCCTCAATAGCGAGGCCTTCATCGGCTTCTGCGCGGCGGTGACGGGCGAGACGACCGTCACCAAGATCGACGGCCAGGCGACCTGCTACCGCCCCGGCGACTTCCTGACGCTGCACGACGACACCGGCGTGGGCGAGCGTCTGGCGGCCTACACCCTGGGCCTGACCCGGCGCTGGCGGCCGGACTGGGGCGGCCAGCTCCTGTTCCACGACGCTAAGGGCGATGTCGAGCGCGGTTATGCGCCGGCCTGGAACACCCTGACCCTGTTCCGCGTGCCGCGCGTTCACTCGGTCGCGCCCGTCGCGCCCTACGCTGGCGCGCCGCGCCTGATGGTCACCGGCTGGCTGCGGAACGACCCGCCCCATGTCGGCGGTTAAGCGGGGGTTTTCCCCGGTTGTCGACGCGGCCACGCGCGTCCTGATCCTGGGCAGCCTTCCTGGCGAGGCGTCGCTGGCCGCGCGGCAATACTACGGCAATCCGAGGAACGCTTTCTGGCGACTGATGGAGCAGGTGCTCGACATCCCGCTCGTCGCGCTTAGCTACGACGAGCGCCTCTTGGCCCTGCTCTCCCATGGCGTGGGCCTGTGGGACGTGATCGCCGAGGCCGAGCGGCCTGGCAGCCTGGACTCCGCCATCCGCGATCCGGCGGCGAACGACCTGCTGGCCTTGATCGAGACCTTGCCGAACCTGCGCGTCGTGGCGTTCAACGGCGGGACGGCCGCCAAGCTGGGCGGGAAGCTGCTCGGCGACCGTGTTCCGGCCATCGCCCTGCCCTCCTCCAGTCCAGCGCACGCGGCGCGGACCTTCGAGGACAAGGCCAAGGTCTGGCGGCGGTTGGCGCCTTTCGCGCGATCGAACAGCGCCCCCTAGACGAAAAAGCCCGCGCCACCGGTTCTAGCGACGCGGGCCAAGCGCCTGGGAGGATTAGGCGATGTTCTTGACCGGTACGTTTTCGACGTGGGTCGTCACATAGTTGAAGCCGCCCGAGCCGTTCCACTGCTGATCCACCGAAAGGGCCGCGGTGAAGTTGGCGAGGAAGGAGCCGATCGCCGGCGGCGGCACGCTGTAGACGAATTGGCCCTGCAGCGAGACCAGCTGGTGATTGGGACCAAACCCGGTCTGATAGATCTGGCCGGTCACGGGGAACCGGTGGTTGCCGCCCTGAATGGCCTGGGTGATCTCGGCGATGCCCGCCACGTGGCCCGAGGCCGCCTGGACCGACAGCGCCAGATTGACCAGCGGGGCGCCCGGCGTGCCGGCGTTTCCGACCACCGCCTTGACGAAATACAGACCCAGCACATCGCTGGCGGTCTTTTGGGTGTGAAGCGTACCGACGTCAGAAGTCATTGGACGTTCTCCCTGCTTTTAGGCGACCCGTGGGGATCGCCGGGCGGCACATTGAGCTTTCGCGCCGGAGACGCCAGATAAAACCTGAGCGAAAATTTGAATTTCTAACAGCCTATGCTTGCATAACGATCCGAAGCTCGCCTTATGGCCGTTAACCAACTCCGGACGTGGCAAGGCCTTCCGGAAAGCGGGCCAGGCCAACTCCACCCTAGGTGTCTTTAGAATAAATCGAACGCCGCGCCGTCGCCGATCGCGCACGAAAAAGGCCGCTCCGAAGAGCGGCCCCATTCATCCGGCGATATCGCCAGCGCTTATTCGCCGGACTTGATCTGCTCGCGGGCCTGAGCCAGCAGCTCGGCCATCTTCATGCGGACCTCGCCTTCGCCGATCGAGACGCCCGAGCCCTTCAAGTCTTCGAAAACCTTGCGGAAAACGTCGTCGTCGCCCGGCTGTTCGAAGTCGGACTTGACCACGGCGCGCGCATATTCCTCGGCGGTCGCCAGGCCCATCAGGCCAGCCGCCCACTCGCCCAGAAGGCGGTTGCGGCGCGCGGCCGCCTTGAATTCCAGTTCCTGGTCCAGCGCGAACTTACGTTCGAAACCCTGCTCGCGTTCGTCGAAGGTGGTCATGAAGGCCCCAAAGTCGCCCGCTTGCGTGGCCAGATTCATCGATCTGGCCACGCAAGCTCTAATTCTAAACATTTTGAGCATGATGGTCGCCAAAACCGGCGTCCACTTTCGGCTATCATGCTCCTAGGGCGGCTGCATATATCGTGCCGCTTCCATCCGCAATCTCGGGATCGTCCCGAGGCGGCGTTTATGGTCCTAGCATAAACCAAACCGCCCGCGTTTATTTGCGCGCGCGCGCTCATTCGGGTAGGTTCCGCCGGACATTTTTTAGTGAGCGGCCTTGAGTCGAAAGCCGCGCGCAGCTATCCGCCGCGCGCGCTTTTCGTTTCTCGGGAAGTTTTTCCGGTCTCCGGAAAGTTTTCGGGCAAGGGCGGCGCGCGCTTCCAAAAAGGGCCTCGACGAGAGCCATGACGACCCGTCGCAAGAAGATTTACGAAGGCAAGGCCAAGATCCTGTACGAGGGCCCCGAGCCCGGCACCCTGATCCAGTACTTCAAGGACGACGCCACCGCGTTCAACGCGCAGAAGAAGGCGGTCCTGGAGGGCAAGGGCGTCATCAACAACCGGATCAGCGAGTACATCATGACTCGCCTGAACTCGATCGGCGTCCAGAACCACTTCATCCGCCGCCTGAACCTGCGCGAGCAGCTGATCAAGGAAGTCGAGATCGTCCCGCTCGAGGTCGTGGTCCGCAACATCGCCGCCGGCTCGATCGCCACGCGCCTGGGCCTGACCGAGGGTCAGCCCCTGCCCCGCTCGATCATCGAGTTCTACTACAAGGATGACAAGCTCGGCGATCCGATGGTCTCCGAGGAGCACATCACCGCGTTCAACTGGGCCGCGACCCAGGAGATCGACGACATGATGGCCATGGCCCTGCGCGTCAACGACTACCTGTCGGGCCTGTTCAGCGGCGTCGGCATCACGCTGGTGGACTTCAAGATCGAGTTCGGCCGCGTCTACGAAGGCGACTTCTCGCGCATCATCCTGGCCGACGAGATCAGCCCCGACAGCTGCCGCCTGTGGGACGCCGCGACCAACGAGAAGCTGGACAAGGACCGCTTCCGCCGCGACCTCGGCAACGTCATCGAGAGCTATACCGAGGTGGCCCGCCGCCTGGGGATCATGAAGGAAATGCCGACCGTCATCCAAGGCGGCATGCACTAGGTTTGGGTTCTCCTCCCCCGCTGGCGGGGGAGGTGGCGCGCGGCGCGGCCGCGTGACGGAGGGGGCGCAAAGCCCGATGCGGCGGATGGCCGGGCGACACCCCCTCCACCGCTTCGCGGTCCCCCTCCCCCGTTACACGGGTGAGGAGATTTAGAGTGAAAGCCACCGTCCACGTGTTCCTGAAGCCCGGCGTGCTCGACGTCCAGGGCAAGGCCGTCGAGAACGCCCTGCATGGCCTGGGCTGGCCCTCGGTCAAGGACGCCCGCGTCGGCCGCGTGATCGAGTTCGACCTGCCCGAGACCGACGCCGAGAAGGCCAAGGCCGAGGTCAAGGCCATGTGCGAGAAGCTGCTGGCCAACACCGTGATCGAAAGCTACCGCGTCGAGGTGGCTTAAACGGCGAAGCTGCTCCGCAGCATCGCCAGGCTGGTCTCCCGGATGGGCTCCAGGTCCATTCCGGGATCGATCAGCAGCTGGGTCGACAGCCCCAGCAGCAATGACCCCACCATCAGCGCCGCCGCATCGGCGTCGAGGCCGTCGCGGATCACGCCTTCGGCCTGGCCCCGCAGGACCATCGCCTCCAGCCGCTCTTCGGCGCCCTTGTGCGCCAGGGCGAAGGGCGCCCGCAGCTCCGACACGTCGGCCACCGCGCCGGCCAGCAGCACGAAATAGGCCCGCATCTCGCCGTCCCGCGACAGGTTCGTCAGGAAGGCGTCGACGAAGCCCAGCACCGCCTCCAGCCCGTTGATCTGGTCGAGGCGGCGATCGTCCATCAGCGCCTCCAGCCTCGCCTGCAGCCGGGCGATCAACGCCTCAATCAGCCCCTGCTTGGAGCCGAACCGCTGGGTGACCAGTCCCCGACTGTAACCGGCCCGCAGCCCGATGTTCTCGAAGGTGGCCGCCGCCACGCCCTGCTCGGCGATCAGCTCGGCGGCGGCGCGCAGCAGCTCGGCCTCCGATTGCTGGCGGCGATCGGACTGGGTGCGGCGCTCGGGAACCTTAAGGGACGACGTCATCTTGCAGAACTTAGTTATTTGTTGGACAACAAGCAAATAATTGAGATGGCCGGAGAGCCATCCTCGGGAGAACCAGGAGGCCTGCATGACGATTCCCGCCGACATCGCCAAGGACATTGTCGATCCCACCGCCTATGCCGACGGCGACCGCGTCGACCAGGCCTTCGCCTGGCTGCGCAAGGAGGCGCCGCTGGACGTCGCCCAGCCCGAGGGCTTCGATCCGTTCTGGGTCGTCACGCGTCACGCCGACATCCTGGAGGTCGAGCGCCAGAACGAGCTGTTCCACAACGGTGATCGCGCCACCGTGCTGACCACGATCGAGGCCGACCGCAAGGTGCGCGAGATGATGGGCGGGTCCCCTCACCTGGTCCGCTCGCTGGTGCAGATGGATAACCCCGACCACTTCGCCTATCGCAAGGTCACCCAAGGCTCGCTGCTACCGCAGAACCTGCGGGCGCTGGAGGCCCGGATCCGCGAGATCGCCCGCGGCTTCGTCGACCGGATGGCCGAGCACGGCGACCGCTGCGACTTCGCCCGGGACGTCGCCTTCCTCTATCCGCTGCACGTGATCATGGAGGTGCTGGGCGTCCCCGAGAGCGACGAGCCCCGCATGCTGAAGCTGACCCAGGAACTGTTCGGCAACGCCGACCCGGACCTGAACCGCAGCGGCAAAACGATCACCGACGCCGGCGAAGGCGTCGACAGCATCCAGTCCGTGGTCATGGACTTCATGATGTACTTCAACGCCATGACCGAGGATCGCCGCGCCAAGCCACGCGACGACCTGGCCAGCATCATCGCCAACGGCAAGATCAACGGCGAGCCGATGGGCCATCTGGAGGCGATGAGCTACTACATCATCGCCGCCACGGCCGGCCACGACACCACCTCCTCGACCACCGCCGGCGCGCTGTGGGCCCTGGCCGAGAACCCCGAACAGTTCGCCAAGGTCAAGGCCGACCCGTCGCTGATCTCGGGCCTGATCGAGGAGTCGATCCGCTGGGTCACGCCCGTGAAGCACTTCATGCGCACCGCCACCGCCGACGCCGAACTGGCGGGCAAGAAGATCGCCAAGGGCGACTGGCTGTTCCTGTCCTACCCGTCCGGCAACCGCGACGAGACGGTGTTCGAGGACCCGTTCAGCTTCAAGGTCGACCGTACGCCCAACAAGCACGTCGCCTTCGGCTACGGCGCGCACATTTGCCTCGGCCAGCACCTGGCGCGGATGGAGATGCGGGTGCTGTGGGAGGAGCTGCTGCCCCGCCTCGACAGCGTCGAGCTGGACGGCGCGCCCACCCGCATGACCGCCAACTTCGTCTGCGGCCCCAAGGCCGTGCCGATCCGCTTCAAGATGCACTGAGGCGAGCGATGAGCGCGGAACCCTTCAAGGTCTGGCAGTGCCGCACCTGCGGCTACATCTATGACGAGGAACAGGGCGATCCCGCCGAGGGCCTCGCGCCCGGCACGCGCTGGGCCGACATCCCCGCCGGCTGGATCTGCCCGATGTGCGGCACGCCGAAGTCCGACTTCGACATGATCGAACTGTAGAAAAGCGCGTCCGCCCCCTTCCGCTCGAAGCTTCGCCACACGATGTTCGCTCCCGAGCGAAAGGGAGACCCTCGATGAGCGCGAAGTTCCACCTGGCGGAGGTCAATGTCGGTCGCCTGAAGGCCCCGATCGATCACCCGATGATCAAGGACTTCGCCGACAACCTCGACCGCATCAACGCCCTGGCCGAGGGCTCGCCAGGCTTCGTCTGGCGTCTGAAGGGCGACGGCAACAACGCCACGGACCTGGCGATCGGCGGCGACCCGCTGTTCATCCCCAACCTGTCGGTCTGGGAGGACATCCCGTCCCTGGGCGCCTACGTCTATCGCAGCGGCCATGTCGAGATCATGCGCCGCCGCCGAGAATGGTTCGAGCACATGGACCTTTACATGGCGCTATGGTGGGTTCCGGCCGGCCACACGCCCACGGTCGAGGAGGCGCTGGAGAAGCTCGCGCACCTGGAGGCTCACGGTCCGACACCGGCCGCCTTCACCTTCAAGTCCCCCTTCCCGCCACCCACCGGCGAGGCGGTGGAGCCGGAATTGGATCAGTGCGCGTAATATCGGTCCGACGTGACTGACATTCCGTCCGAACGGTGATACAGGCCCGCGCCATGAAAGCCGCCGTCATCGTTTTTCCGGGTTCGAACTGCGATCGTGACTGCAAGGTCGCCATCGAGCGCTCCGCAGGGGCGCGCGTCGAAATGGTCTGGCACCAGGAGACGGCCCTGCCGGACGACCTGGACCTGATCGTTCTGCCCGGCGGCTTCTCCTACGGCGACTACCTGCGCTGCGGCGCCATGGCGGCCTTGAGCCCCGTGATGAAGGAAGTCGTCTCCGCCGCCGACAAGGGCGTGGCGGTCGTGGGCATCTGCAACGGCTTCCAGGTGCTGACCGAGGTCGGCCTGCTGCCCGGCGCCCTGCTGCGCAACGCCGGCCTCAAATACGTCTGCAAGCCCGTCGAGCTCGACATCGTCAACGGCCAGACCCGCTTCACCGCCGGCTACGGCGAGCAACGGCAGGCGGTCATGACGGTCGGTAACGGCGAAGGCAACTACTTCGCCGATGAAGAGACGCTGGACCGTCTCGAGGGCGAAGGCCAGGTGGTGTTCCGCTACAAGGAAAACCCCAACGGCTCGGCCCGCGACATCGCCGGCATCATCAACGACAAGGGCAACGTCCTGGGCCTCATGCCCCACCCCGACCGCGCCTTTGACGCCGACCTGGGTTCGGAAGACGGCGCGATCCTGTTCCGCAGCATCTTCCAGAGCGCCTGATCCCGCTCCGTTCTCGGATAAAAATGGGCTAACCGGCGCTGTTACGGTGTAGCAGCCGCGAATTCCCAGTCCTAAGGTGCCGCCCTCTGTAGGAGGGCCATTCATGCGTTTCGTTTCCGCCTTGCGCGCCGGCTTACTCGCCGCCGCGGCGCTTTCCGTGTTCGCCGCCACGGCGCACGCCCAGATCACGGCGATGACGCCGGACATCGACGGCAAGTACGTCCAGACCAAGGTCAATTACGACTACGACAAGCGCGTCGTGATGGCGCCCATGCGCGACGGGACCAAGCTCTACACGGTCATCGTGGTCCCCAAGGGCGGCAAGAACCTGCCCATCCTGCTGACCCGCACCCCCTACAACGCCGCCAAGCGCGCCGCCCGCGCCGACAGCCCGCGCATGGTCGCGGCCATGCCCCAGGGCGACGAGCCGTTCGTGGCCGACGGCGGCTACATCCGCGTCTTCCAGGACATCCGGGGCAAGTACGGCTCGGAAGGCGACTACGTGATGACGCGGCCGCTGAAGGGGCCGCTGAACAGCTCCGAGGTCGACCACTCCACCGACGCCTACGACACCATCGACTGGCTGGTGAAGAACGTGCCCGAGACCAACGGCAAGGTCGGCATGCTGGGCAGCTCGTACGAGGGCTTCACGGTCGTGATGGCCCTGGTCAATCCGCACCCGGCGCTGAAGGCCGCCGCGCCGATGAGCCCGATGATCGACGGCTGGATGGGCGACGACTGGTTCCAGTACGGCGCCTTCCGCCAGATCAACTTCGACTACTTCGCCCGCCAGACCAGCGTGCGCGGCGCCGGCGAAGGCGTCCAGCGCCAGGGCTATGACGACTATACGAACTTCCTGCGCGAGGGCTCGGCCGGCGACTACGCCAAGAACCACGGCCTGGACCAGCTGGCCTGGTGGAAGAAGCTGGCCGAACACACCGCCTATGACAGCTTCTGGAGCGAGCAGGCGCTGGACAAGACCATGGAGAAGACGCCGCTGAAGGTGCCGACCATGTGGATCCAGGGCCTGTGGGACCAGGAGGACATCTGGGGCGCGGTGCGCTCGTATCCGGCGCTGGAGTCCAAGGACAAGAACAACGACATGAACTACCTGGTGCTGGGCCCTTGGCGGCACAGCCAGGTCAACTACGACGGCTATAACCTGGGCCCGTTCAAGTGGGACGGAGACACCGCGCTGCAGTTCCGCCGCGACGTGCTCAAGCCCTTCTTCGACCAGCACCTGAAGGACGGCGCCAAGGCCGACACCCCGCCCGTGCTGATCTATGATCCGGGCCAGAACAAGTGGAACCGGTACGCCAGCTGGCCCCAGGGCGGCGGCGAGGGCAAGCCGGGCAAGGCGCTCTACCTCGACGCCAAGGGGGCCCTGTCCTTCTCGGCGCCGGCACCGGCCAAGGGCGCGGCGGCCTATGACGAGTATGTCTCCGATCCGGCCAAGCCCGTTCCCTACGTGCAGCGCCCCGTGCAATTCGCCGATGGCGACCGCTGGAAGGCCTGGCTGGTTAGCGACCAGCGCCACGCCGAGAGCCGCACCGATGTCGTGACCTATGTAACCGAGCCGTTGAAGGAACCGCTGAAGATCGCCGGCGTGCCGAAGGTGAACCTGTTCGCCTCGACCAGCGGCACCGACAGCGACTGGGTGATCAAGCTGATCGACGTCTATCCGGACGAGGTCCCCAGCCAGCCCGAACTGGGCGGCTATCAGCTGCCGGTCGGCATGACCATCTTCCGGGGCCGCTATCGCGAGAGCTTCAGCCAGCCCAAGGCCCTGACGCCCAACAAGGCGCTGAAGTATCAGTTCATCCTGCCGACCGCGAATTACACCTTCAAGCCGGGCCACCGGATCATGGTGCAGGTCCAGTCCAGCTGGTTCCCGCTCTATGACCGCAACCCGCAGACCTTCGTGCCGAACATCTTCTTCGCCAAGCCGTCCGACTATGTGAAGGCGACGCAGCGGGTGTTCCACGCGGGCGACACGGCCAGCTTCATCGAGCTGCCGGTCGTCGACGCCAAGTAGACGCAAGAAGGGCCGGCGGTGATCCGCCGGCCCTTCCTCTACGGAGAGTCTCGTCGATCAGACGCGGCCGGGATTGCCTTGGCCGCCGCCCTGCCCAGCCTGACCCGCTTGGCCGCCTTGCTCGCGCTGTTGCGGGTTTTGCGGGTTTTGGGTTTGGCCGCCTTGTTGCTGTTGCTGGCCAGGCGCTTGGCGTTGCTGGTCGTTTTGCTGCTGCTGCGGATTACGGTCTTGTTCGGCCATAGGGCTTCTCCTTCGGTTCACAGCGCGCTCGTGACGCACGGAAAGAAAACGGGCGCGGAGTCCTGACGTTCCTCCGGTCAAGCCGCCTTAATTCCACTCAAGCTCATGGATTCACTCGACTTTGATGGTGATGAGCGCGCGCGGTCGCGACGATCGCCCTCGCCTCTCGACGAAGAAGTCCGCTGGAGTGTGGCGGAATCCCGGGGACCGGGTTAGAAGGCGCGCCCATGAGCACGCCCCAAAAGCCCATGGCCGAATTGGCCGCCGAGTTCGGCCTGAAACCCGCCGAGTACGACGTCGTTCTGAAGCGCCTGGGCCGCGAGCCCAATCTCGTCGAGTTGGGCGTGTTCTCGGTCATGTGGTCCGAGCACTGCTCGTACAAGTCCTCGAAGAACCAGCTGAAGAAGTTCCCGATCAGCGGTCCGCGCGTGATCTGCGGTCCGGGCGAGAACGCGGGCGTCATCGACATCGGCGACGGCGACGCGATCATCTTCAAGATGGAGAGCCACAACCACCCCTCGTACATCGAGCCCTATCAGGGCGCGGCGACGGGCGTGGGCGGCATCATGCGGGACGTCTTCACGATGGGCGCGCGGCCGATCGCCCTGCTGAACGCCCTGCGCTTCGGCGAGCCCGACCACCCAAAGACCAAGCGCCTGGTGGACGGCGTGGTCGCCGGCATCGCCGGCTACGGCAACTGCGTGGGCGTGCCCACGGTCGCGGGCGAGACCAACTTCCACAAGGGCTACAACGGCAACATCCTGGTCAACGCCATGTGCGTGGGCCTGGCCAAGGCCGACAGCATCTTCTACTCGGCCGCCCCGGGCCCGGGCCTGGCGGTCGTCTATTTCGGCTCCAAGACCGGCCGCGACGGCATCCACGGCGCGACCATGTCCTCGACCGAGTTCACCGAGGACTCGGAAGAGAAGCGTCCCACCGTCCAGGTCGGCGACCCCTTCGCCGAGAAGCTGCTGATCGAGGCCACGCTGGAGCTGATGGCCACCGGCGCGGTCGCCGCCATCCAGGACATGGGCGCGGCGGGCCTGACCTCGTCGTCGGTCGAGATGGCCGGCAAGGGCGGCGTCGGCATCGAGCTGAACATGGACATGGTCCCTCAGCGCGAAGAGGGCATGAGCGCCTATGAGATGATGCTGTCGGAAAGCCAGGAGCGCATGCTGGCGGTCCTGAAGCCCGGCCGCGAACAGGACGGCCACGCCATCTTCGAGAAGTGGGGCCTGGACGCCGCCGTCATCGGCCACACCACCGACACCGGCCGCCTCGTTTTGAAGCATCACGGCGAGACGGTCTGCGACGTGCCGCTGGCCCCGCTGTTCGACGACGCGCCGCTCTACGACCGCCCGTGGGTCCAGCCCAAGCTTGATCCGCGCCTCGACCCGGGCCAGGTCCCCGCCCCCACCGACTGGACCCAGGCGGTGCTGAAGGTCATCGGTTGCCCCGACATGGCCTCCAAGCGCTGGCTGTGGGAGCAGTACGACCGCCACGTGATGGCCGACACGCTGGAAGACAGCGCCACCGGCTGCGACGCCGGCATCGTGCGCATCCACGGCACGGGCAAGGCCATCGCCGTCACCAGCGACTGCACGCCGCGCTACGTCCAGGCCGACCCGTACGAGGGCGGCAAGCAGGCGGTCGCCGAGGCCTGGCGCAACCTGACGGCCGCCGGCGCCCTGCCGATCGCCATCACCGACAACCTCAACTTCGGCAGCCCCGAAAAGCCCGAGACCATGGGCCAGATCGTCCGCGCCACCGACGGCATGGCCGAGGCCTGCCGCGCGCTGGACTTCCCGGTCGTGTCGGGCAACGTCAGCCTCTACAACGAGACCAACGGCGTCGCCATTCCGCCGACCCCGACCGTCGGCGCCGTGGGCCTGCTCGAGGATTACGACCTCCGCACGGGCTTTGGGTCTGTGGCCGAGGGGGATGCGCTCGTGTTGATCGGCGAGACGCACGGCGAACTCGGCGCCTCGATCTATCTGCGCGAAATCCTGGGCCGCGAGGACGGCGCCCCGCCGCCGGTCGACCTGGCTGTCGAGCGCAAGAACGGCGACTTCGTGCGCGGCCTGATCGCCTCGGGCCTGGTGGCCGGCGTCCACGACCTGTCGGACGGCGGCCTGCTGGTCGCCGCGGCCGACGTGGCCCTGGCCAGCAAGGTCGGGATCACCCTGAACGCCACCAGCGACGCCCACGCCCACCCGTACCTGTTCGGCGAGGACCAGGCTCGCTACCTGATCGCCACGCCCGATCCCGACGCGGTGCTGGACGCGGCCAAGGAGGCCGGCGTCCACGCCATGGTCGCGGGCGTCGCCGGTGGGAACGCTTTCGCTTCGACGGATCTTTTCAGCATTCCGCTGGACACGCTGCGCGCGGCGCACGAATCCTGGCTGCCGGGCTACATGAACGCCCCCAAGGCCTGATCGAAGCTCGACAGTATGCGTATTCTGGCCCTGACCGCCCTCGCCGCCCTGGTGCTCGTCGGCTGCGCGCCGACCGCCCAGCCGGCGGCGCCGACGGCGGCGAGCCAGGCCTCCGCCTGCGCGGCCAAGGGCGGTACGATCCAGCCCGTCGGCAGGGCGCAGATCCCAACCTGCGTCACGCCCTATGCCGACGCCGGCAAGGCCTGCGCCGACAAGAGCCAGTGCCAGGGCGCGTGCATCCTGGAAGGCAATCTGGAGCCGCAGGGCGCCGTCACCGGCCAGTGCCAGAAGACCGACCGGCAGTTCGGCTGCTACGCCAAGGTGGAGAACGGCAGGGCGACGGCCGTGATCTGCGTGGACTGACGCAGGCCGTCGCGCCGCACGCCAGACGGGCCTATCGCAACTTGAACGCTAGGCAACGCGCGGTAACTTGCGTCCTCGTCGAGGGATTCATCCATGCCGAAGTTCATGCCGCGCAACATCGTGCGCCTGGTGGCCGTCACCGTGGCTCTGGCCTTGGCAAGCGTCGCTCAGGCCGCGCCAGCTTGGCTGAAAGCCGAGACCCCGCGCTTCACCATCTACAGCATGGGGTCCGAAAGGGACCTGAGGAACTACGCCGAGCGCGTCGAGCTGATGGACGCCGTCTTCTGGGAAGTCTACGGCCTGCAGCGCCCGCCGCCCTCACCGCGCAAGCTGCCGATCTACCTGGTGGATAAACCCGCGACGCTGCGCCAGGTCGCCCCCTTCCTGAACGACAACGTCGTCGGCTTCTATTCCTCCGGAAGGGACGCGGTCTTCGCCATTGGTCTCGCGCAGGACGGCAACGACTATGTCCTGCTGCACGAATACGCTCACCACCTTATGCTGCAGAACTTCCCGTACGGTTATCCGGCGTGGCTGGTGGAAGGCTACGCCGAGTACTTCATGGGGACGACCATAGAGGACTCGTCGATCAAGGTCGGATTCGCGCCCAGGGGTCGATCCTATGAACTGAATAGTCAGCTTTGGTTCCCCTGGGAGACCATCCTGACCAAGCGGGTCAGCGACATTCCACCGGGCCGCGCGAGCCTGTTCTACGCACAGTCGTGGCTGCTAACCCACTACCTGATGAGCAATCCGGAACGGTCCAAGCAGTTGCAGGCCTATCTCACGGCCGTCGGCCAAGGGCAGGAGTCCGTGGCCGCGATGGAGGCCGCCACGGGCATGAAAACCGAGGCCTGGGACCGCCGCCTGCGCACCTACGGCGGCGGCCAGATGCCCTATATGCAGTTCAAGAAGAGCCAGTTCGAGAAGACGACGGCCGAGATTTCGCGACTGCCCGCCGGCGCCGCCGACCTATTGCTCGACGATCTCCATGTCCGATCCGAGGTCGCCGATGAGAAGAAGGCTCCGCTACTGGCCAGCATCAGGGAGAAAGCCGCCCGCTACCCGGACGACGCCTTTGCCCAACTTGCCCTCGCCAGAGCGGAAATCCGCATCGGCGACGCGGAAGCTGGGGGCTCGCGCCTGAAGACATATATGACCGCCCACCCCAACGACGTGGAGGCCCTCGCATTGGAGGCCGACCGTCTGATGGACCTGGGCGACAAGACCCCGGCGCGACAAGCCGAGCTCTACACGCAGGCGGGCAACATCCTGGTGGCGGCGTTCAGGCTCAATCCGTCGCGCTATCAGACGCTGGCGGCTTTCGCACGCAGCCGACGCGGGGAGGCAAACTATCCGTCGGATAATACGATGACGGCCTTGTTGACGGCGTTGAAGCTGGCCCCTCAGGTCAGCGAGAACCGTCTGCTGGCGGCCGAAGGCCTGATTAAACGATCCCGCCAGCGCGACGCGATCATGGTCCTGTCGCCTCTGGCGAACAGCCCGCACGAAGACGCGTTGAGCAAGAAGGCTCGCGAAATGATGGCTGAAGCGGTTAAGAGCGCGCCCAGCCCCTAGGCCGCGTGGCTCCTGCCCGCCCAGCGCGCCACCGCTTCCAGCAGCTTGGACGGGCTGATCGGCTTGCCCAGGTGGTCGTCCATGCCGGCCGCCAAACAGTTGGCGACCTGTTCAGGCAGGACATTGGCGGTCATGGCGATGATCGGCGTCGCCGCGCCCCGGGCGCCTTCCAGGGCGCGGATCTCGCGGGTGGCGGTGAGGCCGTCCTTGACCGGCATCTGGACGTCCATCAGCACCAGATCGAACTCGCCCTGACGCATCGCCTCGACGCCGGCGACGCCGTCGTTGGCGGTCTCCACGATCACTCCGAACGGCTCCAGCATCGCCTTGACCAGCTCTCGGTTCACGGCGTTGTCCTCGACCAGCAGCAGCCGTACGCTTGCCTCGGCGTTCAAGGGCTCGACCGCGTCGACCGGGGCCGAGGGCGCGTCAGCCAGCGGGCCGCGCACCTCGAACCAGAAGATGGAGCCCTCGCCCTCCACGCTGTCGACGCCGATCCGGCCGCCCATGTGCTCGATGATGCGGCGCGAGATCGCCAGGCCCAGCCCAGTGCCGCCGAACCGCCGCGAAACCGCCGCGTCGGCCTGGGAAAAGCGGTCGAAGATCGCCTCGCGGTTTTCGGGCGCGATCCCGATGCCAGTGTCGATGACCTCGGCGCGCAGCAAGGCTTGATCGCCCTCGACCACCTGGTGGAGCTTGACGGTGATCGCGCCCCGCGCGGTGAATTTCACCGCGTTGGACAGGAAGTTCAGCAGAACCTGCGACAAGCGCGAGCCGTCCAGGTTCATCGGCGCGATGGTCTCTCCAGCCTCGACGATGACGGCCAGGCCCTTGGCGTCCGCGCGTTCCTCGACCAGGGCCGCGCACGACGAGGCCATGGCGGCCGGATCGAACGGCGCGGGATCCAGCTCCAGGCCGGCGGCCTCCAGACGCGAGAAATCCAGCACGTCGTTGACGACGCTGAGCAGAGTGTTGCTGGCGTCGAGGATATGCCCGACCTGGCGCGCGGACGTCTCGTCCAGCCTTCCCGATCGTCGCAGCACCTCGGCGAACCCGATGATCGCCGTCAGGGGCGTGCGCAGCTCATGGGTCATGTTGGCCAGAAAGTCGGACTTGGCCGCGGAGGCCGCCTCGGCCAGTTCCAGCGCCTTGGCGATGTCCAGCTCAAGCCGCTTGCGCTCGGTGATGTCGCGGGAGGTGACGAGCAGGATGCCCGAGCCGTCGCCCAGCCGCGAATAGGAGCTTTCCAGCCAGATGATCGAGCCGTCCTTGCGGATGCACTCGTAGTCCAGGCTCGCGGGCGGACCGCCGGGCGAGAGGCTCATGATCACCTTTTCCGCCCGACGGAAATCGGGCTCGCTGACCATGGCGGTCGGCGGCAGGCTCAAGAACTCCTCGACGCCATAGCCTGTGATCCGTTCGATGCTGGGGGAGCTGTAGAGCCGTTCTCCCTTGCGGCTCCAGAGCGCCACGTGGTCGGTCAGGTTGTCGCCCAGCAGTCTGTATAGACGATCCGCCTCGCGGTATTTCGCCAGGGCCTCCTCGGCCTCCTCGATGGCCTTCTGCTTGCTCTCGAGACTGGCCGAAAGGGCGTGGTGCAGCTCATCCAGGCGCAGCCGCTGGCTGGTCAGCCATAAGGCCAGCGGAGTCGCGACAACCAAGGCGATGATGGCGGTCGCGAACGGCGTGAAGTCCGATGGGACGCCGCGGATCAAGACGTTGAGGATATAGTCCGCCGCCACGGCCGCGCCCACGATCAGGGCGACCGCTGGAACGGCCCGCAAAATCCGGTCCTTCAAGCCGACGATGTCGATCTTACGCCTCCCCGCACCTTGCCGACACGATGCTCCGTATAGGTTTAAGGAGAACCGACAATTTCCGCCAAGGGTCGTCGACTCGGTTCGGGTTCCAGGAAGACTAACGCCCGGAGGCCTTGGCCACCTCGTCCAGTCGCCGCTCCAGGGCGAGACTAGCCTGGACCACCGTCACCACGGAGCGCTTGAAGAAGTCCTGCGGGACGGTCGCGAAGTCGTCGGTCGGCTTGTGATACTCAGGGTGGTCCTCCACGCCGAAATAGAGCCAAGGCACGCCCTTCTCGCCGAAGGCGTAGTGATCGGACTGGTTGCTCCAGTTGTTCTCCTCGCCGCCCGCGTCGGTGTCATGGCCGAGTTTGAGGGTCACGGGCGCGGTCGTCGCCACCTTGACCAGGATCGGCTTCAGATAGGGGAACGGCGTGGTTCCAGCGACGTAGAGCTCGTTCTTCGGGTTCTTGCTGAGCATGTCGAAATTGACGGCCAGCGCGACGGCTTCCAGCGGGACCGGCGGCGCGGCCGCGAAGGCCCTGGCGCCGCGCAGGCCGCCCTCCTCGGCGTCGACGACGGCGAAGATCACGTCATGCTTGGGGGGCTTGGCCTTGAAGGCCTCGGCCACCGCCAGCAGGCCCGCCACGCCCGAGGCGTTGTCGTCGGCGCCGTTGTAGATTTCACCGTTCCGGACGCCCAGGTGATCGTAATGGGCGGAGACGACCATCGCCTTGCCGCCCTCGGTTCCCTTGATGCGCGCGATCATGTTCACGCCCTGAACGGCCGAACCATCGCGCTTGGCGAAGCTGAAGGGCTGCTCGAACCGCTCGCCGACGGGCGAGAGGCCGATCTGGGCGAAGCGGGACAGGATATAGGCCCGCGCCTTCTCCGAACCCGGCGTGCCCGGCGCGCGGCCTTGCATGTCGTCGGCCGACAAGATGCGGACATCGTCCAGCGCCTTGTCGCCAGGTCCGGCGAAGGCGGGGTGGGCGGCGCTGGCGGCCAGGGTGATGGCGAGCAGGACGGCGCGAGCGTGGGAAAGCTTGATCATGGCGCTTACTTGCCGTGCGCCGCACGGCGAATTCAATTAAATCCAACTCACGACAGGACGTCGTAGGGTTGTTCTTAAGACATCCTGCCCCAGTGAAGCTTTCGCAGACCGGAGTTTTCCGCCGTGCCCATGTCCCACGCCGAGCTCGAAGCCCGCCTGACCGCGGCCTTCCCCGATTCCGAGATCGTGCTGACCGATCTGGCTGGCGACAACGACCATTGGAAGGCGCGGATCGTCTCGCCGGCGTTCAAAGGCCTGCCGCGGGTGCGCCAGCATCAGCTGGTCAACAAGGCGCTGGCCGACGTGCTAGGCGGAACCTTGCACGCCCTGGCGCTCGAAACCGCCGCCCCCGCCGACTAGGTCGCTTCCGCGTGCGCTATCGTCCCTTGGACAAATCAGGCGTGGCGATCTCGGCGCTGACCCTGCGCCTGGGCGACACTGCGCGGGATGCTCGGGCGCTGGTGCTGAAGGCGCTGGAGCAAGGCATCAACAGCTTCCAAGTGGACGGCGCCTCTGACGCCCTGCGTCAAAGCGCTAGGGAGGCCTTCGCCTCGGTCGAGCGCGAGCGCCTGTTCATCACCTTGCGCATGCGCGGCGAACACCAGAGGGACTTGGCGTCGTCCTTCGAAGCGCTGGGCCTGGCCCGCGCGGACCTCGTCCTGATCAACGATCCGCAAGGCTCCACCCTGCCCGCGCCCCTCGAAGGCGATCTGCGCGGAATGAGCGGCAAGCCGGGCCTTGGCGTCGCGACGCGGGGCGATATCCATCCAGCCTTGCTCGACAACGACCTGCTGATCGCCATCGCCTCGCCCTTCAACCTGGCCTCGGGCCTGGCCGACCGTCAGCGCCTGCGCGAGGCCGAACGGCGAGGCCTGGCCGTCTTTGGCGAAGACTTCTGGCCGCAGACACTGCGCGACGCCGGCCAGACCTTGCCCCGGCCCTCGCTCTGGCGGCGCCGCACCGATCCCCTGGCCGGCATCGGGGGCTACGACTTCCTGCACGGGACTCCGGACTGGAGCGCCGAGGCTATTTGCCTGGCCTACGCCCTGACGGAGCCAGCGGTAACCTCGGTCTGCGTTTCGGTCGACGCTCCCGCCGACCTCCCGCGCCTGGCCGCCGTCGTCGATCGCGACCTGCCCGACAGCCTCCGCGCCCAGATCGAGCTGGCCCGGTTCTCGGCGCAGGAACGCGAGAAGGCCGCCAGTCGGGCTTGATCGTCGCACTTGACCCCACCCGCACGGGCGCCTAGCTGAGAGCCTTCGCCAAGGATCCTTCTCCATGACCGACGCTGCCGCCTCCCCCGCCATCGACTTCATCGCCAAGACCGTGGCCGAGAACCCGGTCGTGGTGTTCATGAAGGGCGTGCCCGATCAGCCGCGCTGCGGCTTCTCGTCGGTCGTCGTTCAGATCCTCGACCATCTGGGCGTCGAGTTCGCGGGCGTCGACGTCCTGCAGGACGATGAGCTGCGCCAGGGCATCAAGACCTTCACCGACTGGCCGACCATCCCGCAGCTCTACGTGAAGGGCGAGTTCGTCGGCGGCAGCGACATCGTCCGCGAGATGTTCCAGTCGGGCGAACTGAAGACCTTCCTGAGCGAACAGGGCGTCCTGGCCGCGTGAGCCCTCAGGCGAAGTGCATAGCGGTTCGCCGCTTGGGGGGCTCACCCTCTAAAAACAACGCGCGGCGACGCGCGTGAGCCGCCTGTTCGTCCCGCCCACGGACGCTTTCTCCCTGACCTTCCAGCCCCAGGCGTCGGACATCGACGCCAATGGCCACGTCAACAACGTGGTCTATCTCTCCTGGGCCCAGGACCTGGCCATCGCCCACTGGGAGGCCTGGGCCAGCGAAGAGCAGCGCGCGCCCTGGAGCTGGGTCGCGCGCCGCCACGAGATCGACTACCGCCGCGAGCTTCTCCTGGGCGAGACCGCCGTCGGCTACACTTGGGTCGGCGAGCTCAAGGGGCCGCGCTTCGAGCGCTATGTCCGCATCGACGGCCCCGACGGCGAGATGTGCGCCCAGAGCCGCACGGACTGGGTGCTGATCGACATCGCCGCCAAGCGTCCCGCGCGGGTGTTGCCCTGGATGGTCGAGCGGTTCACGCCGAAGGGCCGATGACCGGGTTCGCGATCACGATCCGCTCGCCGCGCTTCAGGCCCAGCTCCCCATAGCTGAAGGTCATGTCCGCCCAGCTCGTGGGGCCCTTGCAGGTCTCCAGCCGTCGACGGGCGAAGGCGACCACCGCCCGGCCGTCCTTGCGGTCCACCCGGAACACCATGTTGGCGCGGTCGGCGCAGCCCCGGCTCTCGATCCGGATCATCACCTCATGTCGGCCCAGGGCGACCGCCAGCAGCGGCTCAAGCTCAGGCCAGGTCTCGCCCGCGACCAGGCGAGGCGTCGTTGCGCAGCCGGCCAGCACAAAGCAAGCGCTCGCGAGCAAGAAACTCCTGCGTGAGCCTATGCTCGCCATCCGCTCCACACACCGTCAATCCTGATGACTCGGAGCATCCCCCAGGGCGAACGGGCTGACTACCCCCAGGGACCGGGCTCGCGACCGGGGCTGCGCGGGACCGACGGCGCGGCGGCCGCCATGGCCGCGACCGGGCGGCGGGCCTGACGCGAGACGCCCAGCTTCATCAGCGCCTCGACGCGGTTGTGGGTCGCCGGGTGGGTCGAGAACAGGTTGTCCGCGCCCTTCCCGGCCAGCGGGTTGATGATGAACATGTGGGCCGTGGCCGGATTGCGCTCGGCCTGGACGTTCTCGTAGCCGCCGCGCGCATAGGCTTCGATCTTCTCCAGCGCGCGGGCCAGGGAATCCGGGTCGCCGGCGATCTGGGCGCCAATGCGGTCGGCCTCGTATTCGCGCGAGCGGCTGATCGCCATCTGCACCAGCATGGCGGCGATCGGCGCCAGGATGGCGATGGCGATCGCGCCGATCATCCCGCCGATACCGCCCCCGTTGCCTTCCTCGTCGCGCGAACCGCCGAAGAAGAAGGCGAAGTTGGCCAGGGCCGAGATCGCGCCGGCGATCGTCGCGGTCACGGTCATGGTCAGGGTGTCGCGGTTCTTCACGTGAGCCAGCTCGTGGGCCATCACGCCCCGGATCTCATCGCGGGTCAGCAGCGACAGCAGGCCCGTGGTGGCGGCGACGGCCGCATGGGCCGGGTCGCGGCCGGTCGCGAAGGCGTTCGGCTGGACGCTGTCGATGATCGTGATGCGCGGGCGCGGCAGACCGGCCTTGGCGGCCATCTCGGCTACGTCGGCGGCGTAGTTGCGGATCAGCGGCTCGGGATGGCTGTCGTCGACCTCGACCGCGCCATAGGTGCGCAGCACGATCTTGTCGGCGTTCCAGTACGAGAAGGCGTTCATCGCCACGGCCAGGGCCAGGGCGATCGCCATGCCGGTCGGGCCGCCGATCAGGTAGCCGGCGCCGGCGAACAGGGCCGTCAGGCCCGCGAGCAGAATATAGGTCTTGAGGTGGTTCATCGGTCTGGCTGTCAGTCGAAGATGTCGAACAGGTCGAAGCGCTTTTTCTTCTTATAGCCGTAGGCCCCGCCGCGGTGGTCGTCCTCGTCGCGGCGGTAGCTGGACGGCCTGTGATCGTGGTGATGGTCGGGTCGGCTGTAGGGGCGCGGCTGGCCATAGACCGCCTGCGTCTCCTCGCGCTCTAGCGCCATCAGCTTCTCCAGCTCGCCGCGATCCAGCCACACGCCCCGGCAGCGCGCGCACATGTCGAACTCCACGCCAGCGCGTTGGACGCTCTGCATCGAGGCGTCGCAATTGGGGCACATCAGAAGCGGCATACGGAACCTCCGGTCCAAAAAGGTATGGATCGGGTGTTCCCGGCCTCGAACGGCGCCTTTTGGGGAGGGGGGCATAGGCGGCCGGACCCAAGACATCGAGAACACCCGATGCGGTCCGACATCACGAGCGCTTGCATCACTCGCCAGAGGGGCCCGGTCCCGCTGTCCTAGAGCTAGGCAGCCTTGAGATCGGCTGCAAGGGGCTGGAAACAAAAAAGGCCCCGGATCGCTCCGGGGCCTTTTCCGTATCGTTTCGGATCCGACGCTTACGAGGCGTAGAATTCGACGACGAGGTTCGGTTCCATCTTCACCGGATACGGAACTTCCGACAGTTCCGGAGCGCGGACGAAGGTGGCGGTCATCGACTTGGCTTCGACCGAGACGTACTCGCAGAAGTCACGTTCGTTCGAGGCCAGCGACTCCAGCACCAGGGCCATGTTGCGCGACTTTTCACGGACGGTGATCACGTCGCCGGCCTTGCAGCGGTACGACGGGATGTTGACGCGCTTGCCGTTGACCAGGACGTGGCCGTGGTTGACGAACTGGCGAGCCGCGAACGGGGTCGGCACGAACTTGGCGCGGTAGACGATGGCGTCCAGGCGCGATTCCAGCAGGCCGATCAGGTTCTCCGAGGTATTGCCCTTGCGACGGGCGGCTTCCTCGTAGGTGCGGGCGAACTGCTTTTCGGTCAGGTTACCGTAGTAACCCTTCAGCTTTTGCTTGGCGCGCAGCTGCAGACCGAAGTCCGAAACCTTGCTCTTGCGGCGCTGGCCATGTTGGCCGGGACCGTACGAGCGTTGGTTGACCGGGGACTTCGGACGGCCCCACAGGTTTTCACCCATGCGGCGGTCGATTTTGTACTTGGCGCTATGGCGCTTCGACATAGTCGTTCTTTCTAACGATCCGGGCCGGCTCCCCTCGAGAGAGGTGCGATTGCAACGGCGGCTTCGGGTCAATCCGTCATAAGGTCATCGCGCCGCGCGGCGAGCCGGCAGCGTGAAGGCGCGGTTTATGATCGAAGGCGGGCGGGGAGTCAATGTTCCGGCGGCGGCGCGGCGCCTTGCAACCGCTCACGTAAGGCTCGTGATCTCCGCTTGCGCCGACTTTCGCCCCGACGCCAAATTATCCAGAACGTCAGATAGCCGGCCAAAACGATGAAGGGGAGTAGCAGCATCGCCGGCTCGAACACCGCCTGCCGGTGAAATCGGACCGGGAACGGCAGGCCCAAGGCGTCCGCGAGCACCACCGCCCAACCGGCCAGGAAAATCAGCCCCGCCGAGCGCCATGGCGTCAGCGGGTTGACGACATCATCGCGGCGGTCGAGGCGCTCTTGGACCATGGCTCCAGCCTAGACCATGGCCCGAGCTCGTCAACTCAAGGTCGAACAAGCGGATTGCGCACCCGGATGCGGCCGCCCCGCTCCACGCCGAACGTCTCCAGCGGATAGCGCAGCTCGACGCCGTCGGCGATCAGGGCCCGGCACATGTCCGGGCGTTTGCGGGTGAAGGTAAAGGCGGTCAGGCCGTCACGACGCTGGCTCTCGACCGAGAAGTCGTCGGACCGCGTGCAGCCGTTGGACGAAACGCGGATAACGAGGTCGTCGCGCTCCACCCGAACCGCCTGCAGCGGCTCGAGACCGTCCGAAACGCCCCGGGTCACCGTGACGTCGTGGTGGCCCTCGTCAGCATCGATAATGACACACGCCGAGGTGCTCAGGCCCAGGGCGATCACGGCGGCGAGCGGTGCGAGTTTCATGGATTTCCCCTCCAGTCAGCTTGACCGTGAGAAGGCCTTTCACCGCCTGAACCCAGGATGAATTACGAAAGAGTCACGAGCCGCGCGGCGTGGACCCGAAAAGCCGCCCGGCCTAAACCTGCGTCATGACCCTCGAGCAGCTTCGCATCTTCGTCGCCGTGGCCGAGCGGCAGCATGTCACCCAGGCGGCGCGCGAGCTGAACCTCACCCAATCGGCGGTGTCGAGCGCGGTGGCGGCGCTGGAGAACCGGCACGGCGTCTCGCTGTTCGACCGGGTCGGACGCGCCATCGTTCTGAACCCCGCCGGCCAGGCCTTCCTGTCCGAGGCTAAGGCGGTGCTGGCGCGGGCGGAGGCCGCCGAAGCCGCGCTCACGAACCTGGGCGACCTCTCCCGCGGGCGACTGGCGATCCAGGCCAGCCAGACGATCGCCAGCTATTGGCTCCCAGCGCGCTTGGCCGCTTTCCGGCGCGCCTGGCCCGGCATCGTTCTGGACGTCACCATCGGCAACACCCGCCAGGTCGCCGAGGCCGTCGCCGAGGGCCTGGCGGAGCTCGGCTTCGTCGAGGGAGCGGTCGACAACCCCGCGTTGGAGGTGAGCGTCGTCGATCAGGATCAGCCAGTGATCCTCGTCTCGCCAGAGCACCCTTGGGCGACGTCAGCCCCTCGCGCCGCCGATCTCGCGGAGACCGAATGGGTGCTGCGCGAACCCGGCTCGGGGACCCGCGCCGCCTTCGACCTGCTCCTGGCGCGGACCGGCGTCGATCCGGCCGCGGCCCCCGTCGCCATAACCCTGCCCGATAACGAATCCGTGCGCGGCGCCATCGAGTCCGGCATGGGCGCCGGCGTCTTGTCCCGCAGCGTCGTGGCGGCCAGCCTCTCGACCGGAACGCTCGTCGAGGTTCCCTTCGACCTGCCGCCCCGCGCCTATTGGCTGGTGCGCCATAGGGACCGATGGCGCGGCAAGGCGGGCGAAGCGTTCATCGCCACGCTGAAAACGTTCGATTGCATCGAACGGAATGACAAAAATAACACGTTAGACTGAACGATTTCTGCGGCGCATGGAACGCTCGAAAGGATCGTTCCATGACCACATTGCGTCCGCTCCGCTTGAGCCTTCGACAGGATATCGTGCGCCAGTTCACGCCGAACTGGTTCGCGGTCACCATGGGCACCGGGGTCCTGGCCCTGGCCCTGGCCCAGACGCCGCTGCGTCCGCTCGGCCAGGCGCTCTGGCTGGTCAACATTCTGCTGTTCTGCGTGTTCAGTGGTCTCTACGCCGCGCGCTGGGCGCTGTTCCCGCGCGAGGCCCGGAGGATCTTCGAACACCCGGTGATGTCGATGTTCTTCGGCTGCGCCCCGATGGGGCTGGCGACGATCGTCAACGGCTTCCTGATCTTCGGTCCGGACCTGGTGGGCCCGCCCGCCATCGCGATCGCCGAGGCCCTCTGGCGTATCGACGTCCTGCTGGCGATCGGCTGCGGCCTGGCCATTCCATTGTTGATGTTCACGCGTCAGGATCACGGCATCGAGCGCATGACGGCCGTCTGGCTTCTGCCGATCGTGCCGTCCGAGGTGGCCGCGGCCAGCGGCGGCCTGCTGATCCCGCACCTCGTCGATCCGGCCGTCAGGCTGGACGTGCTGATCACCAGCTATGTTCTCTGGGCTCTCTCAGTTCCTTTGGCGCTCAGCATCCTGACCGTGCTGGTGCTGCGGATGGCGCTGCACAAGCTGCCGGAAGCCGGCATGGCCGCGACCAGCTGGCTGGCGCTTGGCCCGATCGGCACCGGCGCCCTGGCCCTGCTGGTCCTGGGCGAGGCCGCGCCGGCGGTTCTGGGCCAGAGTGGCCTTGCCGCCTATGCCGACGTCTTCCGCGGCGCCAGCCTGCTGGCCGGGCTTCTGCTGTGGGGTTACGGCCTGTGGTGGCTGATGATGGCGGCGTTGATCACGGTCCGCCAGCTGCGCGTCGGCCTGCCCTTCAATCTGGGTTGGTGGGGCTACACCTTCCCGTTGGGCGTCTTTACCCTGGCCACGCTGAAGCTGGCCCGCCTCTTGCCCATCCCCGCCCTGACGGCGGCGGGTCAGTCCCTGATCGCGATGCTGGCCGTCGTCTGGACCATTGTCGCCATACGCACGATCCGCGGCGCCTGGAGCGGCTCCCTATTCCACGCGCCCTGTCTGACCGCGGACAGGGCCGTCGCCGTCACTCGCGCCTAGAGCCGAGCGGCATGAAAGGCCAAGTGGTCTCCGATGAACGTCGTGATGAAAAAGTAGCTGTGGTCGTAACCTTCCTGGCGACGAACCGTGACCTTGCGGCCAGTCTTGGCGGCGGCGGCTTCGAGCAGCTCGGGCTTCAGCTGGTTTTCCAGGAAATTATCGGCCAGGCCCTGGTCGATCAGGATCTCGTCGAACTCAGAGCCCCTCCCGTCTTCGATCAGGGCGCAGGCGTCGTGGGGACGCCAGGCGGCGCGGTCGGGACCAAGATAGGCCGTCAGCGCCTTGTCGCCCCACGGACAGTTCAGCGGCGAGACGATCGGCGCGAAAGCGCTGACCGACTTGAAGAGCTCGGGATGCTTCAGCGCGATGGTCAGGGCGCCGTGGCCGCCCATCGAGTGGCCGAAGATCCCCTTGCGCGCGCCATTCAGCGGGAACGCGCCCTCGACCGCCGCCAAGAGGTCGCCGGTGACGTAGGAATGCATCATGAAGTGCGGCGCCCACGGGGCCTGGGTGGCGTCGACATAGAAGCCCGCGCCCTGCCCCAGGTCATAGGCCGGGTCATCGGCCACGCCTTCCCCGCGCGGCGAGGTGTCGGGAGCGACGATCGCGATCCCGTGTTTCGCGGCGTGTTCGTAGACGCCCGACTTCACCGTGAAATTGTCCTCGGTGCAGGTCAGCCCCGACAGCCAGACGAGATAGGGAAACGGCCCCTGCCCATCCGGCGTCCACACCGTGAACTTCATCGGCGTGCCGGTGCTGGTGCTGTCATGCTTGCAGTAGCGGAGGGTTCCGCCGTGCACGCGGTGGGTGCTCAAGACTTCTACGGTCATCACCAATCTCCTCCCCTCCCCCTTGCGGGGAGGGGCTGGGGTGGGGGTGTCAGCGCCGCCATCGCCGAGCCGACACCCCCAATCCGACCGCTTCGCGGCCACCTTTCCCCGCAAGGGGGAAAGGAACTGAGGGTCTAGAACGTCACCACGGTCCGGATGCTCTCGCCAGCGTGCATGAGATCAAACGCCTTGTTGATCTCTTCCAGCGGCAGAACGTGGGTGATCATCGGGTCGATCTGGATCTTCCCGTCCATGTACCAGTCGACGATCTTGGGCGTGTCGGTGCGGCCCCGCGCGCCGCCGAAGGCCGTGCCGCGCCAGACGCGGCCGGTGACCAGCTGGAACGGGCGGGTGGAGATTTCCTTGCCCGCCTCGGCCACGCCGATGATGATGCTCTCGCCCCAGCCGCGGTGACAGGCTTCCAGCGCCGTGCGCATGACGCCGGTGTTGCCGGTGGCGTCGAAGGTGTAGTCCGCGCCGCCGTCCGTCAGGGCGACTAGGTGCGCGACGAGATCGCCTTGCACGTCGTTCGGGTTGACGAAGTGGGTCATGCCGAACTTGCGGCCCCATTCCTCACGCGCCGGATTGAGATCGACGCCGACGATCATGTTGGCGCCGACCAGCTTCAGCCCCTGGATGACGTTCAGGCCGATGCCGCCCAGGCCGAAGACGATGCAGTTGGCGCCCGGCTCGACCTTGGCGGTGTTGGTCACCGCGCCGACGCCGGTCGTCACGCCGCAGCCGCAGTAGCAAGCGGTCTTGAACGGCGCGTCGCGGCGGATCTTGGCCACGGCGATCTCGGGCAGGACCGTGTAGTTCGAGAAGGTCGAGCAGCCCATGTAGTGGTAGATCGGCTGGCCCTTGTACGAGAAGCGGCTGGTGCCGTCGGGCATCAGGCCCTTGCCTTGGGTCGCGCGGATCGCCGTGCACAGGTTGGTCTTGCCCGACAGGCAGCTTTTGCACTGGCGGCACTCGGGCGTGTAGAGCGGGATCACGTGGTCGCCGACGGCCACGCTGGTCACGCCCGCGCCGACCTCGACCACCACGCCCGCGCCCTCGTGGCCCAGGATCGAGGGGAAGATGCCCTCGCTGTCAAAGCCGTCCAGCGTATAGGCGTCGGTGTGGCAGACGCCCGTCGCCTTGATCTCGATCATCACCTCGCCGGCCTTGGGCCCTTCGAGATCGACCTCGACGATCTCCAGCGGCTTCTTGGCTTCGAAGGCGACGGCGGCGCGGGTCTTCATCAATGGATCTCCTCAGGAACGAGTCGGCGCGACTTTGCCGCCGCGGGCCGTCCGGGTCGAGCCCCGATCAGGCCTTCACGACGGGCGGCAGGCGATAGCGGCCGTCCAGCAGCTCGGCGCGAGGCAGATAGACGCGAAGGTACATGGCGAACGGCCCGGTTTTCGGCGCGGGCAGCCAGTTGGCCGAGCGCTCGCCGCCAGGGTCGGTTCGGCCGATCCAGATGTCCAGGCCGCCATCCGCATTGCGCTTCAGGCCAGCCGTACGGTCGCCGATCGTGTAACGGTTCAGCGGATTGCCGGCGAAGAAGAACTGGCCGTCGGCCGTGGCCTCGTACATCGACAGCGACCAGAAGCCGTCCAGGGGCAGATGCGCCGGCAGGCTCAGACGATACAGGCCATCGCCCGTGAACAGACCCGCGCCGTCGTCTCCGGCCGCCTTCATGTACATCGCCTCGGCCACCGGCAGCGCGCCCAGGCCCTGCAGGGCGACGATGGCGCGATAGAGATAGTCCTGGCCGTAGTCGCCCAGGTTGGGGCGCGGATAGGCCCAGCCGGCGGTGAAGGTCTGCCGCTCCTTGGCGAACATCGTGATCAGCTTGGCCTCATCGACGCCCTCTGCGGCCGTGGCGGCGTCGAAGGATCCCGCGCCGAGGAAGGCGGCGGTGCGGCGCAGGATGCGGAGATCGGTCGGTGGGGCGGGATCGCTGCCCAACAAGGCGCGGGCGGCCGCGAAATAGGCGTCAGGCGCGGCGTCGCGCGTGGCGTAGTTAGGCGCGGGCGCGGTCGACGGCCCCTTCAGCAGGAAGCCATCCTGCGCCTTGTGCGCGGCGGCCAGGTCCTCGCCGCCATCCGTGACCACGCGCAGCAGCAGCCAGGCGTGCGGCGTGGCGATCCGGACGGGATTGGGCCCCGTCGAAGCCTGCCCCGGTCCAACCAGGGTGAAGGTTCCGCCCTCCCCGCCGATCGTGCGCGTCCCCAGCACCACGTTGTTGTTGGTGAACATGTCCATCACCGCGGCCGAGTAGTAGCGCTGGCCCATGGGCGGGATGGTCAGGGTCGCCGGGCCCTTCGTCAGGTCCAGGAAGGCGTAGGAATAGAGGGTGTCGTTGTTGGGCGTCGTCACGCGACGCGACGTATGGTCCGCCAGGGTGCGTGTGTGGTCCAACTTGTTGATCGCCGCGCCGGGCGTCTTGAGCAACCGCGCGCGCGTGGTCGCCATCTCGATCAGCGGCAGGGCGTAGAGATAGGCGTCGCGCGCCGCCGTCGCGTCCGTCCCTATCGCGTCCGGTGCGGCGGCGCGGGCTTGAACGCCCGGCGCTAAACTCAGCGCGCCGGCCATGGCCAACAGCTTCCGACGGTTCATGGCGCCCCTCCAAACACTTGTTCGGGAGAGTGAACGCGGGAAAGGCGAGCGGCGCAAGGCCGCTCGCCTCCCGTCTACCGCTCCCGGGGAGCCGCCGGGCGCGTATCAGGCGGCGTTGGCGTAGCGCGCGGCGTGCACCGCGGCTTCCAGCGTGATGATGGTGGCGTCGACCCGCTCGTGCGGATCCGAACCAACGACCTTCTTGGCCAGGCTTGGCGACAGCGCCTCGCGCAGATGGCCCAGCGCGCGCGGCGGCGCGACCAGGATGATCTGATCGAAGTGGTGCTTGGCGGAGAGGCCTTCCAGCCGCTTGGCCAGATCGGTCAGGAACGCCTTTTCGGCGCGGTCCCGAGCATCGCCCGAGTGGGTGATGTGGCTGGGGGCGGCGTGGTCGTGATGCTCCTTCACATCGGCCAGCCATTCGGGGCGGTCATGCAGCGGACCGTCGATACGCGGCTGTTCCAGAAGGCGGGCGCGACGACCGTCGGCCACGACAACGAGGGTGATGGCGTCTGGGTTCATGAACAGGCTCCTAGCTAACCAGTGACGCCAACTTGCGCCTCGTCGATCCGGCGGCGGATGATCCAGGTCAAATCCGCCGCCCCATCCTGTCCTTAAGGGCGCACTCGCTAAGGAGCCGGCTTCTTGGCCGCCTTCTCCGCCAGTTTCGCCAACACGCGGCCCCGTCCCTTGCTGAGCGCCGTGATCACGCCCCGGAAGGTGCGGACCTCCTGGTCGGTCAGGCGGGCGCGGGCCAGAGGGACGCGCAGGTTGCGGACCATCGACGGCTTCTTCTCCGGCGGATGGTAGAAGCCGGCCTTCTCCAGCTCGTCCTCGAGATGCTCATAGAGGCCCAGCATGGCGGCCTGGTCGGCGGGCTCCTCGACGTTCAGCTCGAACTTCTTCCAGGGCCGGTCGTCCTGGGTCATCTTCCATTCATAGGCGTTGATCGACACGGCCTGGGCCAGGTTCAGCGACCGGAAACGCTCGTCGATCGGGATCGAGACGATGGCCTGGCAAAGGGCGATGTCGTGGGTCTCCAGCCCGGCGCGCTCGCCGCCGAACAGCAGGCCGACCTGGCGGCCATGGGCGACTTCCTCGGCCAGATGAGCGGCGCTTTCGCGCGGCGTATAGACCGGAAGGCGCGTCTCGCGCGGGCGGGCCGTGGTGGCGTAGACCAGCTTCAGGTCGGCGATCGCCGCCTCCAGCGTGTCGAACACCTTGGCGTCGTCCAGCGGCCAGCTGGCGCCGGAGGCGCTGGCCCAGGCGCGCTCCTGCGGCCATCCGTCGCGCGGCCGCACCAAGCGCAGGTCGTAAAGGCCGAAATTGGCCATGACCCGCGCGACCGAGCCAATGTTCTCGGCCAGCTGGGGTTCGTTGAGGATCACGCAGGGCGGCGCGGGGCGCGCCGCGGCGGACGGATTTTCGTCGGTCATCCGCACCCTTTGCCGCCGACCGCGCGCCGGATGCAAGGGGTCTTGCAGCCGAACCGCCACGGCCGCGTTTAGCGCGGATGTCGCGCCGCGCCTTCCTGACCGCCCTCGCCGCCCTGCCCATCGTCGCCGCCTGTCGCGAGAAACCGATGCTGGGCCAGGAAAAGCCGGCCATGGATCCAAAGGGCCTTCAGAAGGCCATGGAGCCTGTCGCGGCGCGGGCCGCGCCCGCCCTTCTCGGCGTGGCCGCGGAGGATCTGGGCACGCGCCAGATCTGGGCCTTCAACGGCGATCAAGCTTTCGCGCTGGGCGCGGCGGCGCGCGTTCCGATCCTGGCCGCCGTGATGGCCGAGCGCGAAGCCGGCCGCCTGGACCCGAACGAAACGATCCAGGTGCGCGACGTCGACCTGTCGCCGCCGCCGAGCGCGATCGCCGACGCTTGGCCCGGCCGCGCGGCCTATGCCGTGACGGAACTGGAAGCCTTGGCCCGCGCTGGCGACAACACCGCGCTGGACCTGCTGGCGAAGCGGATTGGCGGCCCCGGGGCGGTGAACGGCTGGCTGGGCGTCAAGCAGCTGGGCGGGATTTCGGTCGATCTCTATCGCCGGCAAGCCGAGACTCAGGCCGTTGGACTGGCCTCGTTCCGCGCCGATTGGAGGGGGCGGGCGGCCTGGCGCCAGGCGCTGGCGAGCGTTCCGGCCGAAGCGCGCGTCGCGGCCGCCCGCCGACGCGTCGCCGATCCGCGCGATACGACGACGCCGGTCGGCATGGTTCGCCTGCTGGAAGCGTTCAACACACGCGAGGTCTTCGCGAGCGCCGATCCCCGCCCGCTGCTGGGAAATGATCCCGGCTACCTGGCCGCCGCCCTGCCGAAAGACGCCAAGATCTGGCAGGCCGCCGGCTCGGCGCGGCGGGATCTTGGCCTTACGCCGGAGAGCCACGCCGTCGCCCTGATCGAGCTGAAGGATGGCCGCCGCGTCGCGCTCGCGGTCTTCCTGTCCGGCTCGACCGCTGACGCCGCGACGCGCGAGGCGCTCGTCGCCGAGGCGGGCCGGACAGTGCTGAAGTCCTTCTAGCCTCTCCGCGCGAGCGCCAGCGCCTCGACCAGCTGCACCGGATGGAGGGGCTTGGCCAGATGCAGGTCGGCGCCGGCGGCCTGGGCGGCGGCGATATGCTCCTCCATGGCGTTGGCGGTCAGCATGATGACCAGCATCGGCCGCGCGCCGACGGCGGCTTCGCGGGCGCGGATGGCGCGGGTGGCCGACAGGCCGTCCATCACCGGCATCTGCATGTCCATCAGCACCGCGTCGAACGCCTTCTCGTCCAGCGCGGCGAGCGCCGCCTCGCCGTCGGAGACCAGGGTCAGGTCTACGCCGAAGGGCTGCAGCACGATCTCGACGACCTTGCGATTGGTCGGGTGGTCCTCCGCGACCAACACGCGCAGCCCTTCCAGCGAGACCGTTTCGCCGGCCTCCTCCTCGGTCTCCGTCGGAAGCGCCTCGCAGCGCGTCAGCGGCAGGACGACCTCGAAGCGCGCCCCCGCCCCCGGCTCGCCGTCGGCGCTGATCCGTCCGCCCATCTTCTCGGTCAGAGCGGCGCAGATCGACAGGCCAAGGCCCGTGCCGCCGTACTGGCGGGTGATCGACTGGTCGGCCTGGACGAAGCGCTTGAACAGACGCGCGCGCACCGCCGCGTCGAAGCCGACACCGGTGTCTCGGACAACGAAACGCACGCCGCCCTCCACTTGATCGACGTCCAGCGCCACCTCGCCCGCGTCGGTGAATTTGACGGCGTTGGCCAGCAGGTTCGAGAGGATCTGGCTGATGCGCCCCGCATCGCCCTCGTAGGTTCCGGCCGTGTCGGGCGCGACGGACCAACGGAAGGTCAGGGCCTTGGCCTGGGCGGCGGCGGCGTGCAGCTCGGCCATGCCCCGGACCAGGCGCGTCAGGTCGAACGGCTCGGGCGTCAGCTGGAACTCGCCGGCCTCGATCTTCGAGACATCCAGGATGTCGCTGAGCACCTGCTCCAGCAACCGCCCGGAAGACGAGACCAGCGCCGCCAACTCCCGGCGAACGCTTGAATCCTGCTCCTCGGCCAGGCGGTCGCCGATGGCGATGACGCCGTTCAGCGGCGTGCGCAGCTCATGGCTCATATTGGCCAGGAAGACCGACTTGGCCTGGTTGGCGCGCTCCAGCTCGGCCGTGCGCTCGGCGACCCGCTCCTCGAGCGACCTCAGAAGCTCCTCGTTGCGCTCCCGCTGCCCGCGCAGCGAGCGGGCCAGAGCGCCGATCTCGTCCTCGCGCGCCTCGATCGGCGCAGCCGCCTCCGGCTCGCCCAGCCGCTGGGCCTTGGCTAGGTCATGCAACGGCGCGACCACCATCTGGTCGGTCAGGCGATAAAGCAGCAGGATCTGCGCCAGCACGCCCAGGAAGCCGAACAACAGCACCCAGGAGGCGGTCTTCAGCGACGACCAGACGAGATCCCCCGACGGGAAGGTCATCAGGAACCACCAGCCTGGCTCGACCATGCGGCCATAAGCCACCAGCCGGTCGCCTCGCGGCGACAGCACCGCGCCCACATTGCGGTTCTGCGCCCGGATCGTCTGGACCAGGCGCTTGAGATCGCTGTCCGCCTCGAAGCGGCGCAGGGAGAACGCGTCGACCGCGCCCTTGCGGGAAAGCTCCTGGGCGGTGATCAGCTGGCCATTATCGGCGACGATCATGTTGCGACCGCCCGGCAGAGCGTCGCCGACCGCCCGCAGCAGGTATGAGTCCAGCGAGATGCTCGCCCCGAAGGCGCCGACGAACCGGTTTTTCAGATAGAAGGGCGTCAGGCAGGCGACCGTCAGCCGGCGCCCCGTCGGGTCGGAGATCAGCCGCCGCAGCTTGGTGCACTTCATCGTCCGTTCGGGATTGTTCTCCGGCAGGGTCAGGAGGGTCATTTCCTCGCCGGCGACGCTGAGGTCCGGCGGCGCGTCCCGCCGGTAGAACCGCAGCTTGTCGGCCCGATGCGGCCCGAACATCACAAGACGCGAGTCCGGCGTGAAGAAGTAGAAGTTGTCGTAGTGGCGCAGCTGCGCCTCCCCCGTCGCGGCCACCACGTCGAGGGCGGAGACGAACAGCGCCTTATCGGCCGCCGTCAGGGCGGCGGCGTTGGGCAGGTACGCCCCTATGCCATAGATGTACCGCTCGCCGATCCGCGCCCCGTCGAACAGGCCGGGCGCCGAGCGTCGGGTGCCGTCGCCATGGTCAGGGAACAGCGCGTTGAACCTGGCCAGGTCTTGCGCAGGGTCGTCTTTCTCCAGGCGGCGCGTCAGCGCCTTAGCCGCGGCGTCGTGAACCTTCACCAGGTCGGAGAACAGCCGATCCTCGGTCTTGACCCGTTCGCCGACATAGGCGGCCAGATGGCGGGTCTGGGTGTCGGCGGCGCTTTCGCGCACAAAGAAGAAGGCTGCTGCGGTCGCGACTCCCGTCACCGCGATCGACAGCATGGCGACCATGGTCAGCAGACGACGCGCCAGGGGCCGCGTGACCTGAGCATTCGTGGCTGGATTGCCGTTCACCGCGCCCCCGCGCCGGTCGCTTCTGCGGACCGGCTTCACTATGGAATTTTAACCGCTCGCCCTAAAACGCTCTCGCACTCGATTTCCGTCCCGCGCCCCCGCCGACGGAAACTCCAAAACAACGAACTCCAGGATCGAACTTGAGCCTGCTCTTAAACCGATCCGCTTTTCCCTCGCCACGCAACAGTCTATAGCCACCCGGTCCGCGCCGCGTCCTGGCCCTGTGCGCCAGGCCGCTCCGGGCGCGCCACCGCCAGAGGAACTGCCCCGCTATGGCCAAGATCAAAGTCGCCAACCCCGTCGTCGACATGGACGGGGACGAAATGACCCGGATCATCTGGAAGCTCATCAAGGATAAGCTGATCTTCCCGTACCTGGACCTGGAACTGGATTACTACGACCTTTCGGTTGAAAATCGCGACGCCACCGACGACCAGGTGACGATCGACGCGGCCAACGCCACCAAGAAGCATGGCGTCGCCGTCAAGTGCGCCACCATCACGCCGGACGAAGCCCGCGTGAAGGAATTCAATCTCAAGAAGATGTGGAAGTCGCCGAATGGCACGATCCGCAACATCCTGGGCGGCGTGATCTTCCGCGAACCGATCATCTGCCAGAACGTGCCGCGCCTGGTGCCGGGCTGGACCCAGCCGATCATCGTCGGCCGTCACGCGTTCGGCGACCAATACCGCGCCACCGACTTCCTGTTCCCCGGCAAGGGCACGCTGACGATCAAGTTCGTCGGCGAGGACGGCCAGACCATCGAGCACGAAGTGTACAAGGCCCCCGGCTCGGGCGTCGCCATGGCGATGTACAATCTCGACGAGTCGATCCGCGAGTTCGCTCACGCCTCGTTCGCGTACGGCCTGAACCGCAAGTATCCGGTCTACCTGTCGACCAAGAACACGATCCTGAAAGCCTATGACGGTCGCTTCAAGGACATCTTCCAGGAAGTCTACGACGCGCACTACGCCGAGCAGTTCAAGGCCCTGGGCATCCACTACGAGCACCGCCTGATCGACGACATGGTCGCCTCGGCGCTGAAGTGGTCGGGCGGCTATGTCTGGGCCTGTAAGAACTACGACGGCGACGTGCAGTCGGACATCGTCGCCCAGGGCTTCGGCTCGCTGGGCCTGATGACCTCGGTGCTGATGACGCCGGACGGCAAGACGGTGGAAGCCGAGGCCGCCCACGGCACCGTCACCCGTCACTACCGCCAGCATCAGAAGGGCGAAAGCACCTCGACCAACTCGATCGCCTCGATCTTCGCCTGGACGCGTGGCCTGGCCCACCGCGCCAAGCTGGACGATAACAAGGCCCTGGCCGACTTCGCCGCCACGCTCGAGCGCGTCTGCATCGAGACCGTCGAGAGCGGCTACATGACCAAGGACCTGGCCCTGCTGGTCGGTGACAAGCAAGGCTGGCTGACCACCGAAGGCTTCCTCGACAAGATCGACGAGAACCTGAAGAAGGCCATGGCCGCGTAAGGCCTTAGACAAACGATAAGACAAGAGCGCCCCCGAGCTCCTCGGGGGCGTTTTTCGTTGTGGACGGCCAGCGGCGAAGGCTGGTCTAAGCGCTCGTGACCTTCCGGAGGCCTCATGACCCTGCAGAAGCGGATCTGGGATCTGATCGTGCTGGCGATCTTCATGTTCGCCGCCGCGTTCGTCTCCGCGCCCTGGTTCGCATTCCGGGCGCTGAAGGCGGCCGCGCAATACGAGGATGTGCAGGCGATCAGCGAGCTGGTCGACTTCCCCGCCGTCCGAAGCGGCCTCACGGCCCAGCTCGTCGTCGACGCGCCGGCGGCCAAGCCGGAAGCCCCTTCGATCTGGCGCGACCCGATGGGGGTCTTCAAGAAGGCCGTGGAGCCGGTCGCGCCGCCCGAGCCCAAGGTGGATCGCTATCTGACGGTGTCGGGCTTCAACGCCCTGACGCGCGGCTACGCCCCAGGCGTCCCGCCGCTCGAGCCTTCCTCCGGCGACGCGCTCAAGCAGGCCATCAAGGGCCCTCACCCGACGATCGCCTATTGGGACCCGAACCGCGTCCGCATCGTGGTCAAGCGGCCCGGCGCGCACGGCAAGGCGACCGTCTTCACCTTCGAGCGCCGGGCGCTGTTCACCTGGCGGCTGGTCCATATCCGCCTGCCGGCCGACGAGCGACAGGCCTGAGGTTCCGATCTTGATCGCTATCGTCGCCGACGTTCTCGCCCGGGTCTGGCCGTTCTTCCTGTTGGTCGGAGCCGGACTGGTCCTGACCCGCCTGCGCCTCCTGGACGGCGCACAGGCGCGCGGGCTGTCGAGCTATGTCTACTGGATCGGCTTCCCGGCCCTGCTGATCCACTCGCTATCGCGTATGGGCCGTCCAGGGCCCGAGCTGACGGCGGGCCTGGCGGCCTACGCGACGGCAGGCCTCGCCGTCATGACCGCGGTCGTCATCCTGGGCCGAGTGTTGGGCTGGACCAAGGCCGAACAGTCCGGCGCGGGGATCGCCAGCGGCGTCGGCAACAGCGCCTTCCTGGCCCTGCCCATCACCGCCGCCGTCATGGGCGCGGAGACCGCGCGCGTCGTGGCGGGCGTGGTCGCGATCGACTTCGTGATCCTGTCCGCCGCCGGGGTCGGCCTCCTCAGTTGGGCGGCGGGACGGTCGGTGTGGCGGTCAATCGCTCAGGCGTTCCGTAATCCCATCGTGGCCGCCGCCGTACTCGGCGTGGCGCTGGCTCTGTCAGACCTAGGTCTGCCCGCCCCGCTGGATCGCGCGATCGGCATGGCCGCCCTTTCAGGCAGTCCCGTGGGCCTCGTGGCTCTCGGCGCCGCCTTGGGCCTTCACGACGTCGATGGCGAGCCCACCCCTGACTTGCGCCCGATCCTGACGAGCGCCTTGGCCAAGCTTGCGATCTTTCCGCTGCTGGTCTGGCTCGCTGTCGGCCTGACCCCCGCGCCTGAGGCGTTTCGAGCTGGAGCGACGCTTCTGGCCGCCGCGCCGACCGCGGTGAACGTCTTCATACAGACCCGAACCTATGGCGTCTGGCCAAGAGGCGCGGCGCGGACCGTGGCCGTCACGACGGCGCTTTCGGCGATCACCTTGGCCCTGGCCGCCTTGCTGGTCGCCCCGCGCAGCTGAGCGGTCAAGTCTCCTCCGCCCGGTCCAAGATTGGCCGGATCCGCAAGCGTCCCGGCTTTCGCGGGAAGCGCGTCGATCGCGTCAGGCCCGGGGAGAACGTCGCGGTGAAGGCCGCTAAGGCGTCCAGGCGGCTTCTGATCTTGGCCAGGGCCGGCGCCCTCACGTCCTTGTAGTCGCCCGCTTTGTTCTTGTAGCTCGAGAACCAAGGCCCGAGGACCCGCCATTCGGCGTCGAATTCGCGCATCAGCCGCTCCAGGGCCGGATAGGCCACAAGGGTGCGCGCATAGCGATGCCGATCGAAGTCGAACGACTTCATCAGTTCGCCCGCCTCGCGTCCGTATCCCATCAATCGCCGCGAACGTTCGATCGGCATGTTCAGGTTCAGCCCGCCCTCGTTGGCGTCCAGCTGGACGCGGACGACGCGCGAACGCTGGCCAGGCATGGTGCTCTGCAGCTCGTCCTGCCAGTCCTTGGCCGCCCCCAGAATGGAGCCGGCGAAGGCGCCGAGCGAGGCGATGTCCTTGATCGGCGAGAACGCGCCTTGGCTGGTGTTGGCGGGCATCCGCACCCTCGGCGCCTCTCCGGCGTCAGCAGGCCGTTTATCCAAGCTGAGCGCGAAGGTGGGCCTCAGCGGCAGCAGGCTGTCGAAGAAGTGGATCGGAAAGTTCGAGGTGATCCCGCCATCGGAGAACAGCAGCCGCCGCCAGGAGGTCGACGCGCCCTCGACGCCCTCGGCCACCAGGCTCCTGTCGAGCATGTGCAGGGGCACGGCGCGGAACAGGATCGGGAAACTGAGGCTCATGCGCACCCCGACGAGCACCGGGAGGTCGTCGGCCCCAGGAAGGCGGCGGCGACCGCCTCCAGGCTCCGCCCCGATTGTGACGCCAGCCATTTGCTCGACGATCGCGGCCGGGAACAGCCGGCTCCATTCGTCAGGCTGGTAGAATAGGTCCAGATCGAAATTCGGCAGCACGTGCGGACGGCCGATCGACAGGTTGGTGGTCATCATCTTCAGATCGATCGCCACCTCGCCAGCCTTGAGCTGCGCCGCCTTCAAGCCGACCTTGCGCAGGTCACCGAACGTCAAGGGCGGGTGCTCGCCGGGACCGAAGGCGATGAACTGCAGCGACTGATGCAGCCATTCCGTCAGGACCGGGGCTGTCTGGCCTGGATCGGCGAGGCCGCTGCACAGGCCAAAGTCGGCCTTGGGCAAGTCGCGCGCGACACGGCGGACCAGCCATAGGACCAAGCTGAGGACGGCGCCGACGACGGCGCTGGCGCACAGACCGACCAAGGCGAGAGCCACCGTCGCCCAACCAGGCTGCGACAGAAGCGGGACCAAGGCGAGAAGCGCATAGAGCAGCGCGCCCGCGGCTGCGCCCTGCGCCAGCGGTCGCCAAAGCGCCCCCGCCACCCCCAGCGCCTTTGCGGCCGGCCTGGCGTCTCCGACGAGGGCCAAGGCCGCGGCGAACAGGGGTTTGAACACGCCATTGGCCTGAAACAGGCCGCCGAGACGCTCGGGGATCTCGTCGCAACGGCTCTTGAAGCGCGCGAAGCCTTCGGTGTCGCCGCGCTGGCGCGCGAACTCGGCGGCCGCCGCGAAAGCCGCTGCAATGGCGCCTGCTGAAGCGCCGCCGATGGACCGGAAGCGATAGCTCTCCGCCAGCGCCAGCACGGCGTAAGGATAAACGACTCCCGACGTCACCCCGCCCTTCATGACGAGGTCGCACTCCTTCAGCGCGGACGGCGCCGCGTCGACTTGCTGGGTCATGATCCATCCTCCGGCCGCCAAGCATTGGGCGCCGGAGAAGATAATCCCGCAAGGGTTGTTTTCTTCAGAAAGACGCCTTGGGGATGTTAACGCCGGGGAATGCTGCCGGGTCACGACCAACGCGCCAAGGGAAGGGCGACTGCTGACGCGATTGGTCAGCGGATCGACCTAGCCTCCGATCAGGAGGATGTCACATGATCAACTACATCACGATCGGCGCGAGCGACAGCGACCGCGCTCAAGCCTTCTACGATGCGGTGCTCGGCGCGCTCGGGCACAGCCGCCTGTGGCGACAAGAGGATTGGATCGGCTACGGCCCGGATCCCGACCACGCCACGATCCTGATCTGCAGCCCCGAGAACGGTCTGCCCGCCCGGGCGGGTAACGGGATCATGGTTGGCCTCACCGCCAGCACCCAAGCCCAGGTCGACGCCTTCCACGCGGCCGCTCTGACGCACGGGGGGTCCTGCGCCGGCCCGCCCGGTCCTCGTCCAAACTACGGCGAAGGCTACTATCTGGCCTATGTCCGCGATCCCGACGGCAACAAGCTGTCCGCGTTCCTGAAAGCCTGAATCCGCCCGTCATACAGAAAAGGGGACGCCTTTGAAGCGCCCCCTTTTGCCTTCTCGTCGATCCCGGCGATCAGCCGGCCAGCGCCGCCTTGACGGCCGCGAGGCCTTCCTGAGCCTTGCTGTCATCCGGCGCGCCGCCTTGGGCGAAGTCGGCCTTGCCGCCGGCGCCCTGCCCGCCCATGGCGATCACGGCGGCCTTGGCGAGGTCGGCGGCGCTGAACTTGCCTGTCAGGTCAGCGGTGACCGCCACCGTGACGGCGGCCTTGCCGTCCGACGTGCCGACCAAAGCGACGACACCCGAGGTCAGCTGCTTCTTGAACTCCTCGGCCACGCCGCGCAGCTCCTTGCCGCCGACGCCGTCCAGGACGCGAGCGATCAGGGCCACGCCATTGACGTCCTCAGGACCCGAGGCCGCGCCGCCGCCGCCCAGGGCCAGCTGCTTCTTGGCCTCGGCCAATTCCTTCTCCAAGCGCTTGCGGTCGGCGATCAGGGCGTCGACGCGCGAGGCGACCTCGGCGACGGGGGTCTTGAACTGGTCGGCCAGCGCCTTGGCGACGCCCGCCTGGTCCAGCAGGAAGCGGCGGGCCGCCTCGCCGGTCAGGGCCTCGATGCGGCGCACGCCGGCGGCAACGCCCTGCTCGGAAACGATCTTGAAGAGAGCGATGTCGCCGGTGCGGGCCACGTGGGTGCCGCCGCACAGCTCGACCGAATAGGCCTTGGCCTCGTCGGTCAGCGACTTGCCCAGCGTGAGCACGCGGACGCTGTCGCCGTACTTCTCGCCGAACAGGGCGACCGCGCCGGCCTCGATGGCTTCCTGCGGGGCCATTTCCTTGGTCTCGGCCGGGACGTTCTGGCGGATGACCGCATTGACCTCGGCCTCGATCTTGTCGAGCTCCTCGGGCGTCAGCGGGCCGCCATGGCTGAAGTCGAAGCGCATGCGCTCGCCGTCGACCATCTGGCCCTTCTGGGCGACGTGCGGACCCAGCACATGGTGCAGGGCGGCGTGCACCAGGTGTGCGGCCGAGTGATTGGAGCGGGTGGTGTGGCGACGCTCGGCGTCGACCGAAACCACGACCTTGTCGCCGACCTTGAGCTCGCCCGACAGCTCGACGCGGTGGACGTGCAGGTCGCCGGCCTGCTTCTGGGTGTCGATGACTTGGTTCTCGCGGCCATTGGCCTCGAGCACGCCCTGATCGCCGGCCTGACCGCCGCTCTCGGCGTAGAAGCTGGTGCGGTCCAGCAGGACCTCGACGGTCGTGCCGCCCGTGGCGCTTTGGACCTCGGCGCCGTCCACGACGATCGCCTGGACGACGCCGGTCGTCTCGGTGGTCTCGTAGCCAACGAAATCCGTCGCGCCGTTCTTTTCCTTGATGGCGAACCAAGCGGCGGCGGCGCCCTGCTGGCCGGACCCGGCCCAGTTGGCGCGCGCCATTTCGCGCTGCTTTTGCATCGCCGCGTCGAAGCCGTCGGTGTCGACCGTCAGGCCCTTGGCGCGCACGGCGTCCTGGGTCAGGTCCAGCGGGAAGCCATAGGTGTCGTAGAGCTTGAAGGCGGTCTCGCCATCCAGCACGCCGCCGGCGGTCAGCTTGGCGGTGGCCTCATCCAGCAGGCCCATGCCGCGGCCCAGGGTGACGCGGAAGCGCTCTTCCTCCTGGCGCAGGGTCTCGACGATCGAGGCCTCGGCCCGGCGCAGCTCCGGATAAGCTTGGCCCATCTCGGCGACCAGGGTCGGGGCCAGGCGGTGCATCAAGGGCTCTTGCGCGCCCAGCAGATAGGCGTGGCGCATGGCCCGGCGCATGATCCGGCGCAGCACGTAGCCGCGACCTTCGTTCGAGGGCGACACGCCGTCGGCCAGCAGGAACGAGGACGAGCGCAGGTGGTCGGCGATGACCCGGTGCGACGGCGCCTGGTCGCCCTCGGCCCTGACGCCGGTCAGCTCGACGCTGGCGGCGATCAGGGCCTTGAAGAGATCGACGTCGTAGTTGTTGTGCACGCCCTGCAGCACGGCCGCGACCCGCTCCAGGCCCATGCCGGTGTCGATCGAGGGCTTGGGAAGCGAGACGCGCTCGCCGCCGGCCAGCTGCTCGAACTGCATGAAGACGAGGTTCCAGATCTCGATAAAACGGTCGCCGTCTTCATCGGGGCTGCCCGGAGGGCCGCCGGCGATCGACGGGCCGTGGTCGTAGAAGATTTCCGAGCACGGGCCGCAGGGGCCAGTGTCGCCCATGGACCAGAAGTTGTCGCTGGTCGGGATGCGGATGATCTTGTCGTCCGACAGGCCGGCGATCTTCTTCCACAGGGCCGCCGCCTCGTCGTCGGTGTGGTAGACCGTGACCAGCAGCTTTTCCTTGGGCAGCTTGAACTCGCCGGTCAGCAGGGTCCAGGCGTGGTGGATCGCCTGCTCCTTGAAATAGTCGCCGAACGAGAAGTTGCCCAGCATCTCGAAGAAGGTGTGGTGGCGGGCGGTGTAGCCGACATTGTCCAGGTCGTTGTGCTTGCCGCCGGCGCGGACGCACTTCTGCGAGCTGGCCGCGCGCGGATGGGCCGGGGTCTCCGCGCCCGTGAAGACGTTCTTGAACGGCACCATGCCGGCGTTGACGAACAGCAGGGTCGGATCGTTCTGCGGCACCAGCGGCGCGGACGGGACCACGGCGTGGTCGGCCTTGCCGAAGTAGTCGAGGAAGGTGCTGCGGATCTCGTTCAAGCTGGGCATGAGCGTCTCAAGTCATAAGCGTCCGGCGAGCGGCCGGGAGTCGCGCGCTGCATAGCGCGGTTTTTAGCGAAGGGGAAACCGACTCGGAGATGGGGGCGCGTTGGAGCATGGAAAAGAGCCTGTTGCGCATGTCGCCGAGACCGACAAGTGTCAGCTCGCCGTTGGTTAGATCATACAAGTCTCGAGGGAAAACGTGCGGAAAGCGGGACTGATCTTGTCTCTGTCCGGGGCGTTTTTGGCGGGTTGCTCGAGCGGCCCGCATCCAGACGTCGCTCAGCTCGCACCATGGACTCGTGACCTGCGCGACCAGCAACCGGAAGAGGCGTTCGCTGCGATCTATCGTTGGCGAGGACGTAGCTTGGTTTTCGTGGGAGCGAACCATTCGACACGTTCGGATAGTCCCACGTTCAAGCTGATTATCGACGTCTACGGCCGCGCGCATTTCGACACGCTGATCGCGGAGGGCTTTCCCTACGCGCGAGGACCAGACGCTCCCCGCACTCTGCAATGGCTTGCGTCTCAGACCGAAACAGATGGTTTTGTCATGGGCGGCGAGAGCGTTCCTGCTTTGCGCGGCGCCATTCAACAGGGCGCTCATATCTGGGGCGGCGAGCCAGACGACGCGGTTATTCGCGATCGCGTTCGCGCCGATGGCGTCTCGGATGTCGATCTGCTGGGATTTTACACGCTTCGATCGGTCCCTCAGTGGATCAGGGAGAAACGTGTAGTCGATGGTGGAGATGTCCGAGCCGCGGCCCTGATCGAAGGCGAGCTGGTCCGCAATAGGAGCCGACTAGGCCTGACGGAAACCACGCTTCCAGATTACGCCGCGTGGGCGCGCTGGTACGAACAGACGAACGGCCGGCCCTTTGGCGTCACATTCCGGCTGGAGGAAGTTGGGCCGTTGGTTGATGGCGACTTCAACACCAACAGGATAGCGGCGACGGTCGGACGGGCGCGGGACGCCTTTCTATTGAAGACGATCGCCGATCACCTGACCAAGGGCGAAAACGTTCTCGTCGTGTTTGGCGCAAGCCATCTCACGATCCTGCGTCCCGCGCTCGACCGGATGCTGGGCCCGCCTTGTTATGTGGGCGGAACCATAGCGCAGGCGCGGGCAACCTGCTTCGATCAGTCGTGAACACTCTCTTTGAGAGGGCCCTGATGCCCAACAAGGGCGCAAGAAATAGGCCGCCTGGCATGGGGTCCAGGCGGCCTGATCGCGGCCGTCGCGGCGGTGGCGCCGCGGGCGTGTTGAAGGCGGGGACCGCCCGTGGCTGATGCGAGGGCCGCGAAACCCTTGAGGGCGAGGACTACTCCTCGTCGCCCTCCTCCGGGCCGCCGACCAGAAGTTCTTCCTCGATCTTCTGCGACGACTTGCGGACGGCCGCTTCGATGCTGTTGGCGATATCCGGATTGTTCTTCAGGAACTCGCGGACGTTGTCTCGGCCCTGCCCGATGCGCTGGCTGCCGTACGAGAACCAGGAGCCGGCCTTCTCGATGATGCCGGCCTTGACGCCCAGGTCGATGACCTCGCCGAGCTTGGAGATGCCCTCGCCGTACATGATGTCGAACTCGACCTCGCGGAACGGCGGAGCCACCTTGTTCTTCACGACCTTCACGCGGACGTTGTTGCCGATGATTTCGTCGCGGACCTTCACCGAGCCGGTGCGGCGGATGTCGAGACGCACCGAGGCGTAGAACTTCAGCGCGTTGCCGCCGGTGGTGGTTTCCGGGCTGCCATACATCACCCCGATCTTGTGACGGATCTGGTTGATGAAGATGACGATGGTGTTGGCCTTGTTGATCGAGGCGGTCAGCTTACGCAGCGCCTGGCTCATCAGACGGGCCTGCAAGCCCGGCAGGCTGTCGCCCATCTCGCCTTCGATTTCGGCCTTCGGCGTCAGGGCCGCCACCGAGTCGACGACGACGATGTCCACAGCGCCCGAGCGAACCAGGGTGTCGGTGATCTCCAGCGCCTGCTCGCCGTTGTCGGGCTGGGAGACCAGCAGGTTGTCGAGATTGACGCCCAGCTTGAACGCGTAGGAGGGATCCAAAGCGTGCTCGGCGTCCACGAAGGCGGCGGTGCCGCCAGCCTTCTGCACCTCGGCCACGACGTGCAGCGCCAGGGTGGTCTTACCCGAGCTTTCCGGCCCGTAGACTTCGATGATCCGCCCCTTGGGCAGGCCGCCGATGCCGAGCGCGATGTCGAGGCCCAGCGAGCCGGTCGAGACCGACTCCATTTCGACCTTGCCCTTTTCGCCCAGCTTCATCACCGAGCCCTTGCCGAACGCGCGGTCGATCTGGGCGAGAGCCGCCTCTAGCGCGCGTTGCTTATCGCCTTCTTCCTTGGCCACGAGTTTCAAAGCCGCCTGACTGGTCATTGTTGGTCCGCCCTCTATCCCATGATTCCGGTGGGTCGCCCGGCGCTTCCAGCGCCCTGTCGCAACGACCTGTGGAACACCCTTAATGTGTACCGCCTTTGTTCCAAGTTCGCAAGATGTTCTCGTGCGCAGAAACGTCCGTTTCTGACGTAGAGGGCCCGGGAGGCAAAAAATGGGGTGGGCTGAGCGGCTAAACCTTGGGTTTTCAACCGCTCCTTAAGTTCGTTCGTGGCAGCTTTCCTTCAGTTCTGGAGAAGGCCGCTTTGTCGATCGATCCCCGCCGCTTGTTGGGCCTCGCCTTCGCCAGCGCCGACCTCCTGGTTGAGCTGCGGGACGGCCAGGTGCGCCTAGCCTTGGGGGCGGCTCAGCGGATCATGGGCCGAAGCGAGGCCGCCTTGACGGGCGCGACGTGGAGCAGCCTGTTCCATCCCGACGATCGGCCGTTGATGGACGCCGTGCTGGCGTCCGCGAGCGATGGCCAGCGGCGCGGCCCTATCGTCCTGCGCCTCGTGGACGATCAGACGCGCCACGTCGGCGTCATCCTGCGCGCCCTGCCCGAGAACGAAGGCCGCATCTCCTGCGCCGTGACCGTCGCCCAGGCGTCCGCGCCGGCGCTGAAACCCGGCGAGTTGCAGCCCCGCGAGACCTTCGACGACATCGCCAAGGGCCTTTTCGAGGCCGCCCGCGCCACCGGCATGGAGCTGGAGTTGGCGATGGTCGAATTCGCGGGCCTCGGCGCCATGCGCGACGGCCTCTCGCCCAGCGAAGCCGCCGAGCTCGACGTGCGCGTGGCCGGCGCGGTGCGCGCGGAGTCGCATGGCGGCTCGGCCGCCACCCAGCTGTCGCAGGACCGCTTCGCGCTCGTGCGATCGCGCGACGAGCAGTCCGAGACGATGCTCAAGCGCCTGAGCCAGATCGCGAACACCGAGGCCAAGGCCCACGTCGTGCCGCTGGAGAACGCCGCGGCGCCGTCCCGGGCCTTGCGAGCTCTCCGCTACGCGCTGGACGACTTCCTGCGCGCCGGCCTGAAAGAGGGGCCGCCCGCCAGCCTCACCGACGCCATGAACCGCTCGGTGAAGCGCACCCTGGCCCAGGCCGGCGCCCTCAGCGCGGTCATCACCCAGCGCCGTTTCAACCTGGCTTTTCAACCGGTCGTCGCCATGGCCACGGGCCAGGCGCATCACCACGAGGCCCTGGTCCGGTTCGAGGACGGCGCCAGCCCCTTCGCCATGATCCGCATGGCCGAGGAGTTCGACCTGATCGAGGAGCTCGACAAGGTGGTGGTGGAACAGGTGATCAAGCGCCTGGCCAACGACTACGAAGGCAAGCTTAGGTTGGCGGTGAACATTTCGGGCCGCACGATCGTCAGCGAGACCTTTGTCGACCATATCGACCGCCTGCTGGCCCGCTTCGACGAGGTCAAGGGCCGCCTGATCTTCGAGATCACCGAGACGTCGGCGATCGACGACCTGCCCTACGCCAACCAGAATATCCAGGCGCTGCGGTCGATGGGCTCGATGGTCTGCCTGGACGACTTCGGCGCGGGCTCAGCCTCGTTCGCCTATCTGCAGCAGTTGAACCTGGATATCGTGAAGATCGACGGGCGCTATGTCCGGGAATTAGCGGACAACAGCCGCGACGGCGCCATGGTTCGTCACTTGGTGAAGATGTGCCGAGACCTGAAGATCCGCACCGTGGCCGAGATGGTCGAGACGCCGGAAGTCGAGGACATCGTTCGCAACGCCGGCGTCGATTTCGCCCAGGGGTGGCTCTACGGCAAGGCCGCCGAAAAGCCCTCCCCCGCCCTGAGGACCACCGCTCCCGTCCGCGCCATGGCGCGGCGCGCCGGCGCTTCCGAAAGCTGGGGATAGGAGATCGCCCCTCCCCCGAACCGGAGGAGGGGCGCGGAAGCGGCGTTAGGCCTTGCCGCCCTTGGCGACGATGTAGTTGTCGACAACCTGCTCCAGCACGGTCAGCGGCGTCATGCCAGACAGCAAAGCCGCGTCATGGAACTCGCGGATGTCGAACTTCTTGCCCAGCGCCTTCTGAGCCTTGGCCCGGGCGCGTAGGAAGACGATCTTGCCGATCATGTAGCTGCAGGCCTGGCCCGGCCACACGACGTAGCGTTCGATCTCGGTGATCGAGCCGCTCTCCTCGTCGCCCATCGTCTCGGCCATGTACTTCACGGCCTGTTCGCGGCTCCACTTCTTGTGGTGCATGCCGGTGTCGACGACCAGGCGCACGGCGCGGAACAGGGCGTCGTGCAGCATGCCGATCTGGCCGCGCGGGTCGTTCTTGTAGATGCCCATCTCGACGGCCAACTGCTCGGAATAGAGCGCCCAGCCCTCGGCGTAGCCCGAGAAGCCGACGATCTTGCGGATCATCGGCAGCCCCTTGGCTTCGTTGGACAGCGACAGCTGCAGGTGGTGACCGGGGACGCCCTCGTGCACCGTCAGGGTGGTCAGGGTGTACTTGGCCTGCTCCTTGGTGTCGCGCAGGTTGATCCAGTAGATCCCCGGGCGCTTCCCATCCAGCGAGGGCGAGTTGTAGTAGCCGCCCGGCGCGCCGGCCTCGATGGCCTTGGGCACGCGGCGGATCTCCAGCGGCGCCTTGGGCAGCTGGCCGAAATAGGCCGGCAGCTGCTTTTCGATCCACTTGGCCTTGTCGTTCAGGTCCTTGATCAGCTGCTCCTTGGCCTCATCCGTATTCGGATAGAAGTCCTCGCCCAGTTTGCGCATGCGGTCGCCGACCGTGCCTTGGGTCATGCCGATCTTCTTGAACAGCTTGTCGGCCTCGGCCTCGATCGACTTGACCATGTCGAGTCCCAGCTGGTGGATCTCGTCCGGCGTCAGGGTCGAGGTCGTGTAGTTCTTCAGCGAAAGCGCATAGTAGTCCGCGCCGTTCTTCAGCCTCCACACGCCCGCGTCGTGCGTGGCCTTGGGTCGAATGCTCTCCATCAGCGCGATCTGGCGCTTCAGGGCCGGCAGCACCGAGTTTTCGTAGATCTTCGCGGCCTCGCCGGCCCAGTCGCCGGCGATGCTCTTGTCCTTGGTCCGGCGCGCGATCGACTTGACCAGCGGCGCCTCGGCGGTCGGCGTGGTCGCGAAGGCCCGCATCTGGATCAGGGCCTTGTCGATGATGAAGTCCGGCGGGATCACACCGTCGGCGATGTCGCGCTTGGCGATCGCCGTCTCCTGGTCCATCAGCCGCGCGAAGCCTTCCATCCGCGACAGATAAGCGTCGGCGTCGGCCTTGGTCTCGATGCTGTGCTGGGTGTCGAGGAAGTCGGGCATGTACTGGTAGCTGCCCGTCAGCTGGCTCAGCACGTAGGGCGCGCCGGAGCCGCCGCCGGCGTAGGTGAACTTCCTGTTGCCCTCGTCCTGGACGGACAGCACGAACTCGACGGTGTCATAGTTCACCGCGTCCATGCCCTTGAGGGCGCGGCGGTCGATGGCGCGCAGGGCGGCAAGCTGCTTGCTGGTGGTGGCGGCGCCCGCCTCGATGGCGGCGAACGAGCGGTCGGACAGCAGGCCCTTGGTCCAAGCGAGGTCGCCGGTGTCGAGGCCAAGACCGGTCGCGGTTTCTGGCGACTGGCGCAGTTGCAGCGCCATGGCCTCGTCGAACAGGGCGTTCAGCTTGGCGACCTCGCCCTCGCGGGCCAGGGCCAGGGACGGCAAACCACCGGTCGCGGCGAAGCCCGCGGCGGCCGAGGCGAACATCATCTGACGGCGATTGAGCAAGGCTTTTCCTCCCCAGGACATATTTGGAGGACGAAGGCGTAAGGCCGCCGCCCCGTGCGGCGAAATTAATTCCGAGTCATGGGGCGGCGTCCAGCCTCGTTGGTCACGCCAGCGTCACGAACAGCTCGTTCTCGATCATCCACTGGCCAGTCACCTTCTTCCAGGTCGCCAGATAGGTCCCCGACTGCTCGGGCGCGTCCGTCCAGGAGCCGACCCAGCGCCCGCGCTCGGCGGCGCGGCTCCCGTCGGCGTTCAGGGCGATGTCCTCGGTCGTGCGCACATAGGCCACGAAGCCCTTCTCCGCGAACTGGCCGGCGAACGCCGCCAGGACGTCCTCGGCGCCCAGCAGCAGCGAACCGTCGCCGGCGATCACCGTGATGCGCGGATCAAAGAACGGCTTCAGGCGGGCGGCGTCCTTGGCGGCGATCAGCTTGTTGGTCAGCTTGCGGCGGGCGGCGATGGCGTCGACGGGCGAGGTCATGGGCTCTTTCCTGGAGGGCTCGTCCGTGTAGCTTGCGGCGCATCCGATCCGCAAACCCTACCGGCCGATGCCCGCTCCCACTCTAAAGACCCCGCGCCTGACCCTGTCGCCGCCTACCCTGGACGATTTCGAGGACAGCCGCGCCATGTGGGCCGATCCGCTGGTCACGCGCCATGTCGGCGGCCGCCCGTTCACCGAGGAGGAGAGCTGGACGCGTCTGATGCGCGCCCGCGGACTCTGGGAGGTGCTGGGCTTCGGCTACTGGGCGGTGCGCGAGACAGCGACCGGCCGCTATGTCGGCGAGGTCGGCTTCGCGGACCTGCGGCGCGAGCTGGAGCCCATCCTCTATGGCCTGCCCGAGATGGGCTGGGTGCTGACGGCCTGGTCGCACGGACAGGGGTTCGGGACCGAAGCGGTGGAGGCGGGTCTGGCCTGGATCGACGAGACCCTGGCGCCGCCGGTGGTCCCCTGCATCATCAATGTGGCGAACGCGCCCTCGATCGCGCTTGCGACCAAGGTCGGCTTCCGCGTGAAGACCCACGCTGCCTACAAGGGGTCGCCGATCCTGGTGATGGAACGGCGGTCCGGAAAGGTTTAGGCCGTCGCCGTCTCGACCCCGGCGGCGAAGCGCTTGGCCTGGGCGATCCAGGCGTCGCGTTCGGCGCGGCCCTTCAGGCCCAGCTTCAGGTCGATATCGGCCAGTTCCTCGGGCGTCCAGGCGGCGATCTGGCTGAAGGTGGTGACGCCCAGCTCGGCCAGCGAGGCGGCCAGCTTCGGCCCGACGCCTACCAGACGCGTCAGGTCATCGCCGGCGGCGACCACCGTCTCCGCGACCGCGTCGAGCTCGGCGGGGACCTCCTCGGTCAGCGGCTTCGCGACCATAAGCGCGTCCTCGTAGTATGCCTCATCGTCCTCTTCTTCGTCGTCTTCATCATCCTCGGGATCAGGCCCAAGTTCGACGACGTCGACCACTTCCTCGACCGCCTCAAGCGCCGCGTCGTTCGCCGGTTCGGCCGCGGTCAGCGTAGCCTCCGCGAAGGTCTCCACCGCCTCCTCGGCCGCGTCCATCACGACCTCGACGGCCTCGACCGCCTCGGCCATGGCTTCTGCGATCGGCTCGGGGGTGGAGGCCAGAACCGCTTCGGCTTCGACGGCGGGCGCGACGGGTTCGGGGGCCAAGGCCAGCACCGCCTCGAGGTTAACCGCCTCGCGCCAGCGCGAGGCCCACCACCAATAGGCCGCGCCGGCGGCGGCCGCGCCGCCGAACATCAGCCACAACGGCGACGCCGCGCCGACCGCCAGACGGGGGGCCAGTTCGGGCTCGATCTTGTCGGCTTGGAACTCAGGGAAGAAGGACGAGGAAACCATGGGGGCGCTCCCGGCTGCCGCGATTTTGTGCGTCGCAGCATAACACGGAATTCCCGTTCGCAAGCGCGAAAATAATAATGTTATATTAACTCAGGCCCGCCGCTTTCAGGAGCACGCCGGCGACCGCCAGCACGGCGATCATGACCAGCATCGGCACGCGGCTCGCCAAGGCTAGCGCCAGGGCCACGAGGCCCAGCGCCGCATAGTCCAGGCTCGCGAGATCGGGCAGCAGAATCCGCAGGGGCCCCGCCTCCAGCGTGTGACCAGAGCGGAACAGCAGGTGAATGGCGAACCACAGGGCTAGCTGGCCGATGACCCCGACGGCGGCGGCCGAGATCAGCGCCAGGGCGCGCGCGGGACGCGGGCGACGGCCCCAGCGCTCGAACAGCGGCCCGCCCGCGAAGATCCAGAGGAACGACGGCGCGAAGGTGGTCCAGGCCGCCATCAGTCCGCCCAGCACCGCGAGGACCCACGCCCACTCCGGCGGCGCGGTCTGGAAGGCGCCGACGAAGCCGACGAAGACGAAGACCAGGATCAGCGGTCCCGGCGTGGTCTCGGCCAGACCCAGGCCGTCGAGCATCTGGGTCGCCGTCAGCCAGCCGAACGCCGACGCCGCCTGTCCCAGATAGGCCAGGGCCGCATAGGCCCCGCCGAAGCTGATCGCGGCCAGGCCGCCGAAAGCCAGGCCCATCCAGGCCAGGGTCGAGGCCGGCGCCAGCAGCCACGCCAAGCCGATCGGCGCCAGCCACAGGCCAAGGCAGACCAGCGCCGTGAGCCCCCGCCCCTTCGCGGGCGTCGCGGATTGGGCGACGGGCTCGGCGGTGTCCTTGGCCGCCAGCCAGCCCAGCACGCCCGCGCCCAGCACCACCAGCGGAAACGGCACGGCCGTGAAGGCCAGCAGCGCGAAGGCCGCGCCGCAGACGAAGGCGGTCAGTCGATCCTTCACCGCCCTCTTGCCGATCTTCAGCAGCGCCTGCAGCACCAGCGCCACCACCGCCGCCTTCAGCCCCAGCAGCACCGGCGCGGCCCAGTCGGAACGGCCGTAGACGATATAGAGCGCCGACAGCCCCAGCATCACCAGCAGGCCCGGCAGGACGAACAATAGCCCCGCCGCCACGCCGCCTCGAATGCCGTGCAGACGCCAGCCCAGCCAGGTCGCCAGTTGCTGCGCCTCGGGTCCGGGCAAGAGCATGCAGAAACTCAGGGCCCGCGCGAACTCGTCCTCGTCGACCCAGTCGCGGGACTCGACCACTTCCTTATGGAGCAGGGCGATCTGGCCGGCGGGGCCGCCAAAGCCCAGCACGCCAATCTTCAGCCAGACCGGCAGGGCTTCGGCGAAGCTAGGCGCGGCCTTGGGCTTCAAGTCAGATCCGCCAGACGCGCGAGCGGCCGCCGGCCTCGCCGAGGCGCGCGGCGATCCAGTCGCCGGCTTCGACGGCCGCCGCCTCGACGCTGGCCGGCGCGCCGACCATCACCATCGCGCTGCCGTTCATCTTCATGGGATCGATCAGAGGCCTCAGACGGAGTTCGGCGACTAGCAGGTCCCCCCCTACACTTTTTGGGATGACGGTTTCCATCGCGCGCAGAAAGGCGTCGAACGTCTCGAGGTCCTTAAGCGGCAGCCAGATCGCCAAGGCCGCGTCGGGCGCGCGCTTGAGCACCGCGCGCGTGGTCTCGGCGATGCGGGCGTAGTCGTCCGGCCGCTCGAACGGCGGATCGATGACCACGAAAGCCCGCCCGCCCCGGCCCGCCTGGGCTACGGCGGTGGCGAAGCCGTCGGCTTGCAGGGCCTGGGCGTTGGCGTAGGGCGCCAGCGTCTTGCTGAGCAGGGTCATGTCGTCGAGGCGCAGTTCGCAGCCCGCATAGCGGTCGGCCTTGCGAAGCGCGCGCGCGATCAGCAGCGGCGAGCCCGGATAGAGATCGCCCGCCTGGCCGCTGTTGATCTTGAGCACCGCCGCCAGCAGCGGCCCGAACACCGCCGGCGCGTCGCTGGCCGCCTTCAATCGGAAGATCCCCGCCTGCGCCTCGCCCGAGCGCCGCGCCATCTCGCCGGCCAGGTCATAGGCGCCCGCGCCGGCATGGGTGTCGATGACCGCCAGCGCCTCGCTTCGCCCCTGCAAGGCCGACAGCATGGCCAGCAGGATCGTGTGCTTGTGCAGGTCGGCGAAGTTGCCGGCGTGGAAGGCGTGGCGGTAGTTCATCCCCGTCCCTACCACGCCCCGTGCGCGCGACCAGCTTCCTGAAGCTCCTCGATCATCTTGTCCTTCAGGGCCTTGGGGCCGACGATTTCGATCTTGTCGCCCCAGGTGAAGAGGTGCCACGCCAATTCGCGCATGCCCCCGGCGCGAAAGGTGACCCGCACCGAGCCGTCGGCTTCCTGGCTGACTTGCTGCGTCGCGTGGAAGCGCCAGCGCAGCGCGTCCTCCGCCCCCTCCGGCTTGATCCGAAGGACCACGTCCTGGATCTCGTCGTGATAGATGCCGAAGCTCTCGTCGGCGAAGGCCTGCAGCGAGAAGTCCTCGGGCGGCGACGCGGGCTTGTCGAGCACCTTAAGGTCGCTCATCCGGTCCAAGCGCCACGAGCGCGGCTTGCCGCCCTTGCCCTCCATCGCCACCAGATAGTTGCTGCGGCCGAACAGGACGCCCAGCGGCGTCACCTCCCGGGTGCGCCCCGGCGTGCTGCCGCCTTCATAGCGGAACGACAGCGCCTGAAGGCCCTTGATGGCGGCGCGGATCGCGGCCAGCACGGCCTCGTCTTCGAAAGGGCGCGGGCCGGCGTGGATGGCGATGGTCTCGGCCTGGACCAGGGCCTCGACGTCGGGCGCGACGCGTCGCCGAGCCGAGCCGCGCAGGGCGGCCAGCAGCTTGGCCTCAAGCGCATAGAGAGAAGCCGCGCGCGCGTCCGCGCCGGACGCCTTGTAGTTGTCGGCCGCCGTGCGCAGGGCCGCCAGTTCCTCGGCGGTGGGGGTCTGAAACACGCCGTCCAGGCCCGACGGGATGCGAAACCGCTTGGTGGGCGGATCGTCGATCGCCTCCATCTGCGGGAAGGCTGTCCAGACCGCGTCGCGCATCCGCTCGGCGGTGCGACGGCCGACGCCCAAGGCCTGGGCCATCTCGTCCAGGGTGAGGCCCTCGGCGGATCCGGCCAGCATCCGGGCTAGGTCCAGAAGGCGGGTGGCTTTCTCGTGTCGCATGGCGCCAGCTTATACGACCGTTTCTGTCGCAGCGCGCGGACAATCTTCAAGACGTCGAGATTGGAGAGGAGCCCTTGATGTCGCGCTTCGCCTGTTCCCCCTGGGCCGTCGCCCCCGTCAACGCCGCCATGATCTCGGCCGTGCTCGACTATGCCGACATCCATCGCGACCTCGGCGGCGGCCGCACCCTGCGCCGGATCAGCCACGAGCGCGCCGCCAAGGCCGACATCTTCCTGCTGCTGGGCCGCGACGCCGAGCGGGTCACCGATATCGGCCTCGTCTGGAATGACCGCGAGGACCAGATCGTGCGGATCACGGATGACGCCGAACTCCGCGATTCCCGCCTGACGGCGTGGGAGGAAGCCTTCGATCTGTTCGAGACCGAAGAGACCGACGAAATGGCCGAACCGATGCGCCTTTGCGCGTGAGCAGATTGGCCCGGACACGCTCCGCGTGACTTCCGACCACGAATAAAAACGTCGTTCTGCCTAAAATCCGAGATCGACCGCCGCGCAAAACGGCGCCCATCGGGCGTCGGCGCGGTTATGGCGCTTTCCGGCCGCGCGCTCATTGCCGAACGCCGAAACTTCCACCCCCAATGAATAGATCGGCTAGTTGCCGATGTTTTTGAGTGCCCGCGTCAAAAAATATAATCGTAGGGAGAAAAACGTCACGGACAGGGGAATCTAATCGCTTTAATAAACAGAATGAGGGGGTAGTTTATGAATCGGCGTTTTAAACCCGCACTGTTGGCGGGTATTTCCGTCTTGTCTGTTACTATCGGATACTCTGTCAGCGCTTTCGCCGCCGATGCGGCCGCCACGCCGCCCGACCAGACCGAGGTCGACACCATCATCGTCACGGGCACGCGTCAGACAGGCCTGCGCGTCATCGACAGCCCCGCCCCCGTCCAGGTCGTCGACACCAGCACGCTCGAGCGCACCGGCCAGGTGGACCTGCGCCTCGGCCTCGCCAATCTGGTGCCGTCGTTCAACGCCCAGGCCTTCGGCGGCGACACCGCCAACCTGACCCTTTCGGCCCGCCTGCGCGGCCTCTCGCCCAACCAGGCCCTGGTGCTGGTCAACGGCAAGCGCCGTCACACCACCGGCAACCTCGCGGTCCTGTCGGGCGTCTATCAAGGCGCCGCGGCCGCTGACCTCGGCTTCATCCCGATGGCCGGCATCGGCCGCATCGAAGTGCTGACCGACGGCGCCGCCGCCCAGTACGGCACCGACGCCATCGCCGGCGTCGTCAACATCATCCTGAAGAAGAACGCCTCGGGCGGCTCGATCTCGGCTACCGGCGGCGAATACTTCGACGGCGGCGGCAAGACGGCCGGCGGATCGGTCAACATCGGCATGGCGCCGACCGAGACCAGCTACCTGAACCTGACCGTCGAGGCCAAGTACCACGGCTTCTCGAACCGCGGCCTGCCCGACCAGCGGGTGTTCAACCCCGCCAGCCCCAGCTATTCGGCCGCCCACAACGCGATCGAAAGCAAGATCCCAGGCTATCCCAACCTGAACCTGATCTCCGGCGACGCCGAGTATCGGATGCAGAACGTGGCCTTCAACGCCGGCGTGGAACTGCCCGCCGACTTCGAGCTCTATTCGTTCGGCACCTACGGCCACAAGGACGCCTCGGCCTACGAGAACTACCGCCGCTACAACCGCATCCAGGGCAAGCAAGGCGCCGCCGACCGGCCCTTCCCGCTGGGCTTCAGCCCCCGCGAGCGCATCATTGAGGACGACTACGCCCTGACCTTCGGCCTCTCGGGCAAGGTCGTCGGCTGGGACGTCGACCTGTCGTCGACCTACGGCAAGGACGCCATCGAGGTCCGCGTCGAAGACTCGGCCAACGCCAGCCTCTACGCGGACACCTCGACCCTGACGACCAAGGGCTTCACCCCGACCTCGTTCCACGCCGGCAGCTGGGGCACGACCCAGTGGACGAACAACCTGGATGTCCGCCGCGGGTTCGACGTGGGGCTCTCGGCTCCGCTGGATGTCGCCTTCGGCTACGAACAACGCCGCGACACCTACCGGATCGGCGCGGGCGACGCGGCCTCGACCTACAAGGAAGGCTCGCAGTCGTATCCGGGCTTCTCGAAAACCGACGCCGGCGGCCACGCCCGCACCAGCTGGGCGGTCTATACCGACATCGCCGCCACGCCGGTCGAGGCCTGGAAGGTCGACGCCGCGCTCCGCTACGAGAAGTTCAGCGACTTTGGCGACACCACCGTCGCCAAGCTGACCAGCCGCTACGACTTCAATGAGAAGTTCGCCCTGCGCGGCACGGTGTCGACCGGCTTCCGCGCCCCGACCCTGGCGGAATCCTTCTACTCGGCCACCAACGTCTCGCCGACCAGCGCCTTCGTGCAGTTGGCCCCGAACTCCAGCGCCGCGCGCCTCCTGGGCATCGACAAGCTGAAGCCGGAGAAGTCGACGAACTTCAGCCTCGGCGTCGTGGCCCACCCGTTCGATAAGCTGACGGCCACGATCGACGCCTACCAGATCAAGCTCAGGGACCGGATCTTCGGCTCCAGCTCGGTCTACGGCATGCGCAACGGCGTGATCGTCAACCCGAACGTCAACGCCGCGATCGCCGCCAACGGCAACGTGCTGGACAGCACCGTGACCAGCACCGGCATCAATATCTTCTCCAACGGCCTCGACACCCGCACCCAGGGTATCGACGTGGTGATCTCCTACCCCACCGACCTGGGCGCCTACGGCCGGATCGACTGGACGCTGAGCGGCAACGTCAACAAGACCAAGATCACCAAGGTCAAGTCGGCGCCGGCCGCCCTGGGCGTCACCAGCACCGCCTTCCCGACCGGCCAGGTCCTGTTCGCCGGCAACGCCGCCTCGCTGCTCGAGAAGGCCGCTCCGAAGTACAAGGTCGGCCTGAACGGTCTCTACACGTTCGGCAAGCTGTCGCTGAACGTGACCGAGACCTTCTACGGCAAGGCCGAGGCGCTCTCCGATCCGGGCACCGGTCCGCTGCTGAACACCGTGGCCAGCGCCACGGCGATCACCGACGCCGAGCTCTCCTACAAGTTCCCGAAGGGCGTCGTCGCCGCGATCGGGGCCAACAACCTGTTCAACAAGTATCCGGACAAGTTCACGGCCGCCTATCAGGCCGCCTGCGTCGCCTCCGGCGGCGGCTGCGTCACCCAATATCCGTCGTTCTCGCCCTACGGCATCAACGGCGGCTACTACTATGGTCGCCTGACCTTCTCGTTCTAGGACGAGGGTTCAGCGCCACAACGCGAAGGGGCGGATCGAAAGGTCCGCCCCTTTTGCTTGGGGGGTCAGAGCGCCTTGCCCATCCGGATCAGCGGCACGCGGTAGCCGGACGAGGTCTCAGCCTCGAACGGCTCGATGTCGTGATAGCCGCAGGCGCGATACAGCGGGACGCCGCCCATGGTCGCCGCCATCTCGGCGCGCGTGAAGCCTTCGCGCCGCGCCGCGTCCTCGCAGGCGTCGAGGATCATCCGCCCGACGCCCTTCCTTGCGTGATCGGGGTGAGTGTACATCGCCCGCACCCGCGCGGCGTCCTTGGCCGGGTCCAGCAGGGCCGCATCGCGCCCCGCCGAATGGTCGCCGCCGAACAAGGTGGCCCGGCGACTCCAACCACCGCATCCGGCGATCGCGTCTCCGTCCTCGACGACGAAGTAGGTGCCGTCGGCGACCAGCTGAGTGTCCAGCCCCATCACCTCATAGGACGCCTTGACGCCTTCGGGCGGAAGGAAGGCCGGCAGCAGTTCGCCGATCGCGCGGTCCATGAGAGCCGACAGAACCGGCATGTCTTCGGGCCGGGCGAGGCGCAGGCGGAGAGCTCGGGCTGGAAAGGTCATGACGCTCCCATGGGACGACGCGGGGTTGTGAGAAAAACAAGGATTCGGCGAGTCCGCGACGATCTTTCCGCCTCGCCCACCGATCGCTCAAAACCGGCTCCAGGCGCCCAATGGTCAGGCGTCCAACCTGTCAGTCCACGTCTCGACTGAAAACGGATTGCGCCGCGCAGGCCTGGATTTCGAGATACCCCCCGTTCCGGTCAGTACGGCCGGCGCGACGCCGAACGCTGGATCGCCGTTCGGCCAAGGACAAGGGCGGGGATTGATGAGTGGATTGGATTCTGTGACGGCGGGCGGCGTTCTCACGCGTCGGCGTTTCTTCGAAAGCTTGGCCGCGGTCGGCGGCATGTCGCTGGTGCTGTCGGGCATGGAGGCCCTGGGCTTCAGCCAAGCCTCGGCCACCGAGCTGCCGCCCACGCTGGCTGGCGGCGCCAAGAACACCAAGATCGTGATCCTGGGCGCGGGCCTGGCGGGCATGACCGCCGCCTACGAGCTCAGCAAGGCCGGCTATCAGGTGCAGGTGCTGGAGGCCCGATCGTTCGCCGGCGGCCGCTGCCAGACCGCGCGCAAGGGCTTCAAGCACACCGACCTGATCGGCAACACCCAGACCTGCGAGTTCGACGAGGGCCACTACATCAACCACGGTCCGTGGCGCATCCCGTACCACCACCGCTCGACCCTGCACTACACCAAGCAATTCGGCGTGCCGCTGGAAAGCTTCGTCAACGACAACGACGCGTCCTACGTCTATTTCGAGAAGGCCTCGGGCCCGCTGGCCGGCAAGCCGGTGCGCAAGGGCGAGATCGCCGCCGACATCCGCGGCTATACGGCCGAGGTGGTGGCCAAGGCCGCCAGCCAGGGCCAACTCGACGCCCCGCTCTCGGGCCTCGATCGCGAGAAGTTCATCGCCTACCTGGTCAACGAAGGTCGCCTGTCCAAGACGGACCTGACCTACAAGGGCACCGAAGGCCGCGGCTTCTCGGTTCATCCGGGCGCCGGCGTCGACCCGGGGCCTGGCAAGGAGCTGCCGCCGTTCGCCTTCAAGGACGTGCTCGACAGCAACGCCTGGCGCGTCCTGAGCTCGGTCACCGGCTACGAGCAGCAGCGCACCATGCTGCAGCCGATCGGCGGCATGGACCAGATCGCCAAGGGCTTCGAAAAGCACGTCGGGCCGATGATCCGCTACTCGACCGTTGTCGAAAAGATCAAGCAGTCGCCCAGCGGCGTGACCGTCTCGTTCAAGGGCGCGGACGGTAAGGCCGGCGAGGTCACGGCCGACTACTGCCTGTGCACCATCCCGCTCAGCGTGCTGAAGCAGATCGACCTCGACGCCTCGGCGCCGTTCAAGGCCGCGATGGCCGGAGTCTCCTACGCTCCGGTCAACAAGATCGGCCTGCAGATGAAGAACCGCTTCTGGGAAGAGAAGCATCACATCTACGGCGGTCACGTCTATACGGACCTGCCGGGGATCAACTCGATCACCCTGCCCTCGTACGGCTGGCAGGGGCAGAAGGGCGTGCTGCTGGGCTACTACGCCTTCGGCGGCGAGGCGGCCCGGATCAGCGCCAAGACCCCCGCCGACCGCGCCGCCTTCGCGGTGGCCGCCGGCCAGAAGATCTTCCCCGAATACGCCGAGAGCTTCGAGAACGCCTTCTCGTTCAGCTGGCACCTGGCCGAGTACAATCTGGGCGGCTGGGCCGAGTGGAGCCAGACCGGGCGCAAGGAAGCCTATCCAGTTCTCTGCGAGCCCGACGGCCGCCTCTATCTGGCCGGCGAGCACCTGAGCTACCTAGGCGGCTGGCAGGCCGGCGCTATCGAGTCGGCTTGGCAGCAGATCGCCAAGATCCACGCCCGCGTCCAGCAAGCGTAAGAAAGCACCGGGGAAACGTATGACCTTCGCCTATCGTCTCGCCGCCTTGGCGCTCGCTGGCGGGCTCGCCGCTCCGGCGATCGCGTCCGCCGACGGCAAGTCTCTGTTCATGGACAACTGCTCGGCCTGTCACCAAGCCACCGGCAAGGGCGTCAAGGGCGCCTTTCCGCCGCTGGACGGAGCGCCCCTGGTCCAAGGCCCGCCGAAGGTGGTGATCACCACGGTCCTGAATGGTCGCGCGGGCATGCCCGCCTTCAAGGACGACCTGACAGACGCCGATCTGGCGTCCATCCTGACCTATGTGCGCTCGTCGTGGAGCAACAAGGCGTCGGGGATCAAGCCGACCGACGTCGCCGCCGCCCGCGCGGCCGCCAAGGCCCAAGCCAGCGCCCGCGGTCTGCAGGCCCACTAACCTCATCTGAACGGGAGAGACCCATGAAACGCCTTATCGCCCTCGCCGCTGGCCTCTGCGCCCTCGCCGGCGCCGCCCACGCCCAAGACATCGTCCGCGGCGGCGACCCGAAAGCGGCCATCGCCAGCGTCGTCACCGTGCCGGCAGGCTACGACACCATCTACGTCTCGGGCATGACTCCGCCGGTCATCGACGAGAAGGCCACGGGCGTGGCCAAGTTCGGCGACACCAAGACCCAGACCCTGGGCGTGCTGGGCCGCATCGAGGCCGCCCTGAAGAGCCAAGGCGCGACCATGGCCGACGTCGTGATGATGCGCGTCCTGCTCGTCGGCGACCCCGCCAAGGGCGGCAAGATGGACTTCGCCGGCATGATGGAGGGCTACAAGACCTATTTCGGCACCGCGACCCAGCCCAACAAGCCCGCCCGCATCACCAGCCAGATCACCGCGCTGGTCCAAGACGGCATGCTGGTCGAGATCGAGGTCCAGGCCGCGAAGAAGAAGTAAGGCCGTTCTCGCTCTCCCGGCGCGACGCCTCTTCGCGCCGGGAGAGCGGACCAGACGATTTCACCGTCACGCGAAATAATTTCCCTGACAACGTTGTCGGGATCGATTCAAACGTCTATATGGAATTCAGCCCTTTCGGGGGCGTTTCCTCCCAATGACTCGGCCGCCTTCTCCTCCTGGAAGGCGGCCGTTCTTTTTTGGCCTGTCAGGCGGTGAAGACCCGCCCCTCGCGCGTCTCCACGGGCCAGGGCGCGAGCTTGGCCCCGACGCACGGTCCGCCGACGCAGGCGCCCGCCTCCACCGTGAACACCGCGCCATGCCAGGAACAGGCGATCAGGCGGCCGTCAGGGGTCAGGTAGTGGTCGAGCTGCTGCGCCAGCGGCAGGCCGGCGTGCGGGCAGCGATCGACATAGCCGAACACCGCCTCGCCCTTCCGGACCACGAAGCCGTGAAAGCGCTTGTCGCCGATCTGGAGGACATAGTTACGCGCGCCGCCGTCCTTGATCAGGTCCAGCGGTCCCAGATTGACCCCGGCCGGCGTCGCCCAGACACGGCCCGCCGCCGCGTTTTCGTCCGTCAAATCCGCTCGACCGTCTGCTCGATGGCGCCGAAGATCGAATGGCCCTTGGCGTCCTTCATCTCGATGCGGATCGTGTCGCCGCCCAGCAGGAACGGCGTCTTGGGCGCGCCGTGTAGAATGGTCTCGACGGTGCGCAGCTCGGCCAGGCACGAATAGCCCAGACCGCCCTCGCTGACCGGCTTGCCGGGACCGCCGTCGGCGTCGCGGTTGCTGACCGTGCCCGAGCCGACGATCGTGCCGGCGCAGAGGGGCCGGGTCTTGGCGGCGTGCGCCACCAGGGTCCCAAAGTCGAAAGTCATGTCGACGCCGGCGTCGGCGCGACCAAAGTCCTTGCCGTCCAGCTCGACCAGCAGCGCGCCATGCAGCTTGCCGTCCTTCCAGGCCTCGCCCAGCGCGTCAGGGGTCACCGCCACCGGCGAGAAGGCGCTGGCGGGCTTGGACTGCAGGAAGCCAAAGCCCTTCGCCAGTTCGCCGGGGATCAGGTTGCGCAGGGAGACGTCGTTGCAGAGCATGACCAGGCGAATGGCGGACAGGGCCTCCTCGCGGCTGGCGCCCAGCGACACGTCGCCGGTAATTACGGCGATCTCCCCCTCCAGATCGCAGCCCCAGCTGGCGTCGGCCAGCGGGATCGGATCGCGCGGATTGAGGAAGCCGTCGGACGCGCCCTGGTACATCAGCGGATCGGTCCAGAAGCTCTCGGGCATCTCGGCCCCGCGCGCCTTCCGCACCAGCTGCACGTGGTTCACATAGGCCGAGCCGTCCACCCACTGATAGGCGCGCGGCAGCGGGCTGGCGGCGTCGTGCTCGTGGAAACGCTCGCGCGGCACGGCGCCGTGCTCGAGGCTCTCGGCCAGGCCGCGAAGCAGCGGCTCGCAATGGTCCCAATTGTCCAGAGCGGCCTGCAGGGTCGGCGCAACCGTGCCTGCGTCGGTGAACCAGGCCAGGTCGTTGGACACCACCACCAGCCGGCCGTCGCGGCCGCCCTTGAGAGACGCGAGCTTCATCGGCGCTTCCTTCTTGTTGTTGTTACGGCAAGCGAGCCTTGGGGAAGCCCGCCCAGCAGGCGTCATAGTCGTCCTGAAGCGCCGAAGTCTCCAGCGCGAACTTGGTCGGCCGGATCACCCAGCGGCTTTCGAACATGAAGGCCAGGGTTCCGTCGACCTTGTGCGGCGCCAACTCGGCCTCGGTGGCCTTGCGGTGGCTGGCCACGTCGGGGCCGTGATCGCTCATGCAGTTATGCAAAGACGCGCCGCCAGGCACGAAGCCGCCCTCCTTGGCGTCATAGGCGCCATGGACCAGCCCCATGAATTCGCTCATCACGTTGCGGTGGAACCAGGGTGGGCGGAAGGTGTGCTCGGCCACCATCCAGCGCGGCGGGAAGATCACGAAGTCGCAATTGGCGACGCCCGGCGTGTCGCTGGGCGAGGTCAGCACCGTGAAGATCGACGGGTCGGGGTGGTCGTAGCTGACCGTGTTGATCGTGTTGAACCGTGAGAGATCATAGCGGTACGGCGCGAGATTGCCGTGCCAGGCCACCACGTCCAGCGGGCTGTGATCCCAAGCGGCCGCCCACAACGCGCCCTGGAACTTCTGGATCACCTCCGTCGGCGCATCCACGTCCTCGAAGGCGGCCACGGGCGCCTCGAAGTCGCGCGGATTGGCAAGGCCATTGGCGCCGATGGGCCCGAGCTCCGGCAGGCGAAAGGCCGCGCCGTAGTTCTCGCAGACATAGCCGCGCGAGGGTCCGTCGACCTCGACCCGGAAGCGCACGCCGCGCGGGATGACGGCGATGTGGCCTGGGCCGGCGGTCAGCACGCCAAACTCGGTGACCAGGGTCAGCACGCCCTGCTGCGGAACGATCAGGAGCTCACCGTCGGCGTCGTAGAACACCCGCCCCTTCATCGAGGCGTTGGCGAGATAGACGTGAACGCCGATGCCCGACAGCGTCCCGGCGTCGGCGTTGCCGGCCAGGGTGACAAGGCCGTCGACGAAGTCGGTCGGCGCGGCCGGGATTTCCAGCGGGTTCCAGCGCAGGCGGTTGGGGGTCACGGGTTCGCCAAAGGTCGAGACTAGCTTGTTCTGGGCATAAGGCGTGTAAGGCCCGTGCCCGGCGCTGGGCCGCAGGCGGTACAGCCAGCTACGCCGGTTTTCATGACGCGGCGCGGTGAAGGCCGAGCCCGACAGTTGCTCGGCATAGAGGCCGAACGGAACCTTCTGCGGCGAGTTCTGCCCCACCGGCAGGGCGCCGGGATGCGCCTCGGTCTCGAAATAGGAGCCAAAGCCGGTTTGGTAGCGGAGGTCCATCGACGCCCCTCTCAATTTCTTGAGCACAATTACAGTGTCATCCCGGACGGCCTGCAAGGTTAGGCTTGGATCAAGCCTCGACCGTGATCACCCCGCGGCGGATCTGATCCAGCTCGATGCTTTCGAACAGGGCCTGGAAGTTGCCGTTGCCGAAGCCTTCGTTGCCCTTGCGCTGGATGATCTCGAAGAAGATCGGGCCAAACAGGTTCTCGGTGAAGATCTGCAGCAACAGCCCCTCCTCGCCGACGGCGCCGTCGATCAGGATGCGGTTCTTGCGCAGGCGCTCCAGGTCCTCGCCGTGGCCGGGCACGCGCTTGTCGACCAGTTCGTAATAAGTCTCGATCGTGTCCTGCAGCTTCACGCCCCGGGCGCGCAGCTTCTCGACGGTGTCGTAGATATTGTCGGTGGTCAGGGCCAGGTGCTGGATGCCCTCGCCATTGTACTGGCGGATGAACTCCTCGATCTGGCTCTTGTCGTCCTGGCTTTCGTTCAGCGGGATGCGGATGGCCTTGTCGGGCGCGATCATCGCCTGGCTGAACAGGCCGGTCGCCTGGCCCTTGATGTCGAAGTACTTCTGCTCCTCGAAGCCGAAGACCTGGTTGTAGAAGGTCGACCAGGTCCGCATCTGGCCGCGCTTGACGTTGTGGGTCAGGTGGTCCAGCAGGTCGAGCCCGACATTGTTCTTGGCCTCGGCCAGGGCAGCGCCCGGAACCTGCTCCCAGCTGTCATAGATCGTGCCGGCGTCGCCATAGCGGTCGATGAGATAGAGCAAGGACCCGCCGATGCCTTCCAGCACCTTGGCGCCCTCGCCCAGCAGGGAATGGCTGGCGTCGGCGGGCTTGGCGCCGCGCCTGATCGCGTCCGCATAGGCCTGCTCTGCGTCCTCGACCCGGAAGGCCATGCCGTTGGCCGACGGACCATGCTCGGCGCGGAAGTCGGCGACCTGGCCGGCCGGCTCCTCGTTGACGATCAGGTTGATGCGGCCCTGCTTGTAGCGGGTCGCGGCCTTGGTCGGATGCTGGCTGGCGGCGACGAAGCCCAGTTGCTCGATCAGCGCCTTCATGGCGGCCGGATCGGGGCTGGTGAACTCGACGAACTCGAAGCCGTCGAGGCCCAGGGGGTTCTGGTCGGTGACGAGGGTCATGGGCGGCTCTCTCCCTAGAATTCTTATTTCGCCAGCGCCGCCGGCAGAGCGGCGATCAGGGCGTCGTTGTCGGCCGGCCGGCCGATGGTGATCCGGACCCAGCCGCCGGCGACCGGCGTCGGACGGATGATCAGCCCCTCCTGCAACAAACGCGCGGCGGTCGCGTCGGGACCAGCGGGCGCGCGCAGGAAGACGAAATTGGCCTGGCTGCGGGTATGCTCGACGCCCAGGTCGTCCAGCGCCGCCTCGATGCGGCCGCGCTCGGCGATGGTCAGGGCGACGGTGCGGGCTAGGTGCTCGGGATCGTTCCAGGCGGCCAGGGCGGCGGCCTGGCTGACGGCGGTGACGTTGAAAGCCGGCCGCAGGCGGTCGAGATAGCCGACCAGCTCGGCCGACGAGGCGATGCCGTAGCCCACGCGCAGGCCGGCCAGGCCATAGGCCTTGGAGAAGGTGCGGGCCGAGACCCAGGGACCGCCCCAGGCGTCCAGCAGGGCGAAGGTGTCGAAGGCCTCGTGGTACTCGCGATAGGCCTCGTCGACGAAGACCAGGGTCGAACGCGGCGTGACCGACAGGATCTCCTCGATGTCCGAGGCGGTCAGGGCGTTGCCGGTCGGGTTGTTGGGCGTGCACAGCACCAGCAGCTTCGGCCCCTGCGCCGCGGCGGCCTTGAAGGCCGGCACGTCGAGGTCGAAGTTGGCCAGGCGCGGCACATCGACGATCTTGGCCTCGGCGCAGCGGGCGAAGATATCGTAGGCTGGAAAGGTCGGGCTGGACATCAGCAGCGCGTCGCCCGGGTGCAGCACGGCGCGGAACAGATAGTCGATCAACGCCTCGGAACCGGGCGACACGATGATCCTCGAAGGATCGACGCCCAGACGGCCGCCGATCGCGGCGCGCAGCGTCTCGCAATAGGGGTCAGGATAGAGTTCGGGCTCGGCGATCGCGGCCGCGACGGCGGCGGCGACCTTGGGGCTGGCGCCCAGCAGGTTCTCGTTGCTGGCCAACTTGGAGAACTGGGACCGTCCGGTGCGCTTGCCGGCCTCGGCCAGGGTCATGCCGGACTTATAGGCCTGGACGCCCTCGAGAGCCGGCCGCATGGGCGAAGCGGGCGCGGTGGTGACGGGCTTGCGATCCAGGACGAGCATGCGGCCGCTCCAAAAAGACGAGAGCGGGCAGCTTATCGCGGGACTGAAGTCAGAACGTGGCAATCATGACCAGGTTTAACGCCCTCTAGGTCATATCATGCCAATTTTGGCACTTGATCTTCATCAAAGTGATCAGTCCAGATAGTCCAGCGGCAGGGCGGTGGAATCCTTCAGCGTGTCGAGCACGAACGACGAGCGGATGTCCTTCACGGCCGGCATCTTCAAGAGGCGCTTCATGGTGAAGTCGGCATAGGCGTCGAGGTTCGGCACCGCGACCTTCAACAGGTAGTCGTAGCCCCCCGTCATCACGTAGCAGCCGACCACCTCGGGCTCGCGCAGCACCGCCTGCTTGAAGGCCTCGGCGGCTTCCTCGCTATGGCGATCGACCTGCACTTCCACATAGGCCAGCACGTCCAGCTTGGCCTTGCGGCGATCCAGCAGCGCGACATAGCCGCTGATCAGACCCGAGGCCTCCAGTTGCTTGACCCGCCGCAGGCAGGGACTCGGCGACAGCCCTACCCGTTCGGCCAGCTCGACGTTCGAGATCTTGCCGTCCTCCTGCAGGATCTGGAGGATCTTTCGGTCGGCGCGGGTGAGCTTCATCGTGACCGCTTTTCGCCTGTCATTGGCATGAAATGACTGGCTAGCGCGAAAACAACCGCCAGGCGAGACGATAAGCGCGTTACAGCGCCTCGCAATAGAACCGCCCCGGCTCCGGCCCGTCCGGATACAGCGCCTGGAACCGATAGAGCACCAGCACCCACTCCGCCTCTTCCAGGCAGACGCCAAACCGTTGCGCCACCCAGGCCGCCGGGGGCTCCTGGAAGTCGTCGTTGGCCGCGTCGTCGCTCAGGTTCAGCTCCATCGCGGAAACGGGTCCGGCAGCTTGGCCCAGGCTTTGGGGCCGAAACCGAACTGGAGGTCTGATAGCAGGCAGGCGTCGAAGCCTCGCGTCAGGGCCTCGTGGTCCATGTTCTGGCCGATCAGCACGATCTCCTGGCGACGGTCGCCGTGGATCGGCTTCCAGACCTTCTGGATCGCCGCGCGCCAGGCCGGATCTTCGGGCCAGTAGTCTTCAGGCGCGCTGGCCCACCAGCGGCCATGCGGGCCGAACTGTGTGACCGCGCCGGCCTGGCTCCAGCCGCCGACGCGATCATAGCGGGTGGCCAGCCAAACGAAGCCCTTGGATCGGATGACCCCTGGCCACTCACTGTCGAGCCAGGCTTTCAGCTTCTCCGGATGGAACGGCTTGGACGCCCGGTAGACGAAGTGGCTGATGCCGTACTCCTCGGTCTCGGGCAGCACCTCGCCCATCAGCGCCTTCTGCCAGCCCGCCGCGCCTTCGGCCCGAACAGGATCGAACAGGCCGGTGTCCAGCACGTCGTCCAGGGCGACGCCGCCGCGTTCCGAGCGGACGATCCGCGCCTGCGGATTGAAGGTCGCGATGATCGCCTCGAGGCGGCCCAGGTCCTCCGCGGACACCAGGTCGGCCTTGTTCAGCACGATGACGTCGGCGAACTCGATCTGCTCGACCAGCAAGTCGACAACTGTCCGCTCGTCGCCCTCCCCCGCCGTCTCGCCGCGATCGGCGAGGCTGTCGCGCGAGCCATAGTCTCGCAGGAAGTTGAAGGCGTCGACGACCGTGACCATGGTGTCCAGCCGCGCCACGTCCGACAGGCTCTGGTCGGCCTCGTCGCGAAAGTCGAAAGTCGCGGCGACCGGCATCGGCTCGGAGACGCCCGTGGACTCGATCAACAGGTAGTCGAAACGGCGCTCGGCCGCCAAGCGGCGCACCTCCTTGAGCAGGTCGTCGCGTAGGGTGCAGCAGATGCAGCCGTTCGACATCTCGACCAGGGTCTCGTCCGTGCGCGACAGGTTGGCGCCGCCCTCCGCGACCAGAGCCGCGTCGATGTTCACCTCGCTCATGTCGTTGACGATGACCGCGACCTTCTTGCCCTCGCGGTTGGCCAGCACATGGTTCAGAAGCGTGGTCTTACCGGCGCCCAGGAAGCCCGAGAGGACGGTCACGGGCAGACGGCGATCGATACGGCCGGAAGGCTTGGGAGCTTGGACGGTCACGCGCGCCTCTTGCGTTACAATGTAACACCACTAGCGCTTCGCCAAATCCAGCTCAACAGAAATGTTATGTTATAACACTATGGGTGACTAAGGCCTCGAATGCAAAACGCCCCGGAGTCTCCTCCGGGGCGCTTCGGCTATTATCTAGGTCCCCGCTTGGGGTCGCCTCTTCAGTTGGCCAGGCGACGCAGGAAGGACGGGATTTCCAGGTCCTCGCCGTCGTCGGTCTGCGGCGTTTCAACCGGCGCCAGCTGCGGGCGGACGCTCTGGGTCGTGCGAGCCTGCGGCTGCGGGGCCGAGGCCTGCTGCTCGTAGCGTTGACGACCACCGCCGAACATCGAAAGCCAACCGCCTTGCTTCTGCGGACGACGCTCTTCGTAGTAGTTGCTGCTGTCCGAGAACAGCGGCTCTTCGGCGACCTCGTCGACCAGCGGGTCGACGATGCGGTTCACCTGCCGGGCCACGCGCGGTTCCTCGGCGACGGTCGGCTCATCGTAGTAGAGCTCGGCTTCCGGCTCCGACTGGGGCGCGGACATGACGATCTCGGGCTCGGGAGCCGGCGCAGGTTCCGGCGCCGGAGCGAAGGCCGAAGAGAACGCCGTGGAGGGGCGTTCCGCCGGACGCGCGGCTTCATAGCGGGCGGTCGGACGAGCCGGTTCCGGCTGCGGCGCCGGGGCGCGGGCCGTGTCGGCGATCAGCGGCTGGGTCGTGGTGTTGCGGGTGACGGGCTTGGGCTCAATCTGGGCGATCGAGGCGCCGTCCATGCCGGTGGCGACCACGGACACGCGGATCACGCCTTCCAGCGACGGATCGAAGGCCGCGCCGAAGATGATGTTGGCTTCCGGATCGACCTGGTCCGAGATCGCGTTGGCGGCCTCGTCGACTTCCAGCAGGGTCATGTCCATGCCGCCGGTCACGTTGACCAGCACGGCCTTGGCGCCCTTCAGCGAGACTTCGTCCAGCAGCGGGTTGGCGATGGCGTTCTGGGCGGCCATCAGGGCGCGGTCTTCGCCGGCGCCCTCGCCGGTGCCCATCATCGCCTTGCCCATCTCGGTCATGACCGTGCGGACGTCGGCGAAGTCGAGGTTGATCAGGCCCGGCAGGACCATCAGGTCGGTGATCGAGCGGACGCCCGAGTGCAGCACCTGGTCGGCCATGCCGAAGGCTTCGGCGAAGGTCGTGCGCTCGTTGGCGACGCGGAACAGGTTCTGGTTCGGAATGACGATGAGGGTGTCGACGTAGCGCTGCAGCTCCTGGATGCCGCTGTCGGCCAGGCGCATGCGGTGACGGCCTTCGAAGTGGAAGGGCTTGGTCACGACGCCGACGGTCAGGATGCCGCGCTCGCGAGCGCACTTGGCGATGATCGGCGCCGCGCCGGTGCCGGTGCCGCCGCCCATGCCGGCGGTGATGAACACCATGTGCGCGCCATCGAGGTGCTCGCCGATCTCGGGGAAGGACTCTTCCGCGGCGCTCATGCCCACTTCCGGGTGCGCGCCGGCGCCTAGGCCTTGCGTCACTTGCACGCCCAGCTGGATCCGCCGATCGGTCTTGGCGAACTGCAGCTGCTGCGCGTCGGTGTTGGCCACCACGAACTCGACACCCTCGAGGCCCGCCTCGATCATGTTGTTCACGGCGTTACCGCCAGCGCCGCCAACACCAAAGACCACGATGCGCGGCTTCAGCTCGGTCGTACGCGGCGCGGAAAGAGAAATAGCCATGGGACCCTCGCGTCCTTACGCCGAAATCGTCAAATTAGACCTCGGCGACACCCAATCGCCGGGGATGCCTCGACGATCGTGTTAACAGAACAACCACCATCGTTAATCGGCAGTTAACTGCATAATCTGAGTCGGGGTCCGGTCGAGCGCGGCCTTGGGATAAATTGTGGTCTATCAACAGAAAACCCAAGCGAACCAAGGGTCCTGACGGCGTCCACAGACATCTGCGACCGAACGCCGCTGAGTCTCTATTCTGGCGAATAGCCACGCTTTGAGCAGCAAAAAAGGCCCGCCCGAGGTGCTCGGAGGGGCCTTTAAAGTTAAACAGTAGAGTTAATCACGCTTAAGGTTTGAAGGCCGAAGCAGCCTCGACCTAGAGGTTGTCGCGCAGCCAGGCGGCGGCGCGCGAAATGGGGCTGGCGTTCGGATCCAGGGGACGCTTGCGGGCGACGCCGCCGGCCAGGGCCTTCGACGAGACGGCTTCGCGCGGACCAAAGGCCGTGCGGTGCAGCGTGCCGGCGGCGGCGCAGAAGGCCGGGCCGGAGGCGGCGTCGGCCAAGTGGGGCACGCGACGCGGACGGCCCAGGCGCACCGGGCGATCGAACACGCGCACGGCCACTTCGCGCACCCCGGCCAGCTGGCTGGCGCCGCCGGTCAGGACGATGCCCGCGCCCGGCTCGACCGGCGCGCCAGAGGCCTTCAGGCGTTCGCGCAACAGTTCCAGCGTCTCCTCGACGCGCGGCTGGATGATGCCCTTGAGCAAGCTGCGCGGGGCGATCACCGGACCCGCGCCCGGATCGTCGCCGCGCGGCGGCGCCTCGATCATCTCGCGATCCTCGTTGGCCGAGGCGATGGCGCTGCCGTGCAGGGTCTTGATGCGCTCGGCGCCGACCACTGAGGTCTGCAGGCCGCGCGCGATGTCCTGCGTGACGTGCCCGCCGCCGACGGCCAAGCTGTCGACGTGGCAGAGCGCGCCGTTGTTGAACACCGCCACCGAGGTCGAGCCGCCCCCCATGTCGATGCAGACGGCGCCCAGGTCCATCTCGTCCTCTTCCAGGGCCGCCAGGGCCGAGGCGAACGGCGCGGCGACGATGCCCTCGAACGACAGGTGAGCGCGTTCGACGCAGTGAGCCAGGGTGTGGAAGATGTTCTCGTTGACCGAGACGACCAGCAGCTCCAGTCCCAGCGAGCGTCCGAACATGGCGCGCGGGTCGCGGATGCCGCGCTGGCCGTCGACCGACCAGGCGATCGGCAGCAGGTGGATCGGCTTGCGGCCCGGAATGCGAACCTGGGCCAGGGCCGAAGCGATGGCGCGCGACAGGTCGCCGTCCGAGATCGGGCGGGCGCCCAGCGAGACCTGGGCGTGGACGCGGTGGCTGGCCAGCTGGCCGCCAGCGGTGCAGACGCTGACGCCCTGGACGTTGACGCCGGCCACGGTCTCGGCGCGCTCGACGGCTTGAGCGATCGCCTGGGCGGCCTCGTCCAGATTGACGATCGCGCCGCCGCGCACGCCGCGCGACTGGACATAGCCGACGCCCGAGGTCGTCAGGGTGCGGTGCTCGCGGTGGATGCCGTCGGGCTTCATGATGAAGCACGTCACCTTGGACGCGCCCAGGTCGACGGCCGCGATGGCGGGCTGGCGCACAAGCGTCGCCTTCAGGCCCTCGCGAGCCTGTTTCCGGTCCTCCATTCGCGACATCGCTATCGTCACCTCAGCCCATCAACCACATTACGCCCCGTTCGCCGCGGGCTGCCCAGGCAGCGCGGCGTCACGAGGTCTCACAGCCACCATTTCGGGGTCGCGCAGATCGATCCGCGCGAAACCCATGTCGAGGATTCTCTGCCGCTGGTCGAGCTGATCCAATTGAATCAGCGCGGATTCTTCGTCAATGGCCGGAAGCTGGATCAGCGATCCGTCCTTCAACCGAAGATCCCAGCGGCGGTCGTCCACCCGCACCATCGCCTCGAGCCGATCCCGAAGGCGCGGACGCGAGGCCACCGCCGGCAGGATCAGGCCCGCGGCCTGGTCGGCGCCCTGCCCCACCACCAGCGGCAGCTGGGGGAAGCGCGCGGGGTCCGCCTCGTTGATCACCCGCCCCTCGGCGTCGATCACCTTCATCCGGCCCTGGTTCTGCCAGACCGCCAAAGCCGGCCGCTCCTGGACGGAGATCAGCACGGTGTCGGGCAGCATCCGCACCACCTGGACGTCCTTGACCCAGCCCACGCCCTGCACCCGCTGGCGGACGCCCGCCAGGTCCATGCCCAGCGTCGGCTGGTCGAGGTAAAGGCCCGAGGCCTTCAGGATGTCAGCCTGGGCGGTCGAAGACGCCCCACGGATGTGGACGGTCTTCAGCTTGAACCCGGCGGAAGCGAACGCGCCGTCGACGCCATGCGCCATCGCCGCGCCGATACGCTCGGCGCGGTGCCCTGTGGCCAACATCACCACCAATCCGAGACCCAAGGCCGCGCCCGCGACGCTAAGGGCGACCGTGGGCGAGAGGCCCACGCCCTTGGCGGCGTGCAGCTTGGCGGCCGGCTGAGCGCCACGCGGCGCGCCCCGACCCTTGCTCGGACTTGCGGGCGCTTCGGCCCGGGGTCGCCTAGGCTTAGGCGGTCCCCCCCGCGTTACGGCGGGCATAAGCGTCCTCCACGATCCATAGAACCAACTGATCAAACGGAATCCCGACGTGGGCGGCCTGCTCGGGTGCGAGCGAGGTCGGAGTCATGCCGGGCTGCGTATTGACCTCTAGAAGGACCAGAATGTCGTTAATGTCGTCATAACGAAGGTCGGACCGAGTCACACTTCGACAACCAAGAGCGGTATGCGCCAATTCCGCCATCCGCATGGCGCGATCCCTTACGCCATCAGGGATTGGGGCCGGCAGGACGTGGATCGAGCCGCCTTCCGAGTACTTGGCCTCGTAGTCATAAAAACCTGTGGATGCACGAATATCGGTAACCGCGAGGGCTCTGGGACCATTCGCCTCACCCATCACCGCGACCGCCAGTTCGAGGCCTCGGACATAGGGCTCGACCATGACCTCCTCGCCATAAGTCCAGCTTGGCGAAGCGAGTTCTTCCGGCGGACGGTTGGCGCCTTCCTTGACGATGAAGACGCCGACCGAGGAGCCCTCGGCGTTCGGCTTGACCACGTAGGGCGGTGGAAGGACGTGGTCGCGGGCGACGTCATGACGGTTGAACAGGCCGCCGCCGGGGACGATCACGCCGGCCGCCGCCAGCACGGCCTTGGCCTTGGCCTTGTCCATCGCCAGGGCCGAGGCCAGCACGCCGGAGTGGGTGTAGGGCAGCTTCAGCGTCTCGAGCACGCCCTGGACGCAGCCGTCCTCGCCCCATTCGCCGTGCAAGGCGTTGAAGACGAGATCGGGCTTGGCCGCCGTCAGCACCTGGGCGATGTCGGGCCCGGCGTCGATCCGCGTGACCTTGGCCCCCAGCCGTTCCAGCGCGTCGGCGCAGGCGGCGCCCGAGACCAGGCTGACCTTGCGTTCCGACGAGGGCCCGCCCAGCAGGACGGCGATGTGGCGGCCGGAGAGGGGCTGGTCGGTCATGGGGCGCTCTAAGAAGCCCTCCCCCTCGATGGGGGAGGGTTGGGTGGGGGGTGATCGCGCCGCGTCGGACGCCTTACCGCCCTTCCTAGAGAGGCGGACAGGCCGTGCCAACACCCCCATCCCTGCCCTTCCCCCATCAAAGGGGGAAGGGAGAGCCAAGTTGTGGACGCTTAGTGCGACGCCGCCGGAGCCGCAGCCTTCAGCGCGCGGAAGTCGATGTCGCTGTCGGCGACCAGGTAGATCAGGCTGGTCCAGGCGGCGACGTTCTGGGCCAGTTGCAGCGGATCGACCTTGTTCAGCGTGTCGTCGGCGGTGTGGTGGTAGTCGAAGTAGCGGCTGGCGTCCTGCTCCAGCGCGAAGGACGGGACCCCGGCCTGCTCCAGGCCCGCGATATCGGCGCCGCCATGGGTGGCGGGCTGACGGCTCACATAGATCTTCAGCGGCGCCAGCACGTTGGCGGCGGTCGTCGCCAGCGGATGGCCGAGAGCGCCGGCCGGCAGGTTCAGCGCGTAGATGCGATCGGCGCCGCTGTCGCTTTCGCCGGCCAGGACGAACTTGGAGACCTCGTCCTTGTGCGCGGCCAGATAGGCCTCGGACGAGCCGCCGCTTTCCTCCGAGCCCCACATCACGACGCGGATCGTGCGCTTGGGACGCTTGGGCAGGTCGCCGATCAGCTTGGCGGCGGCCGTGGTGATGCCGATGCCCGTGGCGTCGTCCAGCGCGCCGGTGCCGACGTCCCAGCTATCCAGGTGGCCGCCGATCACGATCATCTCGTCGGGCTTTTCCGAGCCCTTGATGTCGCCCGAGATGTTCCAGGCCACGTCGTTCGGATCGGTGGTCGAGGCCAGCTTCAGCTTGATGCGCAGCGGGCCCTTCTTGGCCAGGCGCTCCAGCTGCTCGGCCTCGGGCACGCCCATGGCGGCGGCCGGAATGGTGACGACCTGGTCGCCAAAGGCGGTCATGCCAGTGTGCGGCACGGTGGAGTCAGAGGTCGAGACCGAGCGGATCAGCAGGGCCACCGCCCCGCGCTTGGCGGCCTCGACCGGACCGGCGCGGCGCGAGATCCCCGCCACGCCATAGCCCGAGCCGTCCTGGGCGCGGACCATCGGCTGGGTGATGACGGCGATCTTGCCCTTCAGCGCGCCCTCGGGGGCGGCGATCATCTCGGCGTAGGTGCGGAACAGGGCGACCTCGGCCTCGATCCCGGCGGGCGGGGTCGGCACGGTGCGGCCCAGACCCACGATGTCCAGCTTCATCGGATAGGGCGCGACCAGCTGGGCGCTCTCCTCGCCGCGCGTCCAGGACGGCTTGGCGAATTCCTCGACCTTGATGTTGGTGAAGCCCAGAGCCTTGAACTTGGCGACGGCCCAGTCCTTGGCGCGCTCCATGGCCGGCGAGCCCACGACGCGCGGGCCGATGGTGGTGGTCAGGTCCTCGGTGATGTCCCAGGCGGTGCGGTCCAGCAGGGCCTTGTCGCGCAGGGTTTCGGCGGTCTTGACGTCTTGAGCGTGGGCGGCGCCCGACAGGAGGGCGAAAACGGCCGAGGCGGCCAGTAAGCGACGATACATGAGCAAAGACTCTCCCCAATGGCGCGGGAGTCATAGCACCGGTTCGCGCCGCGGGGAGTCAGCAATGGGGCGAGGGACGTGAAAGGCCTCGCTTGGCCAGGAACTGTGCAGGCGCGCGACTTCGCCGCTTCACGCGGCGGGCCGCTGAAGGGATGGAAGGGGATGCGGAGCGCCCGGACATTCGTCCGGAGTGTGAGTAGTGATTACCGTTTCGACGAAGCCAGACGCTCCGCGTGGTTCGTTATCCGGTGAGCCTTCGACGCGCGGGGTTTTAACCCGCTTCCGAAAGAGGCC
>NZ_LSJA01000011.1 GCF_001556515.1 Caulobacter sp. CCH9-E1 | reverse complement strand
CGATCTCGAACTTGCGCTTGCGCAGGTTTTCGATCGCCTCGGTCAGGGTGAACCAACCGCCGAACACGTAGGCGGCCATATAGAAGGCCAGCGGGATCCAGCCATCGGCCTTGAGGCTGATGAGCCAGCCGACCAGCAGGGTCGCGCCGCACAGCAGGGCGAAGATCAGTTCGGTTCGCTCGCCGAAAAGCCCACCATGGGCGTGGCCGTGGCCGCCCTCCCCTTCACCGTGCTTGTGGTCGTCATTCGGGCCATGATCGTGGCCCTTATGATCGTGCGCAGACTTGCTGGTCATAATGCTCGCTCCTACCGGTGCGGCTCGACGTGATGGCCGCCGTAGCGAAGGACCTCGACCTTCTCGAAGGTGACCAGGCCGATGTCCTTGAGGTCGTCGAGCTTGGTCAGGAACTCGCGCAGGCGGGCTTCCTCATCGACGAACTCGATGACCACGGGCAGGTTGTCGTTGAAGTCGAGCGGGCGCGGCTCGTGCATGCGTGCGGATTCACCGAACCCCTTGCGGCCGCGCAGGACCGTGGCGCCGGCCAGACGCGCGGTCTGGGCGCGCTGGACGATGACGTCCATCAGGGAGCGATCGCCGACCAGGGCGTTTTCGTCGGTGTAGATGCGGAGCAGGACGGCTTGTCCGGGGGTTTGCATAGGCGTCTCCTCTTGATGATTACGGCCCGTGAGAGCTGTTCGCTCGGGACGGTTGAAGGTGATGCGCCGGCGCGACGCTGTGGGGGCTGAGGGGCCGCGCCGGCGCC
>NZ_LSJA01000108.1 GCF_001556515.1 Caulobacter sp. CCH9-E1 | reverse complement strand
CGGTGGTCGCCGCCGCGCGCGAGGCCGGCGCCAAGGCCGGTCCGATCCTGACCCAGGCCCAGTTCCTGCTGGCCCTGGGAATCCTGGACCGCGCCAACGCCCTTGCGGCCCGTCAGCCCGAGAAGACCGACCAGATCGGAAGACAGCTTGATCGTCTGGTCGGCGAGGCGCAGATGGGAGCGCTGTTCAAGGTGGCGTGCCTGTGCGCGCCGGACCTTTCGCCCCCCCTCTTCGAGGACGCGACATGACCCACGCTCACGACCTGCCCACCGTCCAGTCGCCGCTGCTGTCCAGCCTGCCGGGCGTCAAGCACGCCTTCTTCACGCGCCAGGGCGGGGTCTCGAAGGGGATTTACGCCAGCCTGAACGTGGGACGCGGCAGCCAGGACGAGCCGGCCGACGTCGAGGAGAACCGCGCCCGCATCGCGCATTGGTTCGGCGGCGGGCCCGAGGACTTGAACGTCTGCTATCAGATCCACTCGACCATCGCGATCACGGCCGACGGCTCATGGGGCGACGCGCGGCCCCAGGGCGACGCGGTGGTCAGCAAGACCCCGGGCGTGATCTGCGGCGCGATGGCGGCCGACTGCGCGCCGGTGCTGCTGGTCGATCCGGACGCCCGCGTGGTGGCCGCCGCCCACGCCGGCTGGCGTGGGGCGCTGGACGGCGTCGTCCAGGCCGCGGTGGACCGCATGGTCGAGCTGGGCGCCAACCCGGCCAACATCACCGGCGTCGTCGGCCCCTGCATCGGCCCGAAGTCCTACGAGGTGGGCCTCGATTTCCTGCACAAGTTCGAGGCCGACTGCCCGGGCTCGAGCCGGTTCTTCAAGCCGGGCGTCTCGGAGGACAAGCGCTTCTTCGACCTGCCCGCCTTCGTGCTGGACCGCCTGGAAACCGCCGGCGTCGAGCGCCGCGAATGGGTCGGCCGGGACACGCGGGCGGAGGAGGACTGGTTCTTCTCGAACCGCCGCGCCTTCCTGAACAACGAAGGCGATTACGGCCGCCTGCTGTCGGCGATCATGCTGGAGGCGTGAGGCGTCCGCGCCACGGTGACGATCGTCCGATCACGGAATCGAAAAAGTCTGCCCGTTAACACTTGTTCCCGGAGCTTCGCCTGCTAGAAGGCGCCGCATCGGCCGCCCCCCACCCCGAGATATCTCCATGAAGCTGCTGTCCGGCAACTCCAACCGCCCGCTGTCCCAGGCGATCGCGGAATATCTCGACATGCCGCTGACCCGCGCCCAGGTGCGCCGGTTCGCCGACCTCGAGGTGTTCGTCACCATCGACGAGAACGTGCGGGGCGAGGACGTCTTCGTCATCCAGTCGACCAGCTATCCGGCCAACGACAACCTGATGGAGCTCTTGATCTGCATCGACGCCCTGAAGCGCGCGTCGGGCAAGCGGATCACCGCCGTGCTGCCCTACTTCGGCTATGCCCGCCAGGACCGGAAGACCGGCGGCCGCACGCCGATCTCGGCCAAGCTGGTCGCCAACCTGATCACCCGCTCGGGCGCCGACCGGGTCCTGACGATGGACCTGCACGCCGGCCAGATCCAAGGCTTCTTCGATATCCCGACCGACAACCTGTTGCCCTCGCGCCTGATGGCCGATGACATCCGCAAGCACTATCCGATGGGCGACGACCTGATGGTCGTCTCGCCGGACGTCGGCGGCGTGGTCCGCGCCCGCGCCCTGGCCAAGCGCCTGGACGACGCCGACCTGGCCATTGTCGACAAGCGCCGCTCGGGCCCGGGCCAGTCGGAAGTCATGAACATCATCGGCGACGTCAAGGATCGCCGCTGCATCCTGTTCGACGACATCGCCGACTCGGCCGGCACGCTGTGCAACGCCGCCCAGGCCCTGATCAACCACGGCGCCAAGTCGGTCAGCGCCTACATCACCCACGGCGTGCTGTCGGGCGCGGCCGCCGACCGCGTCGCCAACTCCGTCCTGACCGAACTGGTCGTCACCGACTCGATCGAGGCCTCGGATCCCGCCAAGGCCTGCCCCAAGATTCGCTATGTCTCGTGCGCCCCGCTGATCGGCGAAGCCATCCGCCGCATCGCCAACGAAGAGTCGGTGTCGAAGCTGTTCGACTAGGGGCCCATCGCGGCCATCTTGGTTAACCGGCGCGCGTCAAGAACGACCGAAAAGCACGGCCACGCTTGTCAAAGCTTGGTTAACGGAACGACAGTCACAATGTCGCCCGCCCAGGCTGCTATGGGCTCCGCCAAGACTTGATGGGAAGTTCGAGAATGCGTTCCTTTTCGCGTGCGCGCGTCGTTCTGGCGACGACCGCCGTGGCGCTGACGGCGATCGTCGCCGCCTGTAGCTCCCCGCCGCCGCCGATCACCCTGTCGGCTCAGGTCATCGAGCGCGCCAGCGCCTTCCGCGGCTATATGGCGCGCGCCGGCGCCGTCTCGCCAACTTTCCAGAACGGCGACCAGATCCAGACTTCGCTGAAGATCGGCGCGGCCTATGAGCCCAAGTCGTTCATGAACGGCGCGGTGGCCTACGCCGCCGTCCTGGCCCTGCAGGACCCCACCTTCGTCGCCTCGGTGCGCGAGGTCGCCGCCCATCCCGCCCAGCGCCAGGAGATGATCAACAACATCTTCTCCAACCCGTCGTACGCGGCGGTGTTCAAGGGCGCCGACAGCGCCGCGGGCCTGATCATCGATCAGGTCGGCGGGGACGGCCTCAAGGTCTACACCGCGGGCAAGGCGGTGAAGCAGGCCGCCTACGACGTGCAGCACTCGTCCTGGTCCAAGGGCGTCGTCAGCGATCGCGACGGCCGCCTGGCCGCGGCCAAGACCCTGTCGGCCACGCCGGCCCTGGCCGAAAGCGCCGATGTCGCGGTGCTGCAGCAGGCTTCGCTGGGCGGTCAGACCCTTGGCCTGACGCCGCGCGCCGCCCCGGCCCCCTACCAACCGATCGTGATCCGGGGCCTGGCCGTGGCGGCCCTCGCCGCCCTCGGCGCGGCCGGCGACAACAACCTGGCCTCGATCGACGCCCTCAGCGCCGACTGGGCCACGGCCAACTGCGTGAACATGGCCAAGCTGAACCTCTATCAGTGCCTGGCGGTGTCCAAGCCGCACTACGAGGACATCTTCTGCCTGGGCCAGCACATCCTGATGGACACCGGCGCCTGCATCGCCAAGGGCGCGGGCGCCAATCTGCCGCCCGAGGCGCCGCGCGTGCTGCCGGTCAAGGAGTCGATCGCGGTGAAAGGCGCGGGCAGCAACTCTCGCAAGGCCAAAACTGGCGGCAAGAAGCCGGCCGCCAAGAAGAGCTGATTTTCCCATCTCCCACGCCGAAAGGGCCGGGCGTTGCGTCGCCCGGCCCTTTTGTGTATGTAGCGCGACCCCAAAACGACCGGGCGAGCGTGGCGATGCGGCCATAGGCGCCAGGTCATAGACGAGAGCATCCGGCTCTCGAGAAAGACAGCCTCATGGCCGAGATCATTCTGAACGTTGAAGTCCGCGACGGCGCCGGCACTGGCGCCGCGCGCGCCACCCGCCGCGAAGGCAAGGTCCCCGGCGTCCTGTACGGCGGCGGCAAGGCTCCGGTGAACATCGCCGTGAAGGCCAACGAATTCCGCAAGTCGCTGTACACCGGCAAACTGCTGGGCCACCTGGTCACGCTGCAGCATGGCGACGAAAAGCAATCGGTCATCGCCAAGGCCGTGCAATTCCACCCCGTCACCGACGAGCCGATCCACTTCGACCTGTACCGCGTCGACGAGCACCAGCTGATCAAGATCGAAGTGCCGGTTCACTTCAAGAACCAGGACATCTCGGTCGGCCTGAAGAAGGGCGGCACGCTGGAAGTCATCCGTCACACCGTCGAGCTGGCCTGCCCGGCCGACCAGATCCCGGAAGAGCTGGTCATCGACCTGGCCAACCACGACCTGGGCGACGTGATCCGCATCTCGGAAGTCAAGCTGCCGGCCGGCGTGAAGCCCGCCATGGACCGCGACTTCGTGATCGCCAACCTCAAGGCTTCGTCGGCCGCCCAATCGGACGCCGGCGACACCACGACCGAAGGCTAATCGCCTGGCGGTCGGATCTCCGATCTGATTTGAGAAGGGCGGGCTTTCGGGCCCGCCCTTTTTGCTTTGCGCTGTTGAGAACTCCGCGATGCTGATCCTCGCCGGCCTGGGCAATCCCGAGCCCAAGTACGAGAAGAACCGCCACAACGTCGGCTTCATGGCCGTGGACGCCCTCGCGCGAAAGTGGGGGACCGCCCCCTGGCGCGCGCGCTTCCAGGGCCTGGCCTGCGAGGGCCAGGTAAGCACGCCGGACGGTCCGGTGAAGCTGCTGCTGCTCAAGCCCAAGACCTACTACAACGAGAGCGGCCGGGCCGTGGGCGAGGCCATGAAGTTCTTCAAGCTCAAGCCCGCCGACGTGATCGTCTTCCACGACGAGATCGACATGGCGCCCGGCCGCTTCCGCATGAAGCTTGGCGGGGGCGCCGCCGGCAACAATGGCGTCCGCTCGGTGACCAGCCAGGTCGGCGACGCCTTCCGCCGCGGCCGCATCGGCGTCGGCCATCCCGGCCACAAGGACGCGGTGATGCACTACGTGCTGGGCGACTTCCACAAGGTCGAGCACCAGTGGCTGGACCCGATGCTGGACGCCATCGCCGACGCCCTGCCCTTCGCCGCCGTCGGCGATGACGAGCGCTACCAAGCCGAGGTCATGCGTCTGGCCCCCGCGCCGAAGGCCGATCCCCGCAAGCCGGCCAAATCCGACGATTGACGTCGCTGGCCGGGCGCGAGAAGACGCAAGCATGTTCTCGCTTCCGCTGCCGCTGCTCGGCCTGTCGCTGCTGTTCTCGATCGCCCTGTGCGTCCACGTCGTGCGGACGCATCGCGAGATGTACTGGCTGTGGATCATCCTGCTGTTCCAGCCGGTCGGCGGGGTCGTCTACCTGGTCGCCGTGATCCTGCCCGAGCTGTTGGGCGGCCGCGCCGCCCAGAAGGTGGGGCAGGCCGCGCGCCAAGCGCTGGACCCGCAACGCGAGTACCGCGAGGCCGCCAAGGCCGTCGATGACGCCCCCACCGTCGCCAACCGGGTCCGCTTGGCGGTGGCCGCCACCGAGCTTGGCAAGCACGCCGAGGCCGAACGGCTCTACGCCGACAGCCTGACGGGCATGTACGCCGACGATCCCCAGCTGCTGCTCGGCCGCGCCAACGCCCTGATCGAGCTGAACCGCCCGGGCGAGGCCTTGCCCCTGCTGGAGAAGCTGGGCGAAACGCCCAACGCCGGCCGCACGCCCCACACCATGCTGGCGCTGGGCCGCGTCTACCAGGCGCTGGCCCGCGACGAGCAGGCCGAGACCGCCCTGCGCTGGGCGGCCGACCATTATCCGGGCTTCGAGGGCGTCGCCCGCTACACCGTGTTCCTGGCCCGCCAGGGCCGCAAGGAAGAGGCCCGCGCGCAGCTGGCCGAGATCGACAAGCGCCTCGCCAAGACCCACAGTCATTTCCGCAAGGAAGCCAAGCGCTGGCGCGATTTCGCGGCCGCGGCGGTGGGGTAGGGCTAAAAGCAGCGCTGCCCCAACGGCGCATGCTCGAACGACTATCGCTTACCCGCTGAAGCGTAGCCATGCCAGCATACCAACGCCGCCCGCCGCGAGCAGGAACAGAAGGATCACGGCCAATGTCCCCTCGGCGGTGGCGTCGAGTAGACGCGGTATTTTTATGGTCAGTCTTGTAGGTTTCATCGTGCGGAAGCCGATTAGGATCAGTTCCGCGATCGTGCTGGCGGCACCCGCGTTGCGCATCAAGAATCCGGCGCAATGTCCGCCAGCGGAGCCTTCACCTTCAACGGATGTAGCACACCGGTTTCATCGCAAAGGCGCTCCCATTTTTCCGCTTCTCTCTCGAACTCGCCCGGTTCGAACCAGCGCATGACCGTACTGGCTGCCACACCTAATATCTGGCCAACAAGCTTGAAGGTCGGCGTGACACCCTGTGCCTTGAGTTGCCCAGCGACCATCCCGGCGTTCGACTTCATCTCCCTTATGTGGCCGATCTGTTCATAGAGCGGGTTGGATCCGCCTAGCCGCTCGCGGATCAAAACGATGAGATCTCGAGGAATCGTAAGGCGATCGTTCCAACTCAATGCATCAAGCGTGCAGCAGATAATCCAATCGACGAGCTTTGGCGGGATCACTTCCCCACGGCTTACAATATGAGTCTCGCCAGCGCGCTCGCGTTTGCCGGCCTCTATCAGGGCTTCCATGACACTGAGGGCGATCTCACCAATAGCATTGGGATCAGCGTCGAGTAGTCCTCCGAGCAGTTCGGGGTCCAGGCCATAGCGCTCAAACTCACGGCGCATGTAGAACATCGACTCAAAGCCGCCGATCACTGCGACTTCAAGCTCCGCAGTCGGGTTCGATCGACGTAGCCGAACATAGGTCTCAAGCGACGGATCGGCCTTGTAAGCTTTGCTGACGGCATTGAAGCCGCCCTCGTCTTCACACCCGTAGCTTGCTTGGTCCAATAGGGCCTCCATCGCCTACAGGCTAACGCTGGGTGTGTCGTTCGGATAGTTTCCTATCGTACTACCGCCAAAGCCAGAGTTGACGCGAGTTGGACCCGCCCAGGCCTAGAACCGTCCGCGCTGGAAGTCGTCGAACGCCTGGACGATCTCCTCGCGGGAATTCATCACGAACGGGCCGTGCCAGAACACCGGCTCGTTGATCGGACGACCGGCCAGCAGCAGGACGCGGGCGTCGGTGACGGCCTCGACGCGGACCGAGTCGCCGCGGCCCAGGAACACGCCCGACAGCGCCTCCACCGTGTCGTGGGCGACGCGAACCTTGCCCTCATAGACCGCCAGCATGGCGTTGCGGTCGTCGCCGACCGGCTCTTCGAAGACGGTCCCGGCCGGCAGCACGACATCGAAATAGAGGGCGTCCACCGCGCCGCCGCCGATCGGCCCCGCCGTGCCGGTCTCGGTGGCGCCGGAGATCACCTTGACAGTGACCCCGCCGTCGCGGGCCTCGACCGGGATGCTGTCGGCCTCGAACTCCTGGTAACCGGGCGCGCTCATCTTCAGCTTGGCGGGCAGGTTCACCCACAGCTGGAAGCCGCGCATGCGTCCTTCGGACTGCTCGGGCATTTCGGAGTGGACGATACCCTTGCCGGCCCGCATCCACTGAATCCCGCCCGGCCCGATCACGCCCTCGCGGCCGGTGTTGTCCTTGTGACGCATCCGGCCTTCCAGCATGTAGGTCACGGTCTCGAAGCCGCGATGCGGATGGTCGGGGAAGCCGCCCATGTAGTCCGACGCCTGGTCGTTGTCGAAGCAGTCCAGCATCAGGAACGGGTCGAACATCTGGGCTTCCGGCGTGCCCAGCATTCGGGTCAGGCGCACGCCGTCGCCATCCGAGGCGGGCATGCCCTTGACGATCTTCAGGACGGGTCGAACGCTCATAACGGGCTCCTTGCTCGCCGATTGATATCAGGTCTTGTTGCGGTTTGCGCAACCCCCTCCCGGTTCGCCTTTCGCGGCCATCCGTGCTAAGCGCGCGCCAACGAAATTCACGAGAGTTCCATGGCCCTGAAAGTCGCCATCGTCGGCCTGCCCAACGTCGGCAAGTCCACCCTGTTCAACGCCCTGACCCAGACGGCGTCGGCCCAGGCGGCCAACTATCCGTTCTGCACGATCGAGCCCAACACCGGCGATGTCGCCGTGCCCGAGCCGCGCCTCGAAGCCCTGGCCAAGATCGCCGGCTCCAAGGAGATCATCCCGGCCCGGATCACCTTCGTCGACATCGCCGGCCTGGTGCGCGGCGCGTCGAAGGGCGAAGGCCTGGGCAACCAGTTCCTGGCCAACATCCGCGACTGCGACGCCGTGGCCTTCGTGGCCCGCTGCTTCGAGGACGACGACATCACCCACGTCGAGGGGCGCATCGACCCGCTCAGCGATCTCGAGATCATCGAGATGGAGCTGATGCTGGCCGACCTGGAGAGCCTGGAAAAGCGCCTGCCGGCCATCGAGAAGAAGGCCAAGTCGGGCGGCGACAAGGACGCGGCCAACACCCTGCGCCTGATCAACCTGGCCCTGGCCCAGCTGCGCGAGGGCCGTCCGGCCCGCGCCGCGACCGTGGACAAGGAGGACGAGAAGGCCTGGCACATGCTGCAGCTGCTAACCTCGCTGCCGGCCCTCTATGTCTGCAACGTCGAGGAAGGCAGCGCCGACAAGGGCAACAAGTACAGCGACCTCGTGGCCGAGCGCGCCGCTCGCGACAACGCCAAGGCCGTGGTCATCTCGGCCCAGATCGAGAGCGAAATCGCCCTGCTGGACGCCGATGAGCGCGCCGAGTTCCTCGAGACCCTGGGCCTGGAAGAGCCGGGCCTGAACCGCCTGATCCGCGAGGCCTACAATCTCCTGGGCCTGCAGACCTACTTCACGGTCGGTCCGAAGGAAGCCCGCGCCTGGACCATCCACGTCGGTGACACCGGCCCGCAGGCGGCCGGCGTCATCCACACCGACTTCGAGAAGGGCTACATCCGCGCCGAGACGATCGCCTTCGACGACTTCATCAAGCTGGGCGGCGAAGCCGGCGCCAAGGAAGCCGGCAAGATGCGGGCCGAGGGCAAGGAATACGTCGTCAAGGACGGCGACGTGATGCACTTCCGGTTCAACGTCTAGGCGTTCAAGATGTCAGCGGCCGGAGCGGAGACGCCCCGGCCGTTTCTCTTTGGGAGTCAGCGTATGGCCGAGATGATCACCCTGACCGCCGCGCACGACGGCTTTTCCTTCACCGCCCTGCACGCCCAGCCCGAGGGTCCACGCAAGGGCGGGGTGATCGTGGTCCAGGAGATCTTCGGCCTGGACAAGTACGTCCACGAGGACGTCGCCCGCTGGACGGCGCGCGGCTTCGAGGTGCTGGCGCCATCGATGTTCGATCGCGGCGAGAAGGGTTTCACCGCTCTGCACGATGAGGCGGGATTCGCACGCGGCAAGGAACTGGCGATGGCCAACGGTCCGGACAACGCCTTGGGCGACATCCAGGCTTGTATCGACTTTCTGAAGGACCGCGGCCCGGTGTTCCTGGTCGGCTACTGCTATGGCGGGACCATGGCCTGGCTGGCCGCCGCCCGCTGCGAGGGCCTGTCGGCGGCCGCCAGCTACTACGGTGGCGGCGTCCTGGGCATGGCCAAGTTCGACCTGAAGGCGCCGGTGATCGTCCATCTGGGCGCCACGGACCCCCACATTCCCGCCGAGGAGGTCAAGGCCGCCATCTGGACGGCGCACCCCGAGGTTCCGGTCCACGTCTACGCGGCCAGCGGCCACGGCTTCAACAATGACGGCCGGCCCGAGAGCGACCTCGCCGACGCCGAATTGGCCCGCCAGCGGACCGTCGCCTTCTTCGCCGAACACGGAGCCTCGTGATGGGCCAGCGGATCGCCCTGGCCACCCGCGACGGCGCGCCGTTCTCCGCCTGGCATGAACCGGCGCGGGAGGCCCGGCGCGGCGGCGTCGTCATGCTGCACGCCATCTGGGGCGTCACCCCGCATATCCGCGAGCTTTCGGGCCGCCTGGCCGACCAGGGCTACGAGGTGATCGCGCCCTCGCTGATCGACGCGGCCGACGCCGACTTCCCCGACCATGACACCCAGCCGGAGATCCTGGACGCGCGCATGGAGATGGGCCGGCTGACCGGCTGGGGCGTCTCGACCCTGCCCCGGGTGCAGACAGCGATTGACGCCCTAGACGGCCCCGTCTTCGCCCTGGGCTTCTGCTATGGCGGCACGACGGCCTGGCTGGCGGCCTGCCGCTGCGAGGGCCTGACGGCGGTCTCAAGCTTCTACGGCGGCGATATCGCGGCCTATCGCGACGAGACGCCCAAGGTCCCGACCATCCTGCACTTTGGCAAGACCGACCCGATGATCCCCCTGGCTGACGTCGAGACGATCCGCGAGGCGCATCCGGACCTGCCGATCTATCTCTACGAGGCCGGCCACGCCTTCGTCGCCCCCAGCGGCCATCACCCCGACAGCGCCCATCTGGCGCTGCTGCGGACGCTTCAGCTGTTCCACCGGTCAGCGGGCGGCAAGGGCGAGGCCTGAGCGGCAAGGGCATCGCTAGGCCGCCAAGGCCGCGCTAAGCTCGATTCATGCGCTCTCGCCTCGCCCTTCTAGCCCTGATGCCACCGTTGCTGTCGGCCCCGTTGGCCCACGCCGGCGAGACCGATTGCTGGTTCGAGAATGGCGCGGTCGTCGCGCCCGCGGTGATCGGCGTCATGGCCGGCGACTACGTGATCGACCTGTCGGCGCCGCGCACCCTGCTGCACAACACCAAGGCCGAGATGGAGGGGATCCTCGAGCCGGAGATCTCGACCTCGGTGCAGGTGGCCGGGCTGAGGGCCGCGGCGGTCTCGGTCAAGATCGCCGACCTCGACGCCCGCGGCGCCGGCTTCGTCACCCCGATCGCCGGGGTGATCGGCATGGATGTGCTGGCCGGGCATAGCGTCGAGATCGACTTCGCCCGCTGCCGCCTGCGGATTGACCGGCCTTGGCGCGCCCGGCGACAGGTCGTGTTCCCCGTCTCGGTGATCGAGGGCCTGCCCACGGTGGCCGCGGGCGTCAGCGACGGTCCCCGCGCCTTCTATGGGGCCTTCGCGATCGACACGGCCTCCAAGGCCATGACCCGACTTTCGACCCGAGACGCCGCCGCTAGCGGCAAGCTGGACCCGGCGGCGCGCCACAAGGCTCCGGCCCGGCTGCGGGCCCTGTCGATTGGCGGCGTCCTGGCCGAGAACGTACCGGCCACCCTGGCCGACGACCTGCCCGAGGGCGTCAGCGGCGCCTTGGGAACCGGCCTCTGGGCCCGCCACCGCCTGAGGCTGGACGCCGACGGGCGGACGCTGTCCATCGCGAACTGATCGAGACAAAAGAAAAGGCCCGGTGTTTCCACCGGGCCTTTTCCGTATTCAGCAGCGTCGATCGCCTAGTGCGACTCGTTGCGCCACACCGCCTTGTAGCTGGCGTACAGCAGGCCGCTCAGCAGGACGAGGTAGATCAGCACGGCGAAGCCGGTCTGCTTGCGCTCTTCCAGCTTGGGCTCGGCGGCCCACATCAGGAAGGCCGAGACGTCCTTAGCCTGCTGGTCCAGCGTCGACTTGGCGCCGTCGTCGAAGGTCACCAGGTCGGCCTTCAGCGGCGGGGCCATGGCGATGAAGCCGCCCTTCGGGACAGCGTTGTGGTCGCCGTGCCAAGCCGACGTCAGGTCGCCCGGGAAGTACGGGTTGTAGTGACCGCCGGTCGGGACCGTCAGGCCCTTGGGCGGCGTCGCATAGCCGGTCAGCAGCGAGTAGATGTAGTCCGGCCCCGCCGAGCGGGCCTTGGCCAGCAGCGACATGTCCGGCGGCAGGGCGCCGCCGTTGCTGGCGCGGGCCGCCGCCTCGTTGGCGAACGGCGAGGGGAAGTAGTCGGCGCTGGTGGCCGGACGCTTGATGGCGTCGCCGGTTTCACCGTCGATGTCGTTGACCTCGTAGTCCTTGGCGATCGCCTTGACCCACGGGTTGTCGTTCGAGTTCGGGTACTTCTCGTTATAGAAGGGCCCGCCCTTGTCGCCGAGGTTGCGGAACGCGACCATCTTCATCGAGTGGCAGGCCGAGCAGACCTCGCGATAGACCTTGAAGCCGCGCTGCAGCTGGGCCTGGTCGAACTTGCCGAACGGGCCTTCGAACGACCACTGGATGTCCTTGGCGTGCTGGGCGCCGCCGCTGGCGAGGGCCGGGCCGGCGGCGCCGGCGACCAGGAGACCCGCCGCCGCCGCGATAACCGAGAGTTTGCGGAGCATCGGGATCAACCCTTGTTGGCGTCGGCCGACAGGGCCGGCGAGGCGATCGAGTCCGGCACGGGCAGGGTCTTTTCGACCAGACCCAGGACCGGCAGCACGACCAGGAAGAAAGCGAAGTAGTAGAGCGAGGCGACGCGGCTGAGCCACACGAAGCTGTTCAGGTCCGAACCCATCAGCTGGAACGTGGTCAGGTGCGGGATCACCGGATCATCGGGCAGCTTGGCGCCGCAGACGCCCAGGATGCAGCAGGCCACCAGGAAGAACACGAAGTAGATCTTCGCGGTCGGGCGGTAGCGCATCGAGCGCACCTTCGAGGTGTCCAGCCACGGCAGGGCGAACAAGCAGGCGATGGCGCCGAACATGGCCAGCACGCCCATCAGCTTGTCCGGCACGGCGCGCAGGATCGCGTAGAACGGCAGGAAGTACCATTCCGGAACGATGTGCGACGGCGTCACCAGCGGGTTGGCCTCGATGTAGTTGTCGGCGTGGCCCAGGGCGTTGGGCATGTAGAAGACGAAGAAGGCGAAGAGGATCAGGAAGACGCTCATCGCGAAGCCGTCCTTCACCGTCGCGTACGGCGTGAAGGGGACGGTGTCGGCCTTCGACTTCGGCTCGACGCCGGTCGGGTTGTTCTGGCCCACCACGTGCAGCGCCCAGATGTGCAGGATCACGACGCCCGCGATCATGAAGGGCAGCAGGTAGTGCAGCGAGAAGAAGCGGTTCAGGGTCGGGTTGTCGACCGCGAAGCCGCCCCACAGCCAGGTGGTGATGCTCTCGCCGACCAGCGGCAGGGCGCCGAACAGGTTGGTGATCACGACGGCGCCGTGGAACGACATCTGGCCCCAGGGCAGCACGTAGCCCATGAAGGCGGTCGCCATCATCAGCAGATAGATCACGCAGCCCAGCAGCCACAGCACTTCGCGGGGCGCCTTATAGGAGCCGTAGTACAGGCCGCGCAGCATGTGGATGTAGACGGCGATGAAGAACATCGACGCGCCGTTGGCGTGCATGTAGCGGATCAGCCAGCCGTAGTTCACGTCGCGCATGATGTGCTCGACCGACGCGAAGGCGCCGGCGGCGCTCGGCGTGTAGTGCATCACCAGGATGATGCCGGTGATCAGCTGGGAGGCCAGGCACAGCGACAGGATGCCGCCGAAGGTCCACCAGTAGTTCAGGTTGCGCGGCGTGGGGTAGTCGACGAACGAGTCATAGCCCAGGCGCACGATCGGCAGACGGGCGTCGAGCCAGCGCTCGAAACCGGTCTTGGGTTGATAGGTCGAATGTCCGCTCATCTCGCTTAGCCGATCTTGACCTTGGTGTCGGTGAGGAAGGCGTATTCCGGAACCACCAGGTTCGTGGGCGCGGGGCCCTTACGGATACGACCCGAGGTGTCGTAGACCGAGCCGTGGCACGGGCAGAACCAGCCGCCGTACTCGCCGCCGCCGAAGGTCGGCACGCAGCCCAGGTGGGTGCAGTTGCCGCCGACGATCAGCCATTGGGCCTTACCCGGCTTCACGCGCGAGGCGTCGGTGGCGGGGTCCTTCATCGCGGCGTTGTCGTCCGCGACGGCCTTGGCGATCTCGGCCTTCGTGCGGTTGCGCACGAACAGCGGCTTGCCGCGCCACTTGATCGTGACCTGCTGACCCTCGGCGACCTTGGTCAGGTCGAACTCGGTCGAGGCCAGGGCCCGCGTGTCCGCGGACGGGTTCATCTGATCGATGAACGGCCAGACCAGGGTCGCGGCGCCGCCGGCGGCGGCCGCGATCGCGGCGATGTGAATGAAGTCGCGCCGGGAGGGATCGCTCCCGTGTTCCGGCTCGGTCGTTGCGCCCACGGCGGTGTCGGCCACCTACGTCACCCTCTATTTCCGCCGGTCCACGAAACGCGGTCCGACTTGGAGAAGCGTCATTCGACGCCATATCTTGCTCGACCCGCAAGCGGATCTCCGCCACAAGGCAGCGGTCGTTTTGTCCTATCGGACGCGCGGACGGAGTCCGCAAGTCCTTTCGATTCGTGGCAAAGCCCCTGCTAGCCCTGTGGTTGGTTCGCTTATTATGCGCCTCGCACTTTTTCAACCAGGCATTCCCCAAAACGTCGGGGCGGCCATTCGCCTTTCCGCCTGCTTCGGCGTCGGCCTCGACGTGATCGAGCCGTGCAGTTTTCCCTTGGACGACAAGAGCTTGAAGCGCGCGGCCCTGGATTATGGGCCTCTCGCGCACCTCAAGCGGCACGACAGCTGGGAGACATTCCTTAAGGCGCCGGAACGCGTTGACGGGCGGCTTCTGCTGTTCACCACGCGGGGTGCGACACCATTTCACAGGTTTTCGTTCGAACCCGGAGACACTCTCCTGTTCGGCAATGAGAGTCGCGGCGCGCCCGACGAGGTCCATGCGGCGGCGCAGGGCCGCATCGTCATTCCGATCCGCCCGGAGACGCGCTCGATGAACCTGGCGACCACCGCCGCCATGGCCCTGGGCGAAGCGCTGCGGCAGACGGGCGGCTTTCCGGAATAGGCCTTACTCCCCGAAATCCACGTCCCGGCGGGCCGCGACGATGGTGACGATGAAGCCGGCCAGCACGTCCAGCAGCACCATCAGGGCCAGCAGGAAGAAGGTCGAGGTCGCGAAGGCCGGCAGCAGCAGAAACTCGACCAGACAGACGATGAACAGCACCATCGACAGCGAGTGATTGACGATCGCCAGCCGCTTGCTGTTGGCCGACTTCAGAAGCTCGACGAACAGCACCACCAGCGAGGCGGCCAGCAGCAGGTCGGCCAGGCTGACGGCCCAGCCCGCGCCCGAGGTCATCCGGATCGTGAACAGCGGCTCGGCCAGACGAAGGCTGGCGTCGGCGGCCTTGAAACCGTTCGGCAGGGTCAGGACGATCAGGTTGTAGACCAGGACCGGCAGGGCCAGCAGCGGAACCGCGGCGAACATCGAACTTCCCCCTTCGACGGCGCCCCCCGGCGTCGTGGTGGTTAAAGGCCTAACGGGATTTTATGGCCGGGTGAAGCCGGCGCGACCTTTCGACTCAGGCGCGGGGCCTCAAGCCTCGTCCACACCCTGCGGATTGCGAGCCCGCGACTGCAGCCACATCACACCCAACAAATCCGAGATCGAGGCCTTGAGCCGCCCGAGGTTGGTGTACTTCGACACCCCCGTCTCGCGGTGCCGGTGGTTCACCGGCTGGAACGCGACCTCATAGCCCTCGCGCAGCATCAGGGCCGGGATGTAGCGGTGAATGTGATCGAAGTACGGCAGGCGCAGGAACGCCTCGCGGCGGAAGGCCTTCAGGCCGCAGCCGGTGTCGTTGGCGGTGTCCTTCAGCAGGCGCTTGCGCACGCCGTTGCCGAACTTGGAGGCCAAGCGCTTGGCGTTGCTGTCCTGGCGCTTCACGCGCTCGCCGCCGACCAGGGCCAGGGTCTCGGGACCGGCGGCCAAGGCCTTGGCGAGGCGTGGGGCGTCGGCGGGATCGTTCTGGCCGTCGCCGTCCAGGGTGATGACGATCGGCGCGCGCGCGGCCAAGACGCCGCTGCGCACGGCGCGGCTCTGGCCCGAGTTCTTGCGATGGCCCAGCACGCGCAGCTGCGGAATCTCGGCCTTCAGCGCGATCAGGCGGGCCTTGGTGTCGTCACGGCTGGCGTCGTCGACGAAGATCATCTCGTAGGTCTCGCCGGCGAAGGCGGCGGCGATCTCGCGCGCCAGCTTCGGGGCGGCCTCGCCCTCGTCGAAGACGGGGACGACGACGGAGAAATCGGGCGTCGGCGAGACGGTGTCGTTCATCGCCTCCTCATACAGCAAAAGTTGCTTCGGGAAAGATCGTGCTATTCCAGGCGCCATGACGCTTGAATCTCGCCTGGATGACTGGAGCCGAGGGTGGCGCGGCCCTCTGTTCGCCGCCTTGGTCGCCTTGATCGCGGGCCTGCCCGGCCTCTTGGCCATGCCGCCGCTGGACCGCGACGAGTCGCGTTTCGCCCAGGCCACCTCGCAGATGCTGGAGACCGGCGACTACGTCGTCATCAAGTTCCAGGACCAGCCGCGCTTCAAGAAGCCGGTCGGCATCCACTGGCTGCAGGCGGTGACGGTGAAGACCTTCTCGGACGCCGAGGACCGCCAGATCTGGGCCTATCGCATCCCGTCCTTGCTGGGCGCGATGCTGGCGGCGGCGGCCTGCGCCTGGGGCGCGGCGGCGCTGCTGGACCCGCGCACCGGCCTGATCGCCGGCTCGATCCTGGGCGCGACCTTCCTGCTCTCGTCCGAGGCCTTCATCGCCAAGACCGACGCGGCCCTATGCGGGACCACGTCCCTGGCCATGGGCGCCCTGGCGCGGATCTACGCCGCCCAGCTGAAGGGCGAGAGCGCCGGCAAGCTGACCAAGCTCGCCTTCTGGCTCGGCCTGTCCGTGGCCGCGCTGATCAAGGGTCCGGTCGGCCTGCTGACGGTGTTCCTCGCCCTCGCGGCCCTGGCGATCTGGGACCGCAAGGTCCGCTGGATGAAGGACCTCGGCTGGACCTGGGGCGCCATCCTGTTCGCCGCCATCGTGCTGCCCTGGGCGATGATGATCACCGTGGCGACCGACGGCGCCTTCTGGGGGACGGCGATCGGCGGCGACCTGGCGCCGAAGATGGCCGGCGGCCAGGAGGGCCACGCCGGTCCGTTCGGCTACCACGCCCTGCTCTCGCCGCTGCTGTCGTTCCCGGCCACGCTCCTGCTGCCGGCCGGCCTCGCCGTCGCCTGGACGCGGCGCAAGGATCCCGGCGTCCGCTTCGCCGTCTGCTGGCTGGTCCCGACCTGGCTGATGTTCGAGCTCTTGCCGACCAAGCTGGTCCACTACGCCCTGCCCGCCTATGGCGCCCTGGCCATGCTGATGGCCGCCGCCGTGCGCGAGCCGCTGGGCCGGATCGTCCGCTGGGTGGGCGGGGGCCTGTCGGTGCTGATGGGCGCGCTGCTGGCCGCCGTCGCCGTCTATGGCCAAAAGGAATTCGGAACCGTCCATGACCTGGGCTGGACCATCGTGGCGGCGCTCTTCGCCTTCGCCGCCGGAACCGCTGGCGCGGTCCTCGTCGCCCGTCGCCACGCCGTGCGGGGACTGTTCGTGGCCGGCGCCCTGGGAATCGCGGCCCACATCGCCCTCACCGCCGGCCTGATCCCGCGCCTGGAGCCGCTGTTCCTGTCGCGCGACCTCGCCCAGGCCCTGGACCAGGCGCGTCTCTCGCCCCGCTCCGGCGCGCCCGGCCCGGTGGCGGTGACTGGCTATGCCGAGCCCAGCCTGATCTTCCAGCTGGGCACGACCACCCAGCTGACCGACGGCGAAGGCGCCGCCGGCGCGATCGCCGAGGGCCGCCCCGCCATCGTCGAGGGCCGCGAGGAAAAGCCCTTCCGCGCCGCCATGGAGCAACTGGGTCTCGACCCGCGCCCAGTCACCACGGTCGAGGGCCTGAACTATTCCGACGGCGACCGCGAACGCCTGACCATCTATCGCGGCGAGCCTCTCGCGCCCGCCGAGGACGCCGCCGAACCCAACGAACCCGCCGGAGAGCCGCAGCGATGAGCCGCTTCATCGAAATCGTCGAGGTCGGACCGCGCGACGGCCTGCAGAATGAGAAAATCTCGCTGTCGGTCGCCGAGAAGCTGGACCTGATCGGCAAGCTGGAAGCCGCGGGCGCGCGGCGGACCGAAGTCGTCTCGTTCGTGAACCCCGCCCGGGTGCCGCAGATGGCCGGCGCCGAGGACATCATGGCCGCCCTGCCGACCGATCCAAGCCGCTCGCGCATCGGCCTTGTCCTGAACCTGCGTGGCTGGGAGCGCTGCGTCTCGACCGGCTGCGACGAGGCCAATGTCGTGGTCTGCGCCTCGGACGGCTTCGGGGTGCGCAACCAGGGCGCCACGGTGCGCCAGCAGATCGAGACGCTCGCCACCATCGTCGAGCGCCGCCAAGCCGACGGCGGCCCGCCGATCACCGCCACGATCTCGGTCGCCTTCGGCTGCCCGTTCGACGGCGAGGTCAGCCAGGACCAGGTCGTCGCCATCGTCCGCGAGGCGGCCGCCTTGGGCGTCCCCGAGATCGCCATCGCCGACACCATCGGCGTCGCCGATCCGTGGACCGTGCGCAAGCGCATCGAGGCCGTCCGCGCCGCCGCGCCAGCCGCTCGCCTGCGCATGCACTTCCACGACACCCGCAACACAGGGCTCGCCAACGCCTACGCCAGCGTCGAGGCGGGGGTCGACGTGCTGGACGCCTCGGTCGGGGGCCTGGGCGGCTGTCCGTTCGCCCCGTCCGCCACCGGCAACATCGGCACCGAGGACCTCGTCTACATGCTGGAACGGGCCGGCTTCGAGACCGGTTATGACCTGGCGGCCCTGATCGCCATCGGCCGCCAGATCAGCGACCGCCTGGGCAAGGCCCCCGCCTCGTCCCTGGCCCGCGCCGGAGGGTTTCCCGCCTGATGTTCCGCCTCGCCGCGCTGTTGCCGATCCTCGCCGTCGCCGCCTGCGCGGCGGCGCCGGCCCAGGCGGCGCGGTGCGACGTGACGATCAAGTTCGGCAGCTACGGCATGGGTATCGACCGGCCCCTGGCGGACAAGGTGGCGGCGGCGGTGAAAGCCGACCGCGACGTCGCGCGCTCGGAACGCAAGCCGTGGGGCCGCGAGGGGGAGTACGACCTCTGCTTGACGGTGAAGCCGGGCCGCGACGCCAAGGCGATGTATGAGCGCTACCGGGCGATGCTGCCCGCGCGAAACCTTCAGGCGCCAACGTCGATCGAAGGCCCGGATGGACTGAGGTTCGAGACGATCGGGCCGATGTGAGCGGCCGCTGTTGGCGTCGGCTGAGGGTGGAAGTCGGACCCAATCCTCCCCCCAGCGGGGGAGGTGTCGGCGAAGCCGACGGAGGGGGA
>NZ_LSJA01000107.1 GCF_001556515.1 Caulobacter sp. CCH9-E1 | reverse complement strand
AACCCCTCATCCGTCAGCTTCGCTGACACCTTCTCCCGCAAGGGGAGAAGGAAGCCTGTGTCTCATCCCCACCCACCACAGACCTTCGGCGCGTCCGCTCCTGGCGCCCGCGCCTAGAACGTCTTCGTCAATCCAGAGCCGGCGTCAGGCCATGCTGGCGAAGCCGCCAGCAGCCGCTGCCGCTCGGCCTCGCCGCGATAGAGGAAGTCGTACGGCAGTCCCAGGCGCACGCTGGCCTGGCAAGGCGGCGAGCTCTTGATCGCGATCCTGTCGGCCAGCTTGCCGGCCGCCTTCAGCGCCAGGCCGTCGGCCAGACCAAGGTCGTACTCGCGGCCCAGCGCCAGCTTCCGCCGAACGAGCGGCGGCAGCAGCGAGACCGACGCGCGCGCCAGGCTCCGGTGCAGCGCCTTCGGCGCGAGCGGCGCGATCTGGCCCGACTGGATGATGCCTAGGAACTCCTCGACGATCGGGTGGGGCTCGAAGCGCGGCGCGAGCTTGTCCATCATCGCCATGAAGTCGGCCTGGGAGCTTGGCGAATATCGCACCCCGTAGAGGCGGGCGATCGGGTGGGCTTCGCGGTAGAACTGCGTCTTCTCGGCCTCGCTCAGCGGCGTGACGAAGCGGTCATAGGCGTTCAGGAAGCCATAGGCGGCCGTGGCGCTGACCCAGTCCAGCAGTTCGGGGTCCTGCGCGCGATAGGCCTCGCCCTTCGGCGTGTCGCCAGACACCCGCGCGTGCATGTTGGTCACGCCCTGGATGACCCGTCGCGCCGCGGCCTGCGGGCCATAGACCCCGACCATGGCCGCGACGCCCGTGCGTTTGGAGCGTCCGATCGGATCGGCCTTGTAGGTCGAGTGGTCCCAGACGCCCGAGCGGATCCGCGCGTCGGCGAACTCCAGCAGCACGGCGGCGACGCCGCCGACCGCCAGGGCGATCGGGTTCTTGTAGACGCGCCAGTGCATCGAACCTGGCTCGAGATAGGCGGGCGCGCCCTTCGGATTGGCGTAGTCGATCTTCCAGCCCAGGTACGAGGATGGGGCGGCCATGCGCGATCTCCTTCAGCATGAAGGTCGGAGGCTAGGCCCCCCGTCGCAACCTATCGAATTCGATAGGATAGCGCCTCACTTCCGGCCGATGACGATCCACTTGCCATTGGCGGCGTCCGTACGCCCGCTGCTGTAGGAGTGCGCGTCATAGACGAAGGTATCGACTTGATCGGCGGAGATGTCGTCCTCCGAAAAACCTTGCCCGATCAGGACTTGACGCGCGGTTTCGGCCTTCTCGGCGTCATCGCAGACATAGACGACTTGGGCGGACACGGCGGATCTCCTCAATCCTGATGGGTTTGAGTCGGGGGAAGCGCGCTGGCGAGTTGCTTGGCCGCGTTCGGATCGAGACTAAGCAAGTTGCGAAGGCCGTCGGCGGTCGTTTGGGTGGCGTAGACGGAAGACAAATCCGCGCCCTTGGCGTTGGCCGCCGCGACCAGATCTTGGAGTTTCTGAGTGTCCAAAACGCCGCCGGGCGCCACGGCGTTCATGATCGCCGTGGTGTTGTCCTTTTGGGCGCTGATGGTCGTCACCGCCGCTTCCAAGGCTCTCTTCTTCTGTTCGTCGGTAAGCGACGCGCTGAGGGCGGACTGGGCGACCTCCCGGAAGATACGTGACGTATCGACCGCCAGGGCTTCGGCGGCCGGACCGGTCGCGAAAAATTGCTGGCTCGTCAGGCCGCTGTCTTTCGTCGACGGTGCGGCGGCCAGCGTCACGGTGTCGATCGAGGCTAGCACGGAGGGATAGATATATTTCTCGGTGCTTGCGTCCTGCTTGGTCAGCGGGATGTATGAGTACTCCTTGCGCTTGTATCCAAAGGTGAAGGTATCGGGCGTCCCGGATGCATCGACTGCCAACTTTATGCCAAGGGACGTCGTCGTTCCGAAGAAGATCATCCTGTTGGCGGCAGGGGCGCCTTCCAGGAGTGTAGGGCCGTTCGGAGCATTCTTGTCGCCTGAAGCCTTCACCGCCGCCGCCCCAGTGGCGTAGAGCTGCCGCACCTTGGGACTCAGCAGCCCGCCGCCCGTCTCGATGGACGCGATCACCGGAGGGGCCGCGCCGCTGGGAAAGGACGGCGCCAGATAGCCCTCCGTGCGGTCATAGCCGACGCTGGCGGATGCGGGTTTTCCTTCGACGTTTACGCCGAACGAGGCGTTGGTCACGAACAGAACGCTGTCCGGTTTGGCGCAGCCGGAAAGCGCCGAGACAGCGGCCAGCGCCGTCAGCACAGGAACTCGTTTCATGGAACGCTTCCTTTCGGTTTGGCGGCCGCGGCGCAGGCGGCCGGGGCCTTGATGTCGACGCATGCGTTGTCAGGCAGTCGTATGACGCGGTCGTCGCGATAGCCGATCGTGACGCCGCCTCCGTGGACGGGATCGCGCCCTATCGCCACGCCCAGGACGGTCATGCGATCCACCTCGATGGGCTTGGACGTGTCGTTCCTGACGACAACATGCATCAGCCCCACCCTGTGGCGGACGTTCTCGCGATCGACATAGCTGTAGGAGACGCAACCAAGAACCGGCTGGGAGAGCGCCAGAATGAGCGCGCCGCGACCCAGCCGAAGCATGGGGCCGCTCAAACCACGGGCATGTAGTCGCGCGGCGCGCGTCATCGGCGTGTCCCCAACCGCCAGGGCCACGACGCCGCCCGGAACGACAAAATTCGCTATTGGCGAGTATTGTTAATGCTATGCAGCCATGGCGTCAATTTTCGTCTTCCGCCCGAACGCCATCACCCCGTCGTCCACCTTGCCAAAGCGCAGGGTCATCAGGTCGAGGGCGTAGTTCTGGTGAGCCTTCCAGGGGGCTTTCGGACCCTGCTTCGGGAACATGCCGATCGAGCGGGTGACATAGCCCGACGAGAAGTCCAGCCACGGCGCGATCGGCATGTTCGGATCGTCCGCGCGCGGGACGCAGTAGTCCATGCGCGTGCGGTCCATGTGCTTGAGCAGGCGACAGATGTATTCGCTGGTCAGGTCCGCCTTCAGCGTCCAGCTGGCGTTGGTGTAGCCGAACGCCGAGGCCAGGTTCGGGACGTCGCTGAACATCATGCCCTTGTAGCTGAAGGCCTTGGAGAGGTCGGCGACCTTGCCGTCGACGACCACCTCCATGCCGCCCAGCAACTGCAGCTGCAGGCCGGTGGCGGTGACGACGACGTCGGCCTTCAGGGTCTTGCCCGACTTCAGCAGCAGGCCGTCCTCGGTGAAGGTCGCGATCTGGTCGGTGACGACCGAGCTCTGGCCGGCCTTGATCGAGTCAAAGAGGTCGGCGTCGGGGACCAGGCAAAGGCGTTGATCCCAGGGATTGTACTTGGGCGTGAAGTGGGTGGCGACGTCATAGTCGGGACCCAGGTGCTCGCGGACCAGGTCCAGCAGGCGCTCCTTGGTCTTCTCCGGCTTCTTGCGGGCCAGGTTGAAGAAGATCAGCTGCAGGATGACGTTCTTCCAGCGCGTGATGCCGTAGGCCGTCATCGCCGGCAGCTTGGTCCGCAGCCAGTTGGCGATCCCGTCCTCGGCGGGACGCGAGACCACGTAGGTCGGCGAGCGCTGCAGCATGACGACGTGGGCGGCGGTCTTGGCCATCTCCGGCACCAGGGTGACGGCGGTCGCGCCGCTGCCGATCACCACGACCTGCTTGCCCGCGTAGTCGAGGTCTTCGGGCCAATGCTGCGGGTGGACGATGCGGCCCTTGAAGCGCTCGGTCCCCGCGAACTCCGGCGTATAGCCCGCCGAATAGCGATAGTAGCCCGAGCACATGTAGAGGAAGCCGCAGGAGAACGTGACGATCTGGCCGTCATGCTCGGCCTCGACGGTCCAGGTCGCGGTCTGGCTGGACCAGCTGGCGCGCTTGACCTTGTGCTTGAAGCGGATGTGGCGGTCGACGTCGTTCTCGCGCGCGGTCTCGCGCACATAGGACAGGATCGACGGGCCGTCGGCGATCGCCTTGGCCGCCTTCCACGGCTTGAAGCTGTAGCCCAGGGTGTACATGTCGCTGTCGGAGCGGATGCCGGGATAGCGGAACAGGTCCCAGGTGCCGCCGATCGCCTCGCGTCCTTCCAGGATCGCGTAGCTCTTGCCGGGGCAGTGCTTGTGAAGATGATAGGCCGCGCCGATCCCAGAGAGGCCGGCGCCGACAATCAGCACGTCAACGTGTTCCATCAGATTTCCGCCCCGGCTCGACGCCCGGCGGTTGATCCGACGTGGCGATAGGTGAACATTGTTCAGGAACAAAACGACCGTTTTGACCGAACGTCAACCGCCTTAGCATCCCAGCTTGGGCGCCTCGTGCGAGCCTCGCACGGGTTTTGATTGCGTACGGAGGGGGCGGGGGCTTAAGCGGTAACCCATGTCTCTGCGCGACTTCGGCCTTTTGGTCCTGATCTGCCTGGCCTGGGCTGGCAGCAACATCGTCTCGAAGCTGGTCGTGGCGCACTGGGGCGTGCCGCCGCTGTACTACGCGGCCGTGCGTTTCGCGCTGGTCGCGGCCATCACTCTGCCCTGGCTGCTGCCCGCGCCCCGGCCGACCTGGCGGATGGTGCTGGTGGGGCTCCTGATGGGCGGCGGCAACTTCGCGCTGCTGTTCATGGGCCTGACGACCGCCTCGCCCTCGGCGGCGGCGGTCGTGATCCAGCTGGGCGTGCCGTTCACGACCGTGCTGTCGGTGCTGATGCTGGGCGAGCGCATCCGCTGGCGGCGCGGCGTCGGCATCGCCCTGACCCTGCTGGGCGCGGTGGTGGTGATGTGGAGCCCGCAAGGCTTCGAGCTGTCGCCCGGCCTCTGGCTGATCGTGGCCGCGGCCTTCACCGGTTCGCTGGGCGCGGTGATGATGAAGCAGATCGAGGGCGTCAAGCCGCTGCAGTTCCAGGCCTGGGTCGGCTTTTCCTCCCTCTGGCCGCTGGGGCTGATGAGCGCGCTCATGGAGCCCGGCCAAGTGGCGGCGGGCCTTCAGGCCGGCTGGCCGTTCGTCGCGGCGGTGGTGTTTTCGGCCCTGGTGGTTTCGGTCCTGGCCCACACGGCCTATTACGGGCTGATCCAGCGCTACGAGGCCAACCTGATCGCGCCGCTGACCCTGATGACGCCGCTCTTCACGATCGGCATGGGCGTGGTGGTCACCCAAGACCACTTCGATCTGCGGATGGGGATCGGCGCGGCCTTGGCGCTGCTCGGCGTTCTGATCATCGCGCTTCGGCGGAATCAGGTCATGCCGCTGCTGATGTCGATCCGGAACCGCGTCCAATGAGCCTGTCCCTTATCGAGGCCCCGTCGCCCAATTTCGACGCCCGCAAGGCCGTGCCCGACATGGTCGTCCTGCACTACACGGGCATGGAGACCGGCGAGGGCGCGATCGAGCGGCTGCGCGATCCGCAGGCCAAGGTCTCGGCGCACTATTGCGTCGAGGAAGACGGTCGGATCTTCCGCCTCGTGCCCGAAGAGCGCCGGGCCTGGCACGCGGGCGCGGCCTTCTGGAAGGGCGTCAAGGACATCAACTCGGCCTCGATCGGCATCGAGATCGTCAATCCCGGCCACGAGTTCGGCTATCGTCCGTTCCCGGACGCCCAGATCGCGGCGGTGATCAACCTGCTGGCGGACGTGCGCTCGCGCTGGATGATCCCCGACAGCCGGATCCTCGGTCACTCCGACGTCGCTCCGGGGCGCAAGGTCGATCCCGGCGAGCTCTTCCCGTGGAAGCGCCTGGCGCAAAGCGGCCATGGCCTGTGGATCGAGCCGGCGCCGTCGCCCGGTGCGCCGCTGGGCCAGGGCGAGGAGGGGACCGGCGTCTTCGCGCTGCAGGCGGGCCTGACGCGCCTGGGCTTCGACTGCGCCCCCACCGGCAAGTACGACGAGTGGACCACGACCGTGGTCGCCGCCTTCCAGCGCCACTGGCTGCAGAGCCGCTTCGACGGGATCGCCGACGGTGAGACCCGGGCGCGCCTGGTGGGCCTGCTGCGCGCGGCGGCCGACTGATGCATCCAGCGCCGGCCTTCCACGTCGAGGATCGCGCGGTCCTGCTGGATTTCCTGCGGGCCCATCCGTTCGTCACCATCGCCGCCAGCGTCGGCGGCCGGCCGATGGTGGCGCAGTCGCCGGTGGTCATCCGCGAGCTGGACGGCGAGATCGCCCTCGACTTCCACCTGTCGCGCGGCAACGTCCTGACGCCGCACCTGACGCAAGGCTTCCGCGCGGTGGTCGTGGCTGCGGGCCTCGACGCCTATGTCAGCCCCGACTGGTACGCGAGCGCCGACCAGGTCCCGACCTGGAACTACCAGTCCGTCGAGGCCGAGGGCTCGGTCGCGCCGCTGAACGAGGTCGAGCTGATCGCGCTGCTCGACGACCTGTCGGCCCAGGAAGAGGCGCGGCTCCTGCCCAAGACTCCCTGGACCCGCGACAAGATGAAGGCCGGCAAGTTCGAGGCCCTGCTGCGCGGCATCCAGGGCGGCCGGCTGTTCGTCGAGCGGCTGGAGGGGACCTTCAAGCTCTCGCAGAACAAGTCCGACGCCGACCGGCTGGGCGCGGCCAAGGGGCTGGGCGATCATCCGATCGCCAAGCTGATGCGCCCTTGACTCCCTCTCCCAAAGGGAGAGGGCGGGGCCCGTCGCGAAGCGGTGGGAGGGAGAGGGGTTATGAGGTTTGACGGCGCGCCGGCGCTCCGTCTGACGCTGTAACCCCTCTCCCCAACCCTCTCCCTGCGGGAGAGGGGGGGCGGTCGGGCGCGGTTGACGTTTCGGTCCCGCACGGTCAAACACCATCCCGGACCAGATGGTCGGGCGGTCGCGTCGTCTTCGGACGCCGAGGAAAGTCCGGGCTCCACGGTGACAAGGCGGTGGGTAACGCCCACCGGGAGCGATCCCAGGGATAGCGCCACAGAAAGCAAACCGCCTTCCTTTCGAGGACGGTAAGGGTGAAAGGGTGGGGTAAGAGCCCACCGCGGACCTGGTGACAGGGACGGCATGGCAAGCCCCGCCTGGAGCAAGACCGAATAGGGACCCCGCGCCGACCTCGCGTCGGATAGGCCGTCACTGGCCGAGAGGGTCCGGGTAGGTCGCGAGAGCCGTCCAGCAATGGCCGGCCTAGAGGAATGATCGTCGCCGTTCTCCCCGTCTTCGGATGGGCGGGGGCGGAACAGAACCCGGCTTACAGATCATCTGGTCTCTTCAAGTTCCTCCCCCGCAAGGCGGGGGAGGTGGCCCGGAGGGCCGGAGGGGGCGCACTTGGCGCGTCCAGCTTGCCCCCTCAGTCGCTGCGCGACAGCTCCCCCGCATCGCGGGGGAGCATCTAGTTTCCTTGCCTCCCAACGGGCTCAACTGACACCGCGGACGCCGTTCACTGAACAGTTCTGTGTATGTTCTGTTGATTAACTGCGCGCCCCAGTGGAGCGCCGGTGCGACACCTTTGAATTCTCGATGAAATGGCATTCGGTGTCATTGTGTCCCAATTCATCCCATGTTAACCCAATTGCGTCGGGGCGATGTGGCGGGTCGCCGACCGACGTGGATCTGGCGGGGTTCAACGGTCTTGTTTCTCTCGACCTTCGAGAAACAGCTCGACAGCAAGCGGCGCATCGTTGTGCCGCAGGAATTCCGCGCGGCCGTATCCGGGATGTTCGACGGGATTTTCTGCTTTCCCTCCATCGAGGCCGATTGTCTGGAGGCGGGCGGCAAGGCCCTGTTCGATCGCTACACGGGCGTGATCGAGGAGCTGCCGTTCGGCGATCCGATCCGTTCGGCGCTGGAGGTCAGCGTGCTGGGCGGCATGGCCAAGCTGTCGTTTGATACGGCTGGTCGCATTACCTTGCCCGACCATTTGTGCGAAATGTGCGGCCTCACGGATTGGGTCGCTGTCGTCGGTATGGGTGAGCGTTTTCAGATTTGGTCTCGCGAGGCCTTCCAGGCCCATCGCGCGGCGCAGCGCGACCTGGCGCGCGAAGGCCTGGCCGCCATGCGCGCCCAGCAGCGGGCCGCCCGACTGGGCGTCGTGTCGTGAGCGCCGCGCCGCACATCTCGGTCCTGCTGGATGAAGTGGTCGAGGCGCTGGGCGCCGGTCCCGGCGACGTCGTCGTGGACGGCACGTTCGGCGCGGGCGGCTATACGCGCGCCGTGCTGGCCACCGGCGCCAGCGTCATCGGCTTCGACCGCGACCCGACCGTCCAGCGCTTCGCCGAAGGCCTGCCCGCCGACCGCTTCCGCCTGATCCAGGCCCGCTTTTCCGAGATGCTCGATGAGCTGGGCCCGGAGTCGGTCGACGGCGTGATGCTGGACCTCGGCGTGTCGTCGATGCAGCTGGACCAGGCCGAGCGCGGCTTTTCGTTCATGCGCGACGGTCCGCTGGACATGCGGATGGGCGACACGGGCCCGACCGCCGCTGATCTGGTGAACACCCTAGACCACGCCGAGCTGGCGAAGATTCTCTACGTCTATGGCGAGGAGCACGCTTCCCGGCGCATCGCCAGCTTCATCCTCCGTCGCCGCGAGGAAAAGCCGTTCGAGCGCACCCTTGACCTGGCCGAGGTGATCGAGCGCGCCGTCGGCGGCCGCAAGGGCGCCAAGGTCCATCCGGCCACCCGCTCATTCCAGGGGCTGCGGATCGCGGTCAATGACGAGTTGGCCGAGCTGGAGGCGGGCCTCGTCGCCGCCGAGCGCGTGCTGAAGCCGGGCGGCCGGCTGGTGGTCGTGACCTTCCATTCGCTGGAGGACCGCATCGTCAAGGCGTTCCTGGCCGAGCGGGCCGGGAAGACGCCCGGCGGTTCGCGTCACGCGCCGCCGGTGCAGGCGGGCGCCGCGCCCAGCTTCCAGCTGATCTCGAACAGGGCGATCGCGCCGGGCGAGGCCGAGTTGGCGGCGAACCCGCGCGCCCGGTCATCCAAGCTGCGCGCGGCCGTGCGGACGGACGCTCCCGTCTGGGAGGCCGCATGAGCTTCATGGAGCTTTTCAATAAGCGGGTGCGGGGCTTCCGGGTCGTCGAGGTCGTGGGTCTCGGCATCCTGCTGACCCTGGTCACCGGCGTCTATCTGGCCAAGACCTTCGCCGGTCGCGAGCGCCAGGAGATCGCCCGCATCCAGCAGGAGATCGACGAGGAGATGGGCCGCAAGCGCCTGCTCGAGGCCGAGGTCGCCCACCTGGAGCAGCCGCGCCGCATCGAGCAGCTGGCTCAGATGATGCAGCTGGCGCCGATCGCGCCCGATCGCGAGATCACCGAGGACGCCCTGATCGACGTCGCCCGTCGTCGCGAATTGCCGCGCGCGCCGGTTACGGCGGTCCCCGAAGCCACCGACGTCCTCGCCGCCGACGCGCCCGAAGCCGTGCCGGAGGACGTTCCGCCGCCGCCTCCCGCGGGAGGCCCGCGATGAGCCTGTCGAACCTTGGCCCCGGCGGCTTCCATTCCCCGGCCTGGCGCTGGCTGGTCGAGCGCGTCTGGCGGCTGGAGCACGCCTTCGAGCGCTCGCGCGCGGCGGCCAAGCCGCAGGATGACACCCGCATCCGCATCTTCCTGGTGATGGTGTTCTTCGGCCTGTGCTTCGTGGGCGTGGGGCTGGGCGCGGGCTGGTCGGCGCTGTTCTCGAACGCCGGACGCGGCAACGGATACGCCCAGGGCGCCGACGGCGCGCGCGGCGACCTGGTCGACCGCAACGGCAAGCTGCTGGCCGTCGATCTGGCGCACTACGCTCTTTATGTCGATCCGCGCGAGATCTGGGACGCCAAGGAGACCCGCCGCGCCCTCGGGCGCGCCCTGCCGCAGGTGCCGGCCAAGCGCCTGGACAAGATCGTGTTCGGCGACCACCGCACCTTCGTCGTCGGCGGCCTGACGCCGGATGAGAAGGACGCCATCTTCAATCTCGGCCTGCCGGGGGTCTCTTTCGAGGAGCAGGAGCGGCGGATGTATCCGCTGGGCCCGACGGCGGCGCACCTGGTCGGCTTCGTCGACAGTGGCGGCAAGGGCCTGGCCGGCGCCGAGCGCGCCCTAGACGATCCGATCCGCAAGGCCGTCGGCGGCGACGGCGGTGGTCCGGTCCAGCTGTCGATCGACGTGCGGGTGCAGGCGGCGCTGGAAGACGAGCTTCGCAAGGCGGCCGCCGAGTTCACGCCCAAGGGCGCGGTGGGCCTGGTCACCAATGTCCACACCGGCGAGATCCTGGGCCTGGCCAGCCTGCCGGACTACGACGCCAACAAGGCTGGCGAGGCGACCAACGACCAGCGCCTGAACCGCGCCGCGGCCTCGGTCTATGAGATGGGCTCGACCTTCAAGGCGTTCACGGTCGCGATCGGCCTGGACACCGGCGTCGCGACCCCCGCCTCGACCTTCGACGCGCGCGAGCCGTTCAAGCTGGGCTACCGCACGATCCACGACTACCACGCGGCCAAGGCGATCCTGACCCTGGTCGAGGTGTTCAAGCACTCGTCGAATATCGGCACGGCCATGCTGGCCGAGAAGATCGGCGGCGAGCGGCTGTCGCGCTACTTCACGGCCCTGGGCCTGACCAAGCCGGCCAAGGTCGAGCTGATGGAGTCGGCTCGGCCGCTGACGCCGCGCAAGTGGGACATGGACGCGGTGGCCTCCACCTCGTTCGGCCACGGCATGAACGTCAGCCCGCTGGCCCTGGCCCAGGCGATGGGCGCGCTGCTGAACGGCGGCAAGATGCTGCCGCTGACCATCAAGAAGATGCCCGACGGCGTGCGTCCGGAAGGGGCGCGGGTGCTGTCGGAGGCCACCTCGGCCGAGATGCTGAAGATCATGCGCGCCAATGTCATCCCAGGCGAAGGCGGCAGCGGCGGCAAGGCCGACGTGCCGGGCCTGTCGGTCGGCGGCAAGACCGGCACCGGCGAGAAGTACGACCCCTCGATCCGCGGCTACAACCACCAGCGCCAGGTCTCCTCGTTCGCGGCCGTGTTCCCGACCGACGGCCCGCTGGAGGCCGACCGCTACTTCGTCCTGATCCTGATGGACGAGCCGCATGGCACGGCCGCCTCGTACGGCTTCTCGACCGGCGGCTGGGTCGGCGCGCCGGCGGCCGGCAAGGTCATCGAGCGCATCGCGCCGTTCCTCGGCGTCCAGAGAAAGCAGGACCTGGTGACCCTCGCCGCTCCTAACAAGAACACCGCTCCGGAGGCGGGCCTATGACCAAGCGTCTGTCCGAACTGTTCAACCGCCCCTTCGCCAATGACCCGGTGATCGCCGGCGTCACCGCCGACAGCCGCAAGGTCACCGCCGGCTGGTTGTTCGCGGCCCTGCCGGGGACCAAGGTCGACGGCCGCGATTTCGCCGAGGGCGCGGTGGCCAAGGGCGCCGCCGCCATCCTGGCGCCCGAAGGCGGTCTCGAAGGCATTGGCGTTCCCGTGGTGCGCTCGGAGGACGCCCGCCGCGCCTACGCCCTGGCCTCCGCCGCCTTCTGGGGCAAGCAGCCGGCCATGTGCGTGGCGGTGACTGGCACCAACGGCAAGACCTCGGTCGCTGGCTTTTGCCGCCAGATCTTCGCCCAGCTGGGCCACAAGGCCGCCAGCATGGGCACCCTCGGCGTGGTGGTCAGCGAGGCCGGCCAGCCGGACCAACAACTGACTCCGCCAGGCCTGACCACGCCGGACGCCGGCGACGTCGCCGAGATGATCGCGCGCCTGGCCGACATGGGCGTGACGCACCTGGCGCTGGAAGCCAGCTCGCACGGCGTCGACCAGCGCCGCGTCGACGGCGTGAAGCTCAAGGCCGCCGGCTTCACCAACTTCACCCAGGACCACCTCGACTATCACGGCTCGATGGAGGCCTATCGCGCCGCCAAGCTGCGCCTGTTCGACACCCTGACGCCCGCCGGCGCGATGGCCGTGCTGAACGCCGACAGCGAAGCCTTCCCGACCTTCGCCTCGGCCGCCGTCACCTCGGGCCAGAGCGTGTTCTCGGTCGGCGAGGACGGGCAGGGCCTGCGCCTGATGTCGCGCACCCCGACCCCGGCCGGCCAGGATCTGGTGGTCGAGGCCGATGGCGAAACCTACGAGATCCGCCTGCCGCTGGCCGGCGCCTTCCAGGCCTCGAACGTGCTGGTCGCCGCGGGCCTGTGCGTGGCCGCCGGCGAGGATGTCGGCAAGGTCCTCAAGGCGCTGGAGAGCCTTGAGGGCGCGGCGGGCCGCCTTCAGCGCGTCGGGCGTGGTCCCAAGGGCGGCGAGGCCTATGTCGACTACGCCCACACCCCGGACGGCCTGCAGACGGTGCTGGAAGCCCTGCGCCCGCACACGCGCGGCAAGCTGATCGCGGTGTTCGGCGCGGGCGGCGACCGCGATCGGGGCAAGCGGCCGCTGATGGGCGCGATCGGCGCCAAGCTGGCCGATGTCGCCATCGTCACCGACGACAACCCGCGCTCGGAAGATCCCGCCTCGATCCGCGCCGCCATTCTCGAAGCCGCCCCCGGCGCGCGCGAGATCGGCGATCGCCGCGCCGCCATCCGCGCCGCCGTCGACCTGTTGTCCGAGGGCGACGTGCTGGTCGTCGCCGGCAAGGGCCACGAGCAGGGCCAGATCGTCGCCGGCGTGGTCCACCCGTTCGACGACGTGGCGGAGACCCTCGCGGCCTTGGAGGGCGTCGATGCTTGACGCGCTCTGGACCGCTGACGAGATCGCCCAGGCGGTCGGCGGCCAGGTCGCCGGCGACTTCGCCGCGACCGGCGTCTCGATCGACACCCGGTCGGTGGAGCGAGGCGACCTGTTCGTGCCGCTGGTCGGCGCGCGCGACGGCCACGACTTCGTCCCCCAGGCCATGGCGAGCGGCGCGGCCGGCGTCCTGGCCGCCAAGCCGGTCGACGCCCCGGCGGTGATGGTCGCCGACACCTTCAAGGCGCTGGAAGCCCTGGGCGTCGCCGCCCGCGAGCGCGCGCCCCAGTGCAAGCGCGGCGCGGTGACCGGCTCGGTCGGCAAGACCAGCGTCACCCGCGCGGTCGAGGCCGGCCTGCGCCTGGCCGGCAAGGCCCACGCCTCGGTCAAGAGCTACAACAACCATATCGGCGTGCCGCTGACCCTGGCGCGGATGCCGCGCGACGCAGAGCGGGCGGTGTTCGAGATCGGCATGAACCACGCCGGCGAGATCACGCCCCTGTCGGGCTTCGTCCAGCCGCATGCGGTGGCGATCACCACCGTCGGCCCGGTGCACATCGAGAACTTCCCGGACGGCGAGGCGGGCGTGGCCCGCGCCAAGGCCGAGATCTTCGCGGGCCTGCGTCCAGGCGGGATCGCGGTGCTGAACGCCGACAACCGCTGGTTCGACTATCTCAAGGGAGAGGCGGAGAAGGCCGGCGCGACGGTCTGGAGCTTTGGGTCTTCGCCCGACTGCACGGCCCAGTTGGTCTCCTTTTCCTCCGACCTTCCCGGCGAAGGCCGGGATCCAGATGACAAGGCGGCGAGCGCTCAAGATGGATCTGGGCCCCGGCATTCGCCGGGGAAGTCGGTGGTTAAGGCTGTGATCAAGGGCGAACCCGTCGAGTTCTCCTTGCTGCAGACCGGCGTCCACTGGGGCCCCAACAGCCTTTGCGTGCTGCTGATGCTGGAAGCGCTGGACGTGCCGCGCGAGACCGCGCTGGCGGCGCTGGCCGCCTTCGCGCCGATCGAGGGACGCGGGGCCGAGAAAACCGTCCGGATCGACGGCGGCGCCTTCACCCTGGTCGACGAGAGCTACAACGCCAATCCGGTCTCGATGCAGGCCGCCTTGAAGACGCTGGGCGCGCGCAAGGTCGCCGGGCGGCGGATCGTGGCGCTGACCGACATGCTCGAATTAGGCGAGGACACCGCGCGCTTTCACGCCGAGCTTGCGGAGCCGATCGCGGCCGCAAACGTTGACATGGTTTTTCTCGCGGGCGTCCACATGAAATCGCTGTGGGAGGCGCTTCCGCCGACTCGGCGAGGCGGCTACGCGATGGTTACCGAAGAGTTAACGGCGAAGCTGGCGGGGGCGATCCAGCCTGGCGACGTGGTGATGGTGAAGGGGTCGAACGGCTCCAAGGCGGGGCTTTTGGCCCAGGCCCTGGCGGCGCTCGATCTCGGAGAACGGGTCTGATGCTGTACTTCCTCTATGAATGGCTGGCGCGCTCGCAAGAGCATGTGCCGATGCTCAACCTGTTGAAGTACCTGACGTTCCGGTCCGGCATGGCCATGCTGACGGCCTATATCGTCGCGGTGGCCATGGGCTCGCGCTTCATCCGCTGGATGAAGACCAAGCAGGGCAAGGGCCAGCCGATCCGCACCGACGGCATCGCCCGCCACGTCACGGAAAAGGCCGGCACGCCCACCATGGGCGGTTTCATGATCCTGGCCGGCCTGTTCGTCGGCGCCCTGCTGTGGGCCGACCTGCGCAACGTCCACGTCTGGGTCGTGCTGCTGGTCACCGGCAGCTATGGCCTGCTGGGCTTCATGGACGACTACGCCAAGGTCACCAAGCAGACCACGGCCGGCCTCTCCAGCGTGCAGAAGCTGATCGCCCAGTTCATCGTGGCGATCGCGGCCACCGTGATCCTGATCCTGTTCGCGCCCAAGTCGCCGATGACGCCCGGCATGGAAACCAGCCTGATCTTCCCGATCTTCAAGGCGCTGGTGATCAATCTGGGCTGGTTCTACGTGGTCTTCGCCGCGATCACGATCGCCGGCTTCTCCAACGCCGTGAACCTGACCGACGGCCTGGACGGCCTGGCCATCGTGCCGGTGATGTTCGCCGCCTCGACCTTCGGCCTGATCGCCTACCTCGTGGGCAACTACAAGTTCGCCGACTATCTGAACCTGCACTTCGCGCCGGGCGTCGGCGAGCTGGCGGTGTTGTGCGGCGCCATCATCGGCGGGGGCATGGGCTTCCTCTGGTATAACGCGCCCCCCGCCAAGATCTTCATGGGCGACACCGGCTCGCTGGCCCTGGGCGGCGCCCTGGGCGCGATCGCCGTCTGCTCCAAGCACGAGCTGGTGCTCGGCATCGTCGGCGGCCTGTTCGTGGCCGAGGCGCTGAGCGTGATGATCCAGGTCGCCTACTTCAAGAAGACCGGCAAGCGGGTCTTCCTGATGGCGCCGATCCACCACCACTTCGAGAAGCTGGGCTGGCCGGAGTCCACCGTCGTGATCCGCTTCTGGATCGTGTCGATGATCCTGGCCTTCGTCGGCCTCGCCACCCTGAAGCTGCGGTAGGGGAGGCGATCCGATGATCCCGGTCCGTGGTTTCGAAGGCAAGACCGTCGCGGTGTTCGGCCTGGGCCGCACCGGGCTTACGGCGGCGCGCGCCTTGATCGCGGGCGGGGCGAAGGTCGCCCTCTGGGACGAGAAGATCGCCAGCCGCGAGGCCGCGGCGGCCGAAGGCTTCCCGGTCGTCGATCTCGAAGCCGCCGACTGGCGCCAGTTCGACGCGCTGATGCTGTCGCCGGGCGTGCCGCTGACCCATCCCAAGCCGCACTGGACCGTGCAGAAGGCCAAGGCCGCCGGCGTCGAGATCCTGGGCGACATCGAGCTCTTCGCCCGCACGGTCGCCGCCGCCCCGGTCCACAAGCGGCCGAAGATCATCGCCATCACCGGCACCAACGGCAAGTCGACGACCACCGCCCTGATCGGCCACCTGTGCGCCTCGGCCGGCCGCGACACGCGGATCGGCGGCAATATCGGCCAGGGGGTCCTGGGCCTTGAGGACATGCACGGCGGCGCGGTCTATGTGCTGGAGCTGTCGTCCTATCAGCTGGACCTGACCTCCAGCCTGCATCCGGACGCCGTGGTGCTGCTGAACATCTCGCCCGACCACCTGGACCGCCACGGCGGCATGGACGGCTACATCGCCGCCAAGCGCCGGATCTTCCTGAACCAGGGCAAGGGCGACACCGCGATCATCGGCGTCGACGATCCCTGGTGCCAGCAGATCTGCACCGAGATCACCGCCGCCAACCGCCGCACCATCTGGCCGATCAGCGCCGGCAAGGCGATGGGCCGGGGCGTCTACGCCCTGCAGGGGGTGCTGTATGACGCCACCGGCGAGCGCGTGGTCGAGGTCGCCGACCTCTTGCGCGCCCGCAGCCTGCCGGGCCGCCACAATTGGCAGAACGCCGCCGCCGCCTACGCCGCCGCGCGGGCGATCGGCATTCCGATGCAGGAGGCCGTCGACGGCCTGATGACCTTCCCGGGCCTCGCGCACCGGATGGAGACCGTGGGCAAGATCGGCAAGGTCCGCTTCGTCAACGACAGCAAGGCCACCAACGCCGACGCCGCCCGCCAGGCGATGTCCAGCTATCCGAAGTTCTACTGGATCGCCGGCGGCGTCGCGAAGGCCGGCGGCATCGACGACCTGAAGGACCTCTTCCCGCGCATCGCCAAGGCCTATCTGATCGGCGAGGCGGCCGAGCCGTTCTCGTGGACCCTGGCCGGCAAGGCCGAGGTGGCGATAAGCGGCACGCTGGAGCGCGCCGTGCAGCAGGCCTATGCCGACGCCGCCGCCAGCGACCAGGAGGCGATCGTCCTGCTGTCGCCGGCTTGCGCCTCCTTCGACCAGTTCAGCGACTTCGAGGCGCGGGGCGAGGCGTTTCGCGCCGCCGTCAACGGCCTGGTGGCCGGCGGCAAGGCCGCCGTGGCCTAGACGCCCATGACCGAGCCGGCGGAGACGACCCAGCCCGACCCCGCCGCAGAGACCCGTCATTGGCGGCAGGTGCTGCGCACCGCCCTGACCGAGCGCGCGGCATTCCGCGACGCCCGCCGCCAGGCCTTGCCGTGGCTGGCCTGGCTGCGCCGCCGCACGCGTTCTTCGGAACTCTGGCTGATCGCCGTGGCGACGGTCGTGGGGATGGCCGCCGCCGCCCTGGCGGTGTTGCTGGAGAAGGTCGCCCACGCCACCCAGGTCTGGCTGTTCGCCTTCGATCCGAACGAACGCCTGTCGGCTCAGGCCATGATCGAGCCCTGGCGGCTCCTGGCCATTCCGCTGGGCGGACTGCTGCTGGGTCTGTTCACCGCCCTTGTCCTGCGCTTCCGTCCCAGTCCCGCCGTCGACCCCGTCGAGGCCAACGCCCTGCACGGCGGGCGGCTGTCCGTCCGCGACAGCGCCTTCATCTGCGGCCAGACCCTGATCTCCAACGGATGCGGCGCCTCGGTGGGCCTGGAGGCCGCCTACGCCCAGGCGGGCGGGGCCGCGGCCTCGTGGGTCGGGCAGAAGCTGAACCTGCGCCGGGGCGACCTGCGGATCCTGGTCGGCGCCGGGGCCGGGGCGGCGATCGCGGCGGCGTTCGGCGCGCCGCTGACGGGCGCCTTCTACGCGTTCGAGATCGTCATCGGCGCCTATACCGTCGCCAACATCGCCCCCGTCGCCGCGGCCGCCTTGGCCGGCGTGCTGGTGGCCAAGGCGCTGGGCTCGACGCCCTACCTGATAAAGACCTCGGTCGTCGCGATCTCGTCCTGGACCGACTACCTGCTCTACGGCCTGCTGGGCCTGGTCGCGGCCCTGTTCGGCGTGGCCCTGATGCGCGCGGTGGCGGTGGCCGACCGCTGGGTCGCCAAGGCCGCGCCGCCCCGATGGGCGCGGCCGGCGATCGGCGGCCTGGCGCTGGCGGCCATGGCGATGGTCACGCCCCAGACCCTGTCCGGCGGTCACGGCGCGCTGCACCTGGATCTCAACGGCGACCTGCCGCTGAAGATGCTGCTGATCCTGATCCTGATGAAGTCGGTGGCCTCGATCATCTCGCTGAGCTCCGGCTTCCGGGGCGGTCTGTTCTTCGCGGCCCTGTTCCTGGGCGCGCTGATGGGCCAGTCGTTCTCGGACCTCGTGAACCTTGTGGGCGGGGAGGGGCGGCTAGACCCGATCGCCGCCTCGCTGGTCGGCATGGGCGCCCTGGGCGTGGCCATTGTCGGCGGGCCCTTCACCATGTCGTTCCTGGTGCTGGAGGCCACGGGCGACTTCACGATCACCGCCGCGACCCTGGCCGCCTCGCTGATCGCCAGCGCCGTGGTCCGCGAGACCTTCGGCTACTCGTTCTCGACCTGGCGTCTGCACCTGCGCGGCGAGACGATCCGCAGCGCCCACGACGTGTCCTGGATGAGAAGCCTGACCGCCGGCAGGATGATGCGCCGCGATGTGAAGACCATCCCCGCCGCCACCACCCTGGCCGAATTCCGTCGCCGCTTCCCGCTGGGCTCGACCAAGCGCGCCGTCCTGACCGGCGAGACCGGCCGCTATGCCGGGATCGTGGCCACCGCCGCCGTCTACGCCCAGCCGCCCGAGAGCGAGGCGCCGCTCGCCTCGCTGGCCGCCAACGCCGACGTCGCCCTGACGCCGGAGCTGTCGATCAAGGCGATCATGACCGCCTTCGACGAGACCGGCGCGGATGAGCTCGCGGTGGTCGACGAAGGCGGCGAGGTCATCGGCCTGATCACCGAAGCCCACGTGACGCGCCGGTATGCGGAAGAGCTTGAGAAGGCGCGGCGGGAGCTGACGGGGGACACGGGGTAGGGGACCGGCGCTACCAGCGGATCGGCGCGACGCCAGCGATGTCGGTAAGGCTCTCAAGGGTTACCCGAAGCTTGGACAGCTCGGCGCTGGCGCAACCCAGCTCGAAGGCAAGCTGGTCCTCGGTCCGGTCTTTCCACGTAATCCTGGCGTCGCCCTGGTCTTGCGCGCAGTCAGTCTCCTTCTAAGAAGCTGCATGACACGCTTCAGTAGAGGGCCGACCTTTACTCAGACACCGCTGGCGAAAAAGGCCAATAGCAAAAAGCTCCACAAGCCGAGCGGTAACATTGGAAGGACGCTGGCTAGCGCTATCCATCTGCGGGCCATCACGAGCGATATTGCGAAGATCAGCAGCCCAGCGAAGAAGGTCACTAGGCCAGTCACCATGAATCCCCGCAGCCACAATTCGCTGTTAGCGCCTAGCCATAGGGTTAGAAAGGGCGAGGCGCCCACCAAAGTAGCACCTCCAAGCGCCAAGATCGCCAACTGAGAACGGTTCGGTCCATGATAGACCGCATAAAAGCTTCCAGCGGTTGCTCCCACTCCAATCAGGGCGATAAGAACGATCGGCGTGGCAGACGCCAGGACAGTCGCTGGTGAAACCACTAGACTACTCCTAACAGTCGTCAGGGCCATTGTCGTTGGCATCGACGTAGGCGGCGATCTGACTATCCAGACTACCCCACAACGGTCCAGAACCCGCTACATTGATGCCAGCAAATTGGCCGGTCCCGGTACCGGTCGTTTGAATGTAGACCTTGCCGTTACTGACCACCACTTCGCGCGTCACCGTGCCCGGATAGAACAGATGTCCAGGCAATGTCGAATTAACGATTTTCATATGGGCCGCATCAACTGAGTGCTGAACGGGCCCAAACAGTGGCAAGTTGGAGACTTGTCCATCGGATACAGGTCCAGCTCCTGGCGCCGCGAACTGCTGCAGGGCTGCCCAGGCCTCGTCGGCGTCACAGGCGGTGTCTCCGACCTGATTGAGCGTGACATACCTGTGTGGGCCGGCGCCGAAAGCGATGGCGCCCATCGTCGTGACAAGATCGTCAGCATAAGACGGGGTAAGCCGCGCAATTGTACGGGCGAATTCGAATTCGGATGCTAAGCGTTTGCCAGTGATGATGAGCCCTTCAACGACGATGTTTGGCTCCTTCGGAGGCTTAGCCTGGGCGCCGAACATGAGGCCGTCGGATTGTAAGCTATCCGCGTGAAGGGTTGCCTACGAAACCTCTGTGCCGTCGGCGTTGTAGGTCACGATCTCGAAGGAAAATCCAGCGAGCGTGTTGTTGAAAGCTCCGCCGCCGTTCCAAAGCGAGCCTCCGTCCCACCACGACGCCCACGTTTCGTCAGGAACCCGCTCAATATCTCCCCCTTCCCAGCCGTTGGTAGATGCAAACGCAGTTGGGAGCGTGACGCCTTCGCCTGAGGGCGGCAGTCCAAGCGTACTGATTACGCCGCCGGTTGGTTGTATCGAGGAAGTGGGAGCAGGGGCAAATTCGGCGAAATCGTGCATTTCGACTACCTTTAAGGTTGTGGGCTACTAACTATCCCTAATTTTGCAAAATGCAACCAAGACTAGTATTTCTCTCTATGGGGCCATATGCCATCGGTGGTTTTGGTCGGCGAGAAGCGTCCGCCCCCGCCTCACCCCAGCGGCATGAACGCGTCCGCCTTGTCGAGCGCCGACAGCGGCGCGTCGATCGCGCAGCGTAACCCCTCGGCGCGGTAGTCCACCGACACCGTGCCCGCCAGCTCCCCCGGCAGCGCCGCCTCGACGATGCGCGAGCCGAAGCCCCGGCGTTCGGGCGGGCGGACGGGCGGGCCGCCGCTTTCGCGCCATTCGATGCGCAGACGATCTTCCGGCTCGATCGTCCAGGTGACGTCCACGTGACCTCCCGCCGCCGACAGGGCCCCGTACTTGAGGGCGTTGATCGCCAGTTCGTGGAAGGCCAGGGCCATGATCACCGCCGTCTTGGGCGAGACCTTGAGGTCGGGGCCCGTCACGGTCAGCTGGTCGGGGTTCGAGCGGTAGGGGATCACCGAGCCGTCGACGATCTGGCGCAGGCTGGCGGCCGACCAGTTCTGGTCGGTCAGCACGTTGTGGGTCGCGGCGATCGCCATCAGCCGGCCCTCCAGCGCGTCGCGCACGGCGGTGTCGACCCCCGCGTTGCGCAGCGACTGCTTGGTGATCGACTGGATGGTGGCCAGGGTGTTCTTGACCCGGTGGTTCAGCTCGTTGACCAGCAGCTGGCGATGACTTTCGGCCAGGCGCGCGCCGGTGATGTCGCGCGAGGTGGCCAGCACCCGCGCGACCTTGCCGCCCATGATGATCGGCGAGACCGTCGTGTCCCACCAGCGCGGCGCGCCCTTGACCGTTGGGTTGAAGGCCACGAAGGTCGTCGCGCGTCCCGCCATCGCCGCGCGCAGGGCGGTCTCGACGACCGGGCGGCTCTCGGGCGGCCACATGTCGGGCCAGTAGCGGTTGCGGTTTCGCCCCTCGAAATCCTCAATCTCGAACAGTTGCTTGCCGCGGGCGTTCATGTATTCGACGTGACCCTCGGCGCTGATCACGCGGATGCAGTCCTGGCTGGCCTCGACGACGCTGAGAAAATAAGCGCCCGCGCCTTCGAGAACCGTTTCGTCAGATCCGCCGTCGGTCACAAATCGCTCCCGCCCCGAGAGCATGATTGCCTTCTTGTGTAAGAATTCAAGCCAAGCCTTGCGCGCGATGTCTTACGGCGAGGCCTGGCTTGTAAGACTTTCTACGCCGAGGCGTCTTCGTCCGTGGCGGGCGGCCGCTTGGCGGCGGCCTTTTCGGCGGCCTTGGCGGCCTTTTGACGCTCGCGCTCCTTGCGCTCGAAATCGTAGTTCGGCTTACGGGCCATCGGTCACCTCGCCTTGCGGGCGGCGTAGCGCGCGTCGCGCTTGGCCTTGGCTTCGGCGGCGGACAGAGCCTTGCGCTCCTTGCGCTCGCCACGCTTGGCCGCCAGGGCGTCGGCGGCGAGCGCGTCGGCGGTGTCGACCAGCGCCTGGGCGGCGTCCGCCACGGCCTGACGGTGCGAAGCCTTGGCCTCGGCCCGCTCCTGGCGGACCTGGCTCAGTTCCGCGGCGCGCAGGGCGGCCCGTTCCTCGAAGCGTGGATCGACGCTGGCCTCGCGCGGCTTGAACTTGGCCAGAAGCGCCGCCTTGGCCTCGGCGGCGGTTTTCTGTCGCTGCGTGTGACCGATGTCTTGTGATGAGAACATGGATTCTTTCGTGAAAAACGACGCGGTCGCGCCGATCGCATAATATATCGGGGGCGAAAATCGATCCGCGAAACCAGATAAATGGACGCCGATAAATTTCGAAATCACGGATATATGCCGTCCAATTGTGGCAATTTAGCCTGTGAATGGCAAGATTTTTTGAGTTTCATTTTTGCTTATCGCGGATTTTGTCCTAAATACTTTTCTTAAATCGAGGAATTTACATGGGTATGATCAAGGTTGCGAAAACGCCGCGTACGGGGCTTGGCGCCCTGGGACTGTCGGGCGAGGAGCAGCCGGTGGCGTTCTCGATCCTGTTCGTGGACGGGCAGACCGCCAAGAAGGGCGGCAAGGGTAGCGTGGTGGCCGAGCCAGACCTTCTGCGGCGCGCTTTCCGCGCGGGCGAGTGCCGGCTGACCCTCGATGACGGCCTGGTGCTGCGGGTGGCGGTGATCGCCCATACCGAGGGCGGCGACACGGCCTATTTCGAATTGCGCTGACGGGCTAGATTGCGCGCGCTTTTCCACGGCGTCGCCGTGGTCAAGCAAGGTTTGATTAACCCTGCGATCCGACTCTCCGCCCATGGCCTCCAACGCGACACACGCCTTCGCCCGCACCGACCGCACCGCGCTCGGCCTGTGGTGGTGGACGACGGACCGCTGGCTGCTGGGCGCGACGGCCATCCTGGCGACGCTGGGCATGCTGCTGTCGTTCGCCTCGAGCCCGGCCGCGGCGCAGCGGATCGGCATCGACGACCAGTTCCACTTCGCGATCCGCATGTGCTTCTTCGCCAGCGCCTCGTCGGTGCTGATGCTGATCGTGTCGATGCTGTCGCCCAAGGGGATCCGGCGCGCGGCCTTCTTCATCTATATCGGCGCGATCGCGATCATGATCGCCCTGCCGTTCATCGGCCACAACGCCAAGGGCGCCACGCGCTGGCTACAGTTCGGCGGCTTCACCCTGCAGCCGTCGGAGTTCATGAAGCCCGCCCTGATCGTGCTGGTCTCGTGGATGTTCGCCGAGGGGCAAAAGGGCGAAGGCGTGCCGGGCGTCTCGATCGCCTTCCTTCTGTATTTCATCGCCGTCGCCTTGCTGCTGGTGCAGCCCGACGTCGGCCAGACCGTGCTGATCACCGTGGCCTTCGGCGCGGCCTTCTGGATGGCCGGCGTGCCGATCTCTTGGATCATGGGCTTGGGCGGCGTGGCCGTGGCGGGGCTGTGCTCGACCTATTTTCTGTTCGACCACGTGCACGCCCGGGTGCAGAAGTTCCTCAGCCCCGACCAGGCCGACACCCACCAGATCACCCGCGCCGCCGAGGCCATCCGCGCCGGCGGCCTGTTCGGCCGGGGGCCGGGGGAGGGCGTGATGAAGCGCCACGTGCCCGACCTGCACACCGACTTCATCTATTCGGTCGCCGCCGAGGAGTACGGCCTCGTCTTTTCCTGGGCCCTGATCGCGCTTTTCGCCTTCGTGGTGGTGCGCGGCCTCTACAAGGCCATGAAGCTGAACGATCCTTTCGAGCAGGTCGCGGCGGCCGGTCTTTTCGTGCTTTTGGGTCAGCAGGCCCTGATCAATATCGCGGTGAACTTGAACATGATCCCGACGAAGGGCATGACGCTCCCGTTCATCAGTTACGGGGGCTCTTCGATGCTCGCGATGGGTTTGACGCTGGGCATGGCCCTGGCCTTGGTGCGGAAGCGTCCCGGCGCTTACGGCGTGACGGGCGAGCTCGCCCCGCAGGGCGCCTACGCCTGACATGAACAAGCTGGCTATCGTCGCCGCCGGCGGAACCGGCGGACATCTGTTCCCCGCTCAGGCCTTGGCCGAAGCGCTGGCCGCGCGCGGCTGGCGCATCGTACTGGCCACCGACGAGCGCGGCGCGCTCTATGCGGACAAGTTCCCGGCCCAGGAGCGCCTGGCCCTGTCGGCCGCCACCGCCAAGGCCAATGACCCGCTGGGCATGGTCAAGGCCGGCGTCGTCGTGCTGCAAGGCGTGATGGAGGCCCGGGCGGCCTTCAAGCGCCTGGATCCGGCGGTCGTCGTCGGGTTCGGCGGCTACCCCGCCTTGCCCGCGCTGCTGGGCGCGCTGAGCCAGGGACGGCGCACCGTTATTCATGAACAGAACGCGGTCCTGGGCCGGGTTAATCGCTTCCTGGCGTCCAAGGTCGACGAGGTCGCCTGCGCCTTCCCGACCCTGGAGATGGCCAAGCCGTCCGTGAAGTCCCGCGCCCATGTGGTCGGCAATCCGGTTCGTCCGCCGGTCCGCGCGCTGTACGACGTTCCGTATATGCCGCCCGAGGTGCAGCTGCGCATCCTGGTCACCGGCGGCAGCCAGGGCGCGCGCCTGCTGTCGGAGCTGATCCCCGAAGCCGTGGCCAAGCTGCCCGAGGACCTGCGCTCGCGTCTGAAGGTCTTCCAGCAGGCGCGGCCCGAGAGCATGGAGCAGGCCCGCAAGACCTATCGCAACGCCATGGTCGACTGCGAGGTCGCGCCGTTCTTCCGCGACATGGCCGGCTATCTGCGCCAGTCGCACCTGGTCATTGGCCGTTCGGGCGCCTCGACCTGCACCGAGCTGGCGGTGGCCGGCCGGCCGTCGATCCTGGTGCCGCTGAAGATCGCCGCCGACGACCACCAGCGATTCAACGCCAAGCTCTTGGAAGAGGCGGGCGGCGCGGCCGTGTGCCTCGAGGACGAGTTGACGGTCGACGCCATGGCCGGCGCGCTGAACGCCCTGCTCAAGGATCCGGAGCGTCTGGGCCGGATGGCGGCGGGCGCCCGCTCGGTGGCCAAGCCTGACGCGGCCGAGGCGCTGGCGGATCTGGTGGAGCGGACCGCCCGCTAGAGGCGGACAAACGCGCGCGGCGGTAAGCCTAACGCCCCGCGCGCCGTTCACCATATTGGCAAACGATTAACCGCGATGCTTGGGCGTTCATTAGCTCTTCTCTGCGACAAACCGCGCATCAAGTTTGTTTGCCGCACACAAGGGATGGGCGCCTCTTATGAAATTCTCGATCGCGATCGCCGCGGGTCTCGCGGGCAGCTTCTTCGTGGCTCAGGCCGCTTCGGCCGCCGGTGGCTTTGAAGACCAAATGGGCCGCTGCCTGCAGCAGTTCGCCAACACCCGCGACGCGGCTCAGGTGATGC
>NZ_LSJA01000106.1 GCF_001556515.1 Caulobacter sp. CCH9-E1 | reverse complement strand
GTTCCCGCACCCCCTGGGTCCCGGATAGCCTCTGCGAGGCTTCCGGGATGACACGCCTTATGTAGTTGAAGTTGAAGGAGTCAGCGATGATCCGAACGGCAATGACCCTGGCCCTGCTGGCCGCCCCCGCTCTGGCGCCGATGACGGCTCAAGCCGCGCCCAACACCGCAGCCTTCAGCAACTTTGTCTATCAGGGCAGCGACCCTTCCGACGTGATCAAGGCGGGGCCGGGGCAGTACCGAAACCCGGTCGTCCAGGGCTTCTATCCCGACCCCAGCATCACGCGGGTTGGCAAGGACTACTACCTGGTCAACTCGACCTTCGCCTATTTCCCGGGCCTGCCGATCCACCACTCCACCGACCTGGTGAACTGGACCCAGATCGGCAACGCCATCGACCGGCCGGGCATGCTGGATTTCAAGCGCCTGGGCCTGTCGCGGGCGGTGTTCGCCCCGGCCATCACCCACCACGACGGCCTCTTTTACATCCTCAACACCTGCGTCGACTGCGGCGGCAACTTCCTGATCACCGCCAAGGACCCGAAGGGGCCGTGGTCGGATCCGGTGTGGCTGCCGCAGGTGGGCGGCATCGACGCCTCGCTGTTCTTCGACGATGACGGCCGGGGCTGGATCGTCAACAACGAGGAGCCGCCGGGACCGGCGGAGTACCAGGGCCACCGCGCCATCTGGATCCAGGAATACGACCCGAAAGCTAAGAAGACGATCGGCCCGCGCACGGTGCTGCTGGACAAGGGCGTCGATCCCTCGACCAAGCCGATCTGGCCCGAGGGCCCGCACATTCTGAAGAAGGACGGCTGGTACTATCTGACCGCCGCCGAGGGCGGCACGGCCGAGGGCCACAGCCAGGTCGTTCTGCGGTCCAAGGCCGTCACCGGACCTTACATTCCCTATGACAAGAACCCGATCCTGACCCAGCGCGGCCTGCCCAAGGACCGCCCGCTGCCGATCACCTCGGCCGGCCACGCCGACATCGTCGATACGCCCGACGGCAAGTGGTGGGCGACCTTCCTGGCCGTGCGGCCCTATGGCGACGACCTCTACAACACCGGCCGCGAGACCTTCCTGCTGCCGGTCGAGTGGAAGGACGGCTGGCCGGTGATCCTGGAGAACGGCAAGACCATTCCGTACGTCGCCGATGCGCCCAAATTGCCCAAGACGCCGGCCCCGCCGACCTCGGGCCCGTTCAAGGCGGCCGAGAGCTTCGCGGGCCCCGAACTGCCCCCGGGCTGGATGACCATGCGCATCCCGACCTCGCGCTGGTGGTCGGTGAAGGGCGGGACGCTGAGCCTGGAAGCCCGCAAGGACAAGCTGGGCGGCCAGGAGCAGCCCTCGATCTGGGCGCGCCGCCAGCAGCACATGAACGCCACCGCCCAGACCACCGTGCGCTTCACGCCCAAGGCCGACGGCGACAAGGCGGGCCTGGTGGCCCTGCAGTCCGACGACTTCTACTGGTTCGTGGGCCTGGTCCGCGACGGCGGCAAGACGCTGGTGCGGGTCGAGAAGCGGACCGGCAAGGGCGATCCGGTCGATGGCGTGGTGGTGGCCGAAAAGCCGGTTTCCCTCAAGACCGGCCAACCGCTGAACCTGAAGATCGACGTCAAGGCGGGAGCGCTGGACTTCGCCTACGGGACCGCGCCCGGGAAGTGGGAAACGCTGAAGGCCGGGGCGGATGGGACGTCGCTGAGCACCAAGGTCGCCGGCGGCTTCGTCGGGACGATGCTGGGGGTCTATGCGCACGGGGCGGAGAACTGAATCCCTTCTCCCCTTGCGGGAGAAGGTGGCGCGAAGCGCCGGATGAGGGGGTGAAAGCCAGGTCCGCCGCGCGGTGGCGCCGCTGTGCGACCCCTCATCCGTCCGCCTGCGGCGGCCACCTTCTCCCGCAAGGGGAGAAGGGCCCCAAATTTCGCCGCGAAGTTCCGATCAAGGATCGCTACGGTGACGCCTCACCGCTTTGAGTCCTGAAAGTCCCCATGCGCCTTCTTGCTCCCCTGGCCCTCGCCGCAGCGCTCGCCGCCCCCCTGGCCGCCGGCGCCGCCCACGCCCAGACCCCGCAGC
>NZ_LSJA01000105.1 GCF_001556515.1 Caulobacter sp. CCH9-E1 | reverse complement strand
CCTTTTAGGCGCCTATCACCCCGCTAAGGGGGTCCTTCTTCCACGCCGCTGCACACCATTGACCGGCCATCCCTCGCGTTTGAGCAGCACCGTGATCCGCCGGTAGCCGTAGCGAACCCGCGTCTCGGCAATCTCCTTGATCCGCTTCTTCAGGGCGACAGGATCGGTCCGCTTGCCCTTGTAGTGATAGCTGGATCGTTCCGCCTGGAGCGCCCCGCAGGCGCGTCGGATGCTGACCTGCCAGGCCGCTCGCAGATAATCCACGAGCTGGCGGCGCCGGGCAGGTCCTAAAGCTTTCGCTTGATGACGTCCTGCAGCATCTCCTTGTCGAGCGACAGGTCCGCCACGATCCGTTTGAGCCGGGCGTTTTCATCCTCGAGTTGGCGCAGCCGCTTCATCTCCGACGGCATCAGGCCAGCGTATTTCTTGCGCCAGACGTAGAACGTCGCCTCGGAAATTCCCGCCTTGCGGCAGACCTCGCCAACCGTGGCGCCCTCGTCTGCCTGACGCAGGATAAACGCTACCTGCGCCTCACTGAACTTCGACCTCTTCATGGTCGCTC
>NZ_LSJA01000104.1 GCF_001556515.1 Caulobacter sp. CCH9-E1 | reverse complement strand
TCCGGTCACCTATCGGCAGAGCGCCACCGACGCCGACAACCACGGCGTCGCCAAGATCGCCGCGGCCTACGCGCAGGACCAGATCCAGCTCACCGGCCGCCTGCAGGCGATCGTCGGGCTGCGCTATGATCGGTTCGACGTGAACTTCCGCAACAACCGGACCGGCGCTGTGTTCGCGACGAGCGACAAGCTCTGGTCGCCGCGCGCCGGCCTGGTCTTCAAGCTGGTGGAACCGCTCGCCCTCTACGCCAGCTACAGCCGCTCTTA
>NZ_LSJA01000103.1 GCF_001556515.1 Caulobacter sp. CCH9-E1 | reverse complement strand
CTGCGCCCGCTACGACCTGCTGCGAGGTCCCCGTGCAGCGGCATGAGATGATCGAGGCCCTGGGTCAGCTGGGCCTGAAGGGCATGGCCGCCGCGTTCGACGACGCGGTGACCACGGGCCTGCAGCGCAACCGCACCGCCTTGGAGATGCTGGCCGACCTGCTCAAGGCCGAGACCGCGCACCGCCAGGCCGCCTCCATCCGCTACCGGATCACCGCCGCCAAGCTGCCGGCGATGAAGGATCTGGCGCGCTTCACCTTCGACGGCTCGCCGATCAATGAGGGCCTGGTCCGCGCCCTGCACAGCGGCTCGTTCCTGGCCGATCACCGCAACATCGTCCTGGTCGGCGGCACGGGCACCGGCAAGACCCACCTGGCCATCGCCATCACCGCCAACGTCGTGCGGGCCGGCGCCCGTGGCCGCTACTTCAACACCGTCGATCTGGTGAACCGCCTTGAGGACGAGGCCCGGCGCGGCAAGACCGGCGCCTTGGCCGCCCAGCTCTCACGTCTGGACGTCGTGGTGCTCGACGAGCTGGGCTACCTGCCGTTCGCCCAGTCCGGCGGCCAGCGCC
>NZ_LSJA01000102.1 GCF_001556515.1 Caulobacter sp. CCH9-E1 | reverse complement strand
GATGTTCAGCAAGATCCTGATCGCCAACCGCGGCGAGATCGCCGTTCGGGTCATCAAGACGTGCCGCCGGCTGGGGATCGCCACGGTGGTGGTCTATTCCGACGCCGACGCCGGCAGCCTGGCGGTCGAGATGGCCGACGAGACCGTGCACATCGGCCCGTCGCCCGCCGCCCAGTCCTATCTCGTGGCCGACAAGATCATCGGCGCCTGCAAGCAGACGGGCGCCCAGGCCATCCATCCGGGCTTCGGCTTCCTGTCGGAGAACGCCAGCTTCGCCCAGCGCTGCGCCGACGAGGGGATCGTGTTCATCGGCCCCAACCCCGGCGCCATCCAGGCGATGGGCGACAAGATCGAGAGCAAGAAGTTCGCGGCCCAGGCTGGGGTCTCCTGCGTGCCGGGGCACATCGGCGAGATCGCCGACACGGCCGAGGCGGTGAAGATCTCCGAGCAGATCGGCTATCCGGTGATGATCAAGGCCTCGGCCGGCGGCGGCGGCAAGGGCATTCGCGTCGCCTGGACCCGCCAGGACGTCGAGGAGGGCTTCCCCGCCGTGCGCGCCGAGGCCAAGGCCAGCTTCGGCGATGACCGGATCTTCATCGAGAAGTTCATCGAGAGCCCGCGCCACATCGAGATCCAGGTGCTGGGCGACAAGCACGGCAATGTCGTCCACCTGTTCGAGCGCGAATGCTCGATCCAGCGCCGCAACCAGAAGGTCATCGAGGAGGCCCCCAGCCCGCTTCTGGACGAAGCGACCCGCGCGGCCATGGGCGCCCAGGCCGTCGCCCTGGCCAAGGCGGTGAACTATGACTCGGCCGGCACGGTCGAGTTCGTCGCCGGCCAGGACAAGAGCTTCTTCTTCCTGGAGATGAACACCCGCCTGCAGGTCGAGCATCCGGTCACCGAGCTGATCACGGGCCTTGATCTGGTCGAGCAGATGATCCGCTCGGCCTGGGGCGAGACGCTGGCCTTCGAACAGAAGGACCTGAAGATCAACGGCTGGGCCATCGAGAGCCGCATCTACGCCGAGGATCCGTACCGCAAGTTCCTGCCCAGCATCGGCCGCCTGGTCCGCTACGACCCGCCCTCGGAGGGCGAGAAGGACGGCTACACGGTCCGCAACGACGCCGGCGTCCGCGAGGGCGACGAGATCTCGATGTTCTACGACCCGATGATCTCCAAGCTCTGCACCTGGGCGCCAACCCGGAGCGCGGCGATCGACGGCATGGGCCGGGCGCTGGAGGACTTCCACATCGAGGGCCTGGGCCAGAACATCCCGTTCCTGGCCGCGGTGATGGACCAGGAGCGGTTCCGCTCGGGCAAGATCTCGACCAACTACATCAAGGACGAGTTCCCAGAGGGCTTCACCGGGGGCGACCCGACGCCTACCCAGCTGGACATCCTGACCGCCGTCGGCGCGGCCATGCAGCGCGTCTACGCCGCCCGCGCGCGGTCC
>NZ_LSJA01000101.1 GCF_001556515.1 Caulobacter sp. CCH9-E1 | reverse complement strand
TGTGCAGCGGCGTGGAAGAAGGACCCCCTTAGCGGGGTGATAGGCGCCTAAAAGGGACCCCTCATTCCGATGGTTTAGGCACGGCGGCTTGGTTCAACCGGGCGGTCGAGATCGGGATGTTGGTGGTGGAGACAGTGGTGCGGATTCGCCGTGAGTATGCGGCGGGCAAGCCGATCAAGGCGATCTGTCGGGATTTGAGACTGTCGCGGAAGGTCGTGCGCAAGGCGATCCGGGCGGAGGAAGGCGCGTTCAGCTATCAGCGGACGACGCAGCCGTTTCCGAAGATCGGGCCGGTGCATGATCGGCTTGTGCAACTTCTGACGGAGAACGAGGCGCGGCCCCGGCGGGACCGTTTGCGACTGACGCGGGTCTGGGACCTGTTGGTCCAGGAAGGCTACGACGGCTCCTATGACTCGGTCCGTCGTTACGCGGCCCGCTGGCGCGAGGAGACCAAGACGGCGCCCGGCGATGGCGGGACAGCGTTCGTGCCGCTGATGTTCGCGCCGGGCGAGGCGTTCCAGTTCGACTTCAGTCATGAGGACGTGGAGGTCGCCGGCCAGCCGATGCGGGTGAAGGCGGCCCATGTTCGGCTTTGCGCGTCGCGTGCGGTCTACGTCAGGGTTTATCCGCGTGAGACCCAGGAGATGGTGTTCGACGCCCATGCCCGGGCGTTCGCCTTCTTCGGCGGGGTCCCCACGCGGGGCATCTACGACAACATGAAGACCGCCGTGGACGCGGTGTTCGTGGGCAAACAGCGGGTCTTCAACCGTCGCTTCCTGCTGATGGCCGATCATTACATGTTCGAACCGACTGCTTGCACGCCCGCCGCAGGCTGGGAGAAGGGCCAGGTCGAGAACCAGGTGCAGACCAGCCGGGAGCGGTTCTTCAAACCGCGCTTGCGGTTCGCCAGCCTGGAAGAGCTGAACGGCTGGCTGGAGGCCGAGTGCCGCCGCTGGGCGCGCCTACACCCCCATCCCGAGCAGCGCGAGATCACCTTGGCCCAGGCCCTTGAGGCCGAGCGGCCGGCGCTGCAGGCGATCTTGGCGCCGTTCGACGGCTTCCACGAGGTCGAGCACGCGGTGACCGGCACCTGCCTGATCACCTTCGACCGCAACCGCTACTCGGTGATGGCCAGGGCCGCCAAGCGCACGGTGCAAGTGCGCGCCTATGCCGATCGGATCGTCGTGCGCTGCGCCGGCGAAGTGGTGGCCGAGCACGTCCGATCCTTCGGCCGAGGCCGGACGATCTATGATCCCTGGCACTACCTGCCGGTTCTGGCCCGCAAGCCCGGGAGCTTGCGCAATGGCGCGCCATTCCAAGATTGGACTCTGCCACCAGCCCTGACCCGGTTGAGGAAGAAGCTGGGTCGTGGCGACGAAGCCGACCGCCGGTTCGTGCGCGTGCTGGCGGCGGTGCTGGTCGATGGCCTTGATGAGGTCGATGACGCCGTCCGCGAGGCCCTGGATGCCGGCGCCGCCAGCGACGAGGTCATCCTCAACATCCTTGCCCGGCGCCGCGAGCCGCCAGCGCCACAGCCGATCACCACCTGCGAGGCGCTGGTCCTGCGTCATCCGCCCATCGCCGACTGCGCCCGCTACGACCTGCTGCGAGGTCCCCGTGCAGCGGCATGAG
>NZ_LSJA01000100.1 GCF_001556515.1 Caulobacter sp. CCH9-E1 | reverse complement strand
GCCGGAGGGGGCGAGCTCGGTTTAGGCCGCATTGGCCCCCTCAGTCGCTCCGCGACAGCTCCCCCGCATCGCGGGGGAGCATCTTCAGCCCCCCTAGAACCCCGCCCCGATCATGCCCAGACGCTGGGCCATCTGCTTCAGGCGCTTGTCCAGTTCGGCCATGGTCCTGTTGAGGGCCGCGTCGTCCTCGCGCCAGACCTGGACCACGCGGCCCCACACGACCGCCATGGCCAGCAGGCGCGGCGGGGTGGCGGGAACGCCGGCGGCTTCCAGCAGGGCGCGGGCGATCAACGGAAAACGCGCCGCGGCGATCACCGGTCCTTGCGCCTTGGCGATGTTCAGCAAGGCCGTGCGATGCGGCTCCATCGCCTCGAGCCGGGCCATGACCGCGTCGAACAGCCGGTCCTGGGCGTTGGAGCCTTGCGGATAGTCGATCGCCAGCGCCGCGCGGTCGAAACGCTCGGACACGTGGGCCAGCACCGCCAGGCGGCTGCTAGCCTTGGCGTAGAGGTCCGGGAACGGGATCTCGGCCTTCACCGCGATCTCGCGCAGCGACACGGTCGGCCAGGGCTGGTTCGCAGCGAGGGCCAGGGCGGCGTCGGCGGCGCGATCGAGGATGTCGTCGGTCATGGGAGAAGAGATGGCGCTGAAGGGCGGCCACGACAAGACAATCCTCCCCCTAGCGGGGGAGGTGTCGGCTCGAAGAGACGACGGAGGGGGAAGTGGCCGGGGCGGAAGTACTGCCCCCCCCGGTCCTTCGGACCACCTCGTGTGATGGAGATGAGCTAGCGTGAGGAGCGGCCGGTCGAGGCGCT
>NZ_LSJA01000099.1 GCF_001556515.1 Caulobacter sp. CCH9-E1 | reverse complement strand
GCGCGGCGACCAGCGCGATGGCGCCGATGCAGAGCGCGACGGTCAGCGGGCGGCGGCGGGCGGGCGTGTCGATCATGATGTTGGCGATCCTCGATTTCAGCGTCCGGCTGTCGGCGGCCATCGGCAGGGAGGCGACCGGGGCCAGCAGGGGCGCGGGATGCGCGGCCAGGCGCACCAGGGTGCGGGCGTAGAGGGCGCGGTCGACGAAGCCCAGCGCGGCGGCGTCGGCGGCTTCCTCCGAGCGTTCACGCAGGACGGCGTGCAGGCGCCAGACCAGCGGGTTGAACCAGAAGATCGCCACCACGACCCGCGAGATCAGCAGGAAGATCCAGTCATGACGGCGCAGATGCGCCAGCTCGTGGGCCATGATCGCCGGCGCGGTGTGGCGCTCGGCCAGGGTGGCGGGGTCGATCAGGATGGCCCCCGGCGCGACGCCCCAGCTCAAGGGGCCGGCCACGCGATCGGTGCACACCAGGTTGGGGCGGTCCGCCGGCGGCAGGTCCTCGATCGGCGCCAGCCAGGCGGAGCAGGTGACCGGCTCGGCCTTCCGGGTCCAACGGGTCAGGGTGCGCAGACCCAAAGCCAAACGCCCGCTGATCAGGGCCGCGCCCAGCAGCCACAGGCCGCCCAGGATCGCGCCCGGGGTCATCCAGGCCGGGGCGGAGGCTTCGGGGAGGGGCGGCGCGATCGGGGCGTTCTGGAGGGCGATGGGGGCGTCCGCGAGCGGCGGCAGCAGCGCCAGCTCGATCTGCGGCAGGGTGTTCATGATCACCGGCAGGGCCAGCAGCAGGCAGATGGTCCCGCGCAGGATGTCGACCCGCTCGACCGGGCGCTGAGTCAGGTGACGCGAGGCGGCCAGGCCCGCGCCCGTGACCAGGCTTGACTTGACCAGCAGCGAGATCAGCAGCGTCCAGGTCATTGCCTGTCCTCCCCACCCTTGGTTTCCACGGCCTTGTCGATCATCGCCTCGAGGGCGGCGGCCTCGTCCGGCGTCAGCTTTTGGCCCAGGCCCAGCAGGGCGCTGGCGGCGCTGGCGGCCGAGCCGGCGAAGAAGGTGTCGATCAGCCTGCGCAGGGCGCCGACCGCGACGGTCTCGGTGGCCTGGGCGGGGCGATAGGCGACGCCGTGCGCGCCGGGCGAGCGCTCGACCAGCCCCTTGTTCTCAAGGCGCGCCAGAAGGGTGCGAACGGCGGAGTCGCTCAAGGGATCGGCGAGGGCGGCGCGGACCTCGGCGGTCGTGCCGGTTTCGAGCCGGCACAGTGTCTCGAAGACCTCGCGTTCGCGGCGTGGCAGGGCGTCGATCAAGGGCGGCCTCCGCTGGCTGGTTCGCTACAGTCGTAGCGCTACATTTGTAGCGACGAAAGTGAACTCGTCGTAATGCGGAGGTCGACGAGGCAAGACGGGGCGGCGTTCGGGGGAGCGCCGCCCCGCTCACCCTCAGGCATGCTCCAAAGTGCGCGCCTGTGGCTGGTGGGTGTCGAGGGCCGCGTCCGGATTGGCCATCTCGGTCACCGCATTGGCGAAGCTCAGATATTCGGCGGCGAAATCCAGCGGCAGGATCTCGACCAGCCAGGCGTTCTCGACCCACACCTCGATCACGTGGAAATGGCCGCCGCGATCGCAGACGAAGGCGTCCCAGCCCTTGGCGGCCGCGCGGTCCAGAACCGCCTGGCGCTCCATCGAGACGCTGAGCGCGAAGTGGGTCGGCGAGCGGCGCTCGGCGGCCTCCGCTTGACGCACGAACACCGCGCCGGGATCGCCGTTCGGGACCATGACGCTGCCGGCCGGATAGATTTCGATGGCGGTGCCCATGTCGTCGGCCTTGAACACCATTTGGCTACCCGGATTGGGTGTGAAGTCGACGGCGACGCCGCCCATGATGTCGGCGAAGAATTCCGCGACGCCTTGAGGGTCTATGGCGCTGACGGAAAGATGATGGATCACGATATACCCCTGATGACTGGGCGCAGCGGGAATCACGACGCGCGACAACGGTCGCGCGCCTGGGTCTAGGCTCGCCAATTGATGTTTAAAAAACGGCGTTACGCGCCGGAGCGGCGGGGTTTACGGGCGCTGATCTTGCCGCTCAACTTACAAGACCTTCATGACTTCGAATTAACCTTGAGCATGACGGGCCGGCGCCGCAGGCGGCGCCAGCCGAGGCCGCCCGCCCCCGGCTTCACTTGATCCAGGACAATGTTAGCGAACGGCGTCGGTGGCCTACCGAAGCCGGAGGCGTTTTATGCGTATCGAGTTCCTTGAAAGCCTGCCCAACGTCGTGGCGGCCCTGATTGTGATCGGCTGTATCGCGTCGATCTTCGGGTTTCGGGTGCGGAGGCCCGCAAGGTCTCGAACCGCGGCGGTCCCTACTGCGCCGCAGGTCGACGAGAGCGCCATCCCGGAGCGACCCGACCTGGACCGGCCCACCTTTGGTCAGTCCGCCCAGGAGAGGCTGACGCCTCAGCTGAACGCGCTGGCCGAACGCGCCCGCGCGCACGGGTTCGAGGCGCGCTATGAGGTGAGCGGCGAAGGCGAGGCGGCCAAGCACCGCCTGGAGATCAAGCGCCCGGATCACCCCGCTGGCCAGCCGCTGCCCTACATCGCTTTTTCGGCCGGCGAAGCAGGTCTGGTGGACGTCATCTATGGCGGGATGTTTCCCGGGCCCATCGATCACAATGGGGCGGACACGGAAATCGATTGGCGCACGGTCCGCTGGGATCAGGTCGACAACGTCCTGGCGACCTTCGCGCACAAGGTCTTCGCGCGGTTCGACTAGTCTTCCAAGTCGGGCTTGTGCATCCACGAACGGAATCCGCCGTCGTGCGCGCGCGCGAGGACGACCGCCTCCCTGGAAAGCTGTCTTAGGGCCGCGTTGGTCAGAGGCTGTTCGCGCCTCAAGAACACCCTGCCGTCCTCGGTTGTCTTTACGACGCGCCATCCAGGGAAATCCAGGCGGCCAGCGAGCCGCTCCGGAGGAACATCGATCCTGATCTCGACCTCATGCGCCTTGCGCCGGTCCAGACCTGAACTGGCGCGGAAGGCCCAGAACGGCGAGCTCGGGCGCCAGAGTTTCAGGATCGCGCGCCTAAGATCCGGCGGATAGTTTGAGAGAGGACCCATGCCTCACGATAGCTCGCGGGCGTAAAGCGGCAAGTGCTCCGGCGAGGCCCCGGGCGCTAGTCGCGGATCGCGATCAACGACTTGGTGACGACCAAGATCTTCTCATCCACATGCCGGGCGTCGGGGAAGAGGAACTTGAACTGGCCCTTGTCCAGCAGGCGGGCGTGCTGGACCGCGCGCATCGCCTCGCCCATGTCGGCGGCCTTGGGCCACCAGCCATAGCCCCGCTTCAGCAGCATGCGGGCCCGCGCCTGCTCCGAGCGCCAGTGGAAGAACGGCGCGGAGAAGTGCGGCTCGATCGGGAACCAGAAATAGGGCGTTTGGACGTAGTAACGCGGCGCAAGGCGGCGGCATTCGCGGGCGAAGGCCTCCATGCGCGGCCAGTCGCCGACGTGCTCGACAACCGAGTTCGAATGGACCAGGTCGAAGCTGAGATCGGCGTGGTCCGAGAGATCGCAGGCGTCGCCGACCACGGCGCTGAACAGCGGATCGTCCACCGTGAACGGCTGCGGATTGAACAGGCTGACATGGACCTTCCGCGACGCCAGGAAGTCGTGGTCGAACAACAGCCGCCAATAGGCCGGCTCGCCGCCCAGGTCGGCGATGCGGCACTGGCCGCGCTCGGCGAAGGTCTTCTCGATCAGGGCGACGACATGCGCGGCCCGCGCGCGGCGGAACCGCGTCGCCAGCGAATTGGCGCTGCCGGTTTCCTGAAGCGCGTGAATGAGGCTCATGCCGTGGATATGGGCCAAGCGACTTGAGATTTCCTTTCCATCCGACCTTCCCGGCGAATGCCGGGACCCAGATCGAAGTCGAAAGGCTATGTGGGTTTGGTGATGCGGCTGAGCGCGAGCACCCAAACCTCTCCTGGTGAATCTGGGCCCCGGCGTTCGCCGGGGAGATCGGGATCTAAAATCTAGAACCCGGCGGCCTTGCGGCGCAGGCCCAGCTCGTCCAGCTGAGCGGCTTCGAAGGCGCCCTGCTTCTTGGCGGCCAGCACCTTGGCCTGCTCGGCGACGTGCTCGTACTTCTTGAGGTTCTCGAAGGCTTCGGCCAGGGCGTCGCGCGCGCCGACCTCTTCCTCTTGGCAGAGCTCGATCTGGGCCAGCATCTCGGCGCGACGGCGCTTATGCCCCTCGCGATAGCCGATCATGTACCAGCCAGCGTTAGCGTCGCCCTCGGCCCGCTTGGCTTCGGCTTCCGCCTCGGCGTCCAGCATGGCCACCCGCAGTTCGGCCGCGGTACGGCGCTCGACGATCTCGGCGAGGCGCTTTTGCAGGGTCTCGACCTCGTGGGTGGAGATGCGGATCAGCGAGGCGGCCCACTTGGTCATCAGTACTCACTCTGCAGGATCTGGCCCAGCATGCCGAAGGAGTCGTCGAGACTGGTTGCCTCTTCCTTATCCTGGCTAAGGAAAGCCTCGATGGCGGGGTTGAGACGGATCGCGCGGTCGACCACGGGGTCGGCCCCGGCGCGATAGGCGCCGATGCGGATCAGCTCTTCCATGTTCGAATAGGCGGCCATCACCTGGCGCGCGCCCTTGACGATCTCGCGCTCGTCCGGGGTCTGGCAGCCGGGCATGGTCCGGCTGATCGACTTCAGGACGTTGATGGCCGGGAAGCGGCCGCGCTCGGCGATGGCGCGCTCCATGACGATGTGGCCGTCGAGGATACCGCGCGTGGCGTCGGCGATCGGCTCGTTGTGGTCGTCGCCGTCCACCAGCACGGTGAACAGGGCGGTGATCGGGGCGGCGGTGGTGCCGTCGGCGCGGATCGGGCCCGGCCCGGCGCGCTCCAGCAGCTTTGGCAGCTCGGTGAAGACAGTGGGCGTATAGCCCTTGGTGGTCGGCGGCTCGCCGGCGGCCAGGCCGATCTCGCGCTGGGCCATGGCGAAGCGGGTGACCGAGTCCATCAGGCACAGGACTTCCAGGTCCTGGTCCCGCATGTACTCGCTGATCGCCAGGGTCATGTAGGCGGCCTGGCGGCGGGTCAGGGCCGGCTCGTCCGAAGTCGCCACGACGACGACGGCGCGGCGCAGGCCTTCCTCGCCCAGGGTCTCCTCGACGAACTCGCGGACCTCGCGGCCCCGCTCGCCGATCAGGCCGACGACGACGGCGTCGCAGGTGGCTTCCTTGGCCAGCATCGAGAGCAGCACCGACTTGCCGACGCCCGAGCCGGCGAAGATGCCTAGGCGCTGGCCCCGGCAGGTGGTGGTGAAGACGTTCATCGACCGCACGCCCAGATCCAGGCGCTCGCCCACCCGGCCGCGGGCGTGGGCCGGCGGCGGGGCGGTCTTCAGCGGATAGGGGACCTCGCCCTGGGGCAAGGGGCCAAGCCCGTCGATCGGCTCGCCGAAGGCGTTGATGATCCGGCCCAGCCAGGCCTTGGTCGGGCGTACGACGGCGCCTTCGGGAACGATGCGAATCTCCGCGCCCGGCGCGACGCCCTCGACAGGGCCGAACGGCATCAGCAGGGCGCGGGTCTCGCGGAAGCCGACGACCTCGGCGGGCAGGGCCGTCTGGCCCAGGCGCTCGATCTCGACCCGGGCGCCGACGGCCAGGCGAGTCAGGCCGCCGCGCGCCTCGATCAGCAGACCGTTCACGGCGGCCACGCGGCCATAGACGGTCAGCGGGTCGATACGTTCGACGGCGGCGATGAGACTACGCAAGCTGGACCCCGATACCCCTGCGGCGGCGCCGAGCTTGGCCGTTGCCTCCGTGTCGCCACAGTCGGGCAACGTGGTTAACCAGGTATGAAATCAGCGCCCGGGTGCGACGTCTTTGGGTGCGACCAATTGGTCGGTGAAGAAGCGGACGACGGCGGCGTTGAAGTCGCGGTGGAAGGCCTGGCGGTCGAAGCCCGGCGCGCTGGCGCACAGATGGGCCAGGTCGACGGGCGGCGTCGTGGCGCAGGGCGCGAGGAAGTCGAAATGCCCGGCGTTCGCAACCACGCGATAGTCGTGCGGACGCTTGAGGTTCCGATGCACGGCCTCGGCGTAGTCGTCGCCGGGCAGGATCTGGTCGTCGGCCGCCTTCCAGAGCTGGACCGGCGCGGTGATCCCCCTCAGGCCATCCTCGCCGAAAGTGAAGCCCAGCGCCGGGGCGGCGGCGACCACGGCCTTGATGCGCGGATCGTGGACCCAGGGCGCGGTCAGGGCCCCCGCCGGCGCCGGCCGGCTGGCGGTCAGCTTGCAGTCGAAGTTGTTCGGAGCCGCGCGGCAGTGGTCGGCCATCCGCGACAGGTCCGGCTCGCCGCCCGCCGCCGCCAGCACCGTGAAGCCGCCGGACGAGAAGCCGAAGGCGCCGACGCGGTCCGTATCCAGCTTGGCCTTCAGGGGCGAGCCGTCCAGCATCCAGCCGATCAGGGAGGATACCGCGGCCGGGCGATCGGTCATGGCCGTGGCCCGGCTCTGGTCGCGATAGTTGTCGCCGGGATGGGTGAGCGCCGCGACCACGAAGCCGGCTTCGGCCAGGGCCTGGGCGGTGTCGGCGTGGCCGGCGAAGGAGCCGCCGTTGCCGTGCGACATCACGATCAGCGGCAGGCGCTCGCCGACGATCGGCGCGCCGGCGGCGACGGTCTGGGCGTTCAGGCCCAGGCGCATCGGCGAGGGCGCGGCGTCGGTCGGATACCAGACCCCGACCTCGACCGGCGGCGCGTCGGGGCGGGGCTGCTTCAGCACCATGAAGCCGGCGTTGGCGGCCAGGGCGGGGGTGGCGGCCGCCGTCAGCAGGGCGGCGGCGAGGAGGGCGCGGAGCGACATGACGGTCCTTCGAGCGGATGACGATGTCGCCGCTTTCGCCGTCGGTACGGGTCTTCGCCAGCGCCGCTGCGCGAATGGGCGAACGGGTTCGCGGGCGGGCGAGCGGGCGCAGGCTGGCGACTCCGCCAAAGCTGGCTCTATACGAAGGACATGACCGCCGTCCGCACCATGCCGCCGCTGCTGGGAACCGCCCGCGAATGGGCGATCGACTTGGCCGTCGCCGTCGGCATCGGCGTGCTGCTGGGGCTGATGGGGCCGTTCGGCAGCTTCTTCAATGGCGGAGTCCCGGTCCGGATCGCCTACTGGGTCGGCAGCGTCGTCACCGGCATGGCGGTGATCAGCGGGCTGGCGCGGCTGGGCCTGGCGCTCGCCTGGCGTCGGGATTGGCCGCACTGGGCGGTGTTGCCGCCCGTCGTGCTGATCGGCGCCTTGCTGCAAGGCGCGCCGCTGCGCCTCGTGGCGATCGCCCTGTGGCCGGAGATCGGCCGGCTGGTCACGCCGCTGGCCTGGTACGGCCAATGCGTGGCGATCACGACGCCGATCGTCCTGGCCTACTATTTCATCCGCATCCGCCCGCTCGCGCGCGCCCACGCGCGCGAGGCGCTGGTCCCGGTGGCGGCGCCCGCCGCGACCATCGATCCGGGCACCGTCCTCTATCTGAGGATGGAGGACCACTATGTCCGGGTGCGCACCGAACATGGATCCAGACTCGAAATGGGGCCGCTGGCGCGGGTCACCGCCGGGCTCGCGGGTCTCGAAGGCCTCCAGACCCACCGCTCCTGGTGGGTGGCGCGGCGGGCCATCGTCGGCGTCGAGCGCGACGGCCGGAACCTGCGCCTGCGCCTCGTCGACGGTCAGACCGCCCCGGTCAGCCGCGCCTCGGTCGCCAAGCTGCGGGCCGCAGGATGGCTGGCGGACGAAAACTTGATCTGAAACGCCGCGTCGCGGCGTCGCAGGTTTCGGATCGGCGACGATGAGAAGAGCGCTGGCGGCCTCAAAGCAACGGCCAGAAATCTCGCGACAGAACGCCGCAATAGCAGCTTGGCCGCCCTGTGCTACGACCTCGGATTAACGGTTGCGGATGGTCGGTGACGCTTGGCGGTTATCGGTTTCCGACCTTGGCGAGCCCATTTTGGAAGGCCCGGAAACGCTGGGTGCGACGCCTGCGACCAATGTGCCAAAGCGTCAGCGGACGGCTTGCACCCGATTCGCAAATCAGATTAACCATTCGACCAACACGAACATTCACCATTAACCAGTCTTAAATTAACTCTCCGGCAGGATGGTCGAAGGGTTTAACCGGCGGTCATTCCGCCAAGACGTCGAATTACGCCTGAATGGCGTGGAGGGGCTCATGCGCGTACTGTTGATCGAGGATGACAGCGCGACCGCGCAGACGATCGAATTGATGCTGAAGTCCGAAGGCTTCAACGTCTATACGACCGATCTGGGCGAGGAAGGCGTGGATCTGGGCAAGATCTATGACTACGACCTGATCCTGCTGGACCTGAACCTCCCGGACATGAGCGGCATCGACGTTCTGCGCACCCTGCGGGTCGCGAAGATCAACACGCCGATCATGATCCTGTCGGGCTCGTCGGAGATCGACACCAAGGTCAAGACCTTCGCCGGCGGCGCCGACGACTACATGACCAAGCCCTTCCACAAGGACGAAATGATCGCCCGCATCCACGCGGTGGTCCGTCGCTCGAAGGGTCACGCCCAGTCGGTCATCAAGACTGGCGACATCGTCGTCAACCTCGACGCCAAGACCGTCGAAGTGAACGGCAACCGCGTGCATCTGACCGGCAAGGAATATCAGATGCTCGAGCTGCTCTCCCTGCGTAAGGGCACGACCCTGACCAAGGAAATGTTCCTGAACCACCTGTACGGCGGCATGGACGAGCCCGAGCTGAAGATCATCGACGTCTTCATCTGCAAGCTGCGCAAGAAGCTGGCCGCTTCGGCGCACGGCAAGCACCACATCGAAACCGTCTGGGGCCGCGGCTACGTCCTGCGCGACCCGAACGAGCAGATCAACGCCGCCTAAGGCGACTCACTTCAGTAAGCGTACCCAAGACGCCCGCCGGAAACGGCGGGCGTTTTCTTTTTAGGTCAAAAGCTTAGCTTGCCACTCGCTCCGCCCCGTGACAAATCGACCGAAGCGCCGAATAGTCCTTGCCGCCGGTGACCGGCGTGACCATGGTCCGGCGCGGGCGCCGGGGGGCTTCCCGGCCGTACGCAACTGACTTGCGCGGCGTCGATATCGACGGGGGCACGATGCAGGAATTCGATCCGCGACGCAGCGCCACGCGCTGGGCGCCGAGGCTCTTTACCGCCGTCGCCGGCCTGGCCGCTCTGGGCCTGGGTCTGAAGCTGACCGCCGACGACGTGAAAGCCCCCGCCGACAAGGCGGCGCTGGATCCCGCCGCCCTGGCCGCCCTGCAGCACGTCGCCTTCGCCGGCGCCGAGGCTCAGCCCGGCTTCGAGCGTCCGGAGAACGTCGAAGTCAAGGTGCGTCCAGGCGAGACCCTGCTGGGCGCGGTGCAGCGCGCCGGCGTGACGCCTGAAGAGGCTCGCCAAGTCGTCTCGGTCCTGCAGGGCGCGATCGACACCGTCAACATCAAGGCCGGCATGGCCTTCGAGACCGCCATCGCGCAACGTCGGGACCAGCGGGGCCCGGCGCGGCTGATCGGCCTGTCCATGCGGGCCAGCCCGTCCTCGACCCTGACCGTCTCGCGCACCTTCGACGGCGCCCTGCGCCTGCGCGAGCTGGAGGAAAAGGTCCGCGACGAGAAGAAGGTCGCGTGCGGCGAGATGAACGGCTCGTTCTACGAGAGCGTGGCCAGCGTCGGCGGCACCCCGCAGGTGATCAGCCAGGCGGCCAAGCTGTTCTCGCACAAGATCGATTTTTCGCGCGACATCCAGGAAGGCGACCGCTTCTGCCTGGTGTTCGAGCGCAAGGTCACCGAGAGCGGCCGTACGATCGAGGCCGGCGACCTGGAATACGCCGAGGTCAAGGGCCAGAGGTTCTACGCCTTCGACCGCCGCGACGGCGAGGGCAAGCCGCAGTTCTTCGATGAGCTGGGCAAGAACATCAAAGGCTTCCTGCTACGCACGCCGGTCGACGGCGCGCGGATCACGTCCCGCTTCGGCATGCGCAGGCACCCGGTGCTAGGCTACACCCGCGCCCACCAAGGCGTCGATTTCGGGGCGGGCACGGGCACGCCGATCCTGGCCGCCGGCGACGGCGTGGTGCTGGAGGCCCGTCGTTGGGGCGGCTACGGCAACTGGCTGCGCATCCGCCACTCGGGCAATTGGGACACCGGCTACGGCCACATCTCGCGCTACGCCCCCGGCATCCGGCCGGGCGTGAAGGTCCGCCAGGGCCAGGTGGTGGCCTATGTCGGCTCCACGGGCCTCGCGTCCGGCCCGCACCTGCACTACGAGATCTGGCAGCGCGGCCAGCGAGTCAATCCGATCGGCGCCAAGGTCCCGCAGGGCACGGTGCTGGCGGGCTCGGAACTGGCCGCCTTCAAGTCGCGGAAGGCTCGCATCGACCGCATGCTGGCCGATGGCGGCGCGGTGCTGGACACGCCCAGGCTGGCGAACCTGGACGGCGGCAAGGGCGAATAGAATTTGATCTGGCGCTAGGCGCGGTCGCGGTCGGCGGGAGAAGCTTGAGCTTAAACGCTCTGGGAGCTTCGACATGGCCAGCCCGCCCAAGCCTCGCAGCAACCCGGCTCTGCGCTTCGCGGCTGTTCGCCGTATTCACACCTATCTTGGCCTGCTGATCGCGCCCAGCGTGCTGCTGTTCGCCCTGACCGGCGCGCTGCAGATCTACAAGCTGCACGAGGCGCGCGAGGGTTACGTCCCGCCGCCCGTGGTCGAGAAGCTGGGCATGGTCCACAAGGTCCAGGCCTACAAGGCGCGCGGCAAGCGGCTTGGCCCGCCCGCCGCCGAAGCGGCCAAGGCGGCGCCGGCGACCGCGAAGGCGCCTGAGGCCAAGGTGCCCGAGGCCAAAACCCCGGCCAAGCCCAAGCTGGCCGTGACGCTGCTGAAGGCGATCTTCCTGCTGGTCTCGATCGCCCTGGCCGCCGCCACCGTGCTGGGCGCCTGGATGGCGGTCGCCTATGGGCGCGAGAAGACGCTCTCCTGGATCCTGCTGGGTGTCGGGACGGTGATCCCGGCGGTGCTGATCGCCCTGTCGGCCTGACCTGGGGTTTGAGCGTTCTTCCCACGCGTTCTTCTTGCGGCGGTTAGAGGTGACGTAGCGGAAACCTTATTCCTCTGGATGTCGTGGAAATTTCATCTTTAGAACGGCCCGTATCGCGGTGCAGGCCGTTCATAGTCTACATCTTGTTTACTTTAAGGCCCTTAGTCTCCTCCTGACAGGAGACCCGTATGTTTCGACGCAAGACCGAAGACACCGCTCGCCAGGACGTGGCCAATTTCATCTTCGAGAATTCGCCGGACTGCTACTACGTCATTGAGAATGGCGTGATCGTCGACTGCAATCCGGCGATGGAGCGGCTGATGGGCTGCGCGCGCAAGGATCTTCTGGGCGTCACGCCAAGCCGTCTGTCGCCCGAGCTGCAGCCGTGCGGCGGTCGATCCGAGGATCTGGTCGTCTCGCGGATTCAGGAAGCCTTCGCCAAGGGCTACATCCGTTTCGAATGGCTGCACCAGCGGCTGGACGGCGAGCTCCTGCCGGTGCTGGCCACCGTCATCCCGGCCAAGATCGGCGGCCGGGATGTCCTGATCGCCTTGTGGCAGGACTATCGCGACACCGTCGCCATGCGCGAGGCGCAGGCCAAGGCGCGCGAGGCCGAGCAGCACGCCGCCGCCGAGCAGGCCGAAGTGGTCAGTCAGCTGGCCCAGGGGCTGAAGGCGCTGGCTGACGGCGACCTGCGCGTTCAGATCGACACCCGTTTCTCAGCCGCCTACGAGCAGCTTCGCGCCGACTTCAACTCCGCCGCCTCGGCGCTGGAGAGCGCCGTCGCCCAGGTCTCGGCCGGGGTGAAGACCATCACCGGCGGCGCCAACGAGCTGTCGTCGGCCGCCTACGACATGTCGCGCCGGATCGAGCAGCAGGCCGCCAGCCTGGAAGAGACCGCCGCGGCCCTCGACGAGATCACCGCCACCGTCCAGCGCACCGCCGAGAACGCCAAGGAAGCGGCCGAGGTCACCACGGCCGCCCGCGACGCGGCCGAGGCGGGCGGTTCGGTCGTGCGCCAGGCGACCGAGGCCATGTCCAGCATCGAAGGCTCCTCGCGCGAGATCGGCAACATCATCGGGGTGATCGACGAGATCGCCTTCCAGACCAATCTGCTGGCGCTGAACGCGGGCGTCGAAGCGGCGCGGGCCGGCGAGGCGGGCCGCGGCTTCGCCGTGGTCGCCCAGGAAGTGCGGGCTCTGGCCCAGCGCTCGGCCGACGCGGCCAAGGAGATCAAGCAGCTGATCGGCAAGTCGACCAGCGAGGTGGCCGAGGGCGTCGGGCTGGTCGAGCAGACCGGCCAGGCGCTGCAGAAGATCATCGAGCAGGTCGGGGCCGTCAGCCGGCTGGTCGCTGACATCGCCAGCTCGTCGCGCGAACAGGCCACGGGCCTGCGCGAGGTGAACACCGCCGTGAACCACATGGACCAGGCCACGCAACAGAACGCGGCCATGGTGGAGCAGTCGACGGCGGCCAGCCAGTCGCTGGCCAAGGAGGCGGCCGACATCGCTCAGCTGGCCGCGCGCTTCCAGCTGCGCCAGGACGCCGGCTCGACGGGCTGGCGCGCCAGCCGCGCGGCCTGAGGGGCTATTCCACCCCCGCCACGGCCAGCAGCGCCGCCAGGCCCACGCTCATGCCCTTGACGGTCGGAGCTTTCTCGGTGTCGATCCACTCGTCGAGGGCGTGGGCGCGACCGCCCAGGAAGCCCGCGCCGATGGTCAGGGCCGGCACGCCCAGGCTCATCGGGATGTTGGCGTCCGTCGAGCCCGCTTCTCGCACGGGCTTGTAGCCCAGGGCCGTGATCGCCGCCTGGGTCAGGACCGAGATCTCCGCCGTCTCGGGCGTGGCGCCGGCCGGACGCTCGCCGATCACCTTGGCCGTGTAGCTGACCGCGCCCGCGCGCGTCGAGCGGGCGGCGTTCTCGCCGGCCACGGCCTTGTCGAGAATGCCGATCAGCGTCTGGTCCAGCTTGGCGAGCTCGGCCGCGCTTTCCGAGCGCATGTCGAACTCCATGAAGACGTCGTGCGGGATCGAGTTCACCGAGGTGCCGCCGCCGGTGACGCTGGCCGAATAGGTGGTCTTGGGACTCTTGGGCGGCTGGACCGCGTAGAGGTCGGTCACGGCCTTGGACATGGCCGCCATCGGATTGACGATGCCGAACGCGCCGTAGCTGTGGCCGCCCGGACCCGAGAAGGTCACGCGGTAGCGCTTCGAGCCCGTACCCTGATCGACGATCTGTTCGGGATTGGCCCCGTCCATCGAGAAGAAGGCGCTGATCCGGCCCTTGTAGGGGCCCTTGTTGAACAGGTAGCGGACGCCGCGCAGGTCGCCCGGACCTTCCTCGCCGACATTGCCGACGAACAGGATGTCCTTCTTGGTCTTGATCCCCGCCGCGTCCATGGCCCGCAGATAGGCCAGCAGGGTCGAAAGAGCCCGGGTGTCGTCGCCGATTCCCGGGGCCATCAGCTTGGTCCCCTGACGCTTGACCGTCACGTCCGTGCCTTCGGGGAAGACGGTGTCGAGGTGGGCGGCGATCACCACGAACGGGCCCGCGCCCTTGGTCGCGGTTCCGGGGCGCACGCCCATGACGTTGCCCTCGGCGTCCATCTCGACGTTGGTCAGGCCGTGCGCCTTCAGCATCTCGAGATAGGCCTTGGCCCGCTTTTCCTCCTTGAAGGGCGGGGCGGGGATCTCGGTCAGGGTGATGATGTCGGCGACCGTGCGGTCGAAGTCGGCGTCCAGCTTGGCGACGGCCGTCTTGAAGGCGGGCGAGGCGACCAGCTTGCCGACGGTCTTGGCTGGGTCAGCCTTGGGCGCCGCGATCGCGGGCGCGGCCGTCAGGGCCAGGGCGAGGGCGGCGAGGGAAGCGGCGTGGCGAAGGGTCATGGCGGCGTCCTGAACGAATCCTGGACCTAATCCCTATCCGATTTCCCCGGCGAATGCCGGGGCCCAGATTCATCTCGAACGATTGGGGCGCGCGCGCCTACGCACTGTGCGAACTTAGCTCACACCGTGGGTTCGATCTGGGCCCCGGCATTCGCCGGGGAGGTCGGAGTTCAGACCTTCAGCGCCGCCGGGCCGCCCATCCACGGGTCACTGATCGAGTCCTTGCCCGTTTCGATGCGGCCCGAGACGCGCCGCAGCCAGGCCGGAGCGCCGTCGAGGCGGGCGGTGACGTCGTACCAGCCCTGACGGGTCGGCAAGACCTTGGAGCGGGTCTCGCCCGGCGCCAGGGTCACCTTCAGGCTCTCGCCGTCCAGGACGTCCACGGTCAGGGCGCGCGGCGCCTGACCGTTGTTGACGGCGCTGACCCGGAGCGCGTCGCCCTCGGGGCGGACGGTGATCTCGACGCCTTCGCTGGTCCCCGCGAACCGGCGGTGAAAGCCGTTCGGGCCCAGCACCCACAGGTCGTAGGCGCCGGCCGGCCAGGCGTCCTCCAGGCTGGTCCCGGGCGCCAGGGTGTAGCGGCGCGGAACCGTCTCCAGCCGCAGCTTGTCATAGACGTGCAGCACGGCGGCGTGCGCGCCGGTGTTGGCCAGCTTCAGGCGCGCGGCGCCGTCGCGGACCTCGGCGTCGACGGCCAGGGCGTAGGGCAGGGCGCGCGAGGGCCGCGGACCCATGGCCTGAACCGGCGCGACCACGGTGGTCGGCGTGGGCGGCTTGGTGCGGCCAAGCCCATTGGCGCGCTTGGCGGCGTCGGCCGTCGGCGGCAGCGGCGCGAACGGCTTGGCGTTCGGCGTCTTGAAGTCGAAGCAGGTGGTCAGGTCGCCGCAGACCGCGCGCCGCCAGGGCGCGATGTTCGGCTCCATCACGCCAAAACGCGCCTCCAGGAAGCGGATAACGGAGGTGTGGTCGAACACCTGGCTGTTGACCCAGCCGCCGCGGCTCCACGGCGAGATGACGTACAGCGGCACGCGCGGACCCAGGCCGTAGGGACGGCCCATCAGATCGTCGCGTTCGGACTTGGCCTCGGTCGGGTTGCGCACGTGGTGGTGCATGCCCGTCTCGTCGACCGTCGAGCCGCCAAGCGGCTTGCCATCGGCGCCGCGCGAGGCGGGCGAGGGCGGCGGCATATGGTCGAAGAAGCCGTCGTTCTCGTCGAACATCACCAGCAAAACCGTCCGCGCCCAGACCTTGGGATCGGCGGTCAGGGCGTCCAGCACGCGGGCGGTGTAGTCCGCGCCTTGCGCCGGGCTCGACGGACCGGGGTGCTCGGAGTCGGCGGCCGGAGCGATGACCCACGAGACCTGCGGCAGGCGGCCGCCCACGACATCCTCGCGCAGCTTGTCCAGGTGCCAGGTCGACAGGCCTAGCGTCTTCAGTGTCTGATCCGAACCCGGCAGGTCCTTGTAGGCGTCGCGATAGGCCTTGAACCCGGCCAGCGGGTTGTCGGTGAAGTTGTCGGCCATGTCCTGGTAGATGCGCCAGGAGACCCCGGCCTTCAGCAGCCGCTCGGGATAGGTGGTCCAGCTGTAGGACTCCTTGGCCCCGCCCTTTTCGGCGAAGTTGTCGTGGCTGTTCGAGATCGACGGGCCGCCGGCCTTGCCGAACGGGTCGTTGGTCCCGGTCCACAGGAACAGGCGGTTGGTGTTGGTGCCCGTCTGGGTCGCGCAGTGATAGGCGTCGCAGAGGGTGAAGGTCTCGGCCAGGGCGTATTGGAACGGGATGTCCGCGCGCTGGAAATAGCCCATCGACCAGGGATGCTTGGCGTCCGGCCAGCGGTCCATGCGGCCCTGGTCCCAGGCGTCCTGGGCGTCGGTCCAGCTGTGCGGCGTGCCCTCGACCCGCATGTGAGCGAAGGTCCGGGCGCTGTTCAGGGGGAACGGCGCCAGCAGCTTGTCCTTGTCATAGGCCTGGACGAAGACCGAGGCGTCCTTGCGGCCCGCCGCGTCTCGCACCGGGACCGGGAAGCGGTCGCCAAAGCCGCGCACGCCATTCAGCGTCCCGAAATAGTGGTCGAAGCCCCGGTTCTCCTGCATCAGGATCACCACGTGCTCGACGTCCTGGATCGCGCCGCTGCGGACGTCGGCGTCGATGGCGGCCGCGCGCGCCAGGGCGGGCGGCAGGGTCAGGGCGCCGATGGCGGCCAGCAGGCCGCGGCGATCGATCTGGGGCATGGCGGAACTCCGGTAAGCTGAGGCCGGAGGTAGCACGACTTCTTTTTCAGCTGTGTGACAACTGGACTAGACCAGATGTTTGCCTTGGGACTTGGCGCCCCCTCCGTCTCGTCGCTTCGCGCCGATCCAACTCCCCCGTTTCACGGGTGAGGAGGAAGTGGCTCCCTCCTGCCCCGCTTGCGGGGGAGGTGGCGCGGCGCCGACAGGCGACGTGACGGAGGGGGGCGCTAAAGAATTCAATCAAACACGATTACCGATCGCGCCAGCTCGCCACGCTTCAGCTCGTCGAAGGCCGAGTTGACGTCCTCCAGCTTGATCCGGCGCGAGATCAGCTCGTCCAGCTTCAGCTTGCCCGACATGTAGAAGTCCACCAGCCGCGGCATGTCGACCGGGAAGCGGTTGGAGCCCATGTAGCTGCCCTGAATGCGGCGCTCGCCCAGGAAGTCGGGGCCGTGCAGCTCGATCTTGGTGCCGACCGGGATCATGCCGATGATGTTGGCCGTGCCGCCGCGCTTGAGCATCTTGAACGAGGCCTCGGCGGTGGCTTTCAGGCCGATGGCCTCGAAGCTGTGCTGCACGCCGCCCCCGGTCAGCTCGATCACCGCCTTGGCGATGTCGTCGACCTGCGAGCCGTCGATCACGTCCGTCGCGCCGAAGGTCTTGGCCAGCTCCAGCTTGGCGGGCACGCGGTCGATGGCGATGATCCGGCCCGCGCCGGCGATCGCCGCGCCGTTGATCGTCGCCAGGCCCACGCCGCCGCAGCCGATCACCGCCACGGTCTCGCCCGCTCGGACGCTGGAGGTCTGGATCACCGCCCCGACGCCCGTCGTCACGGCGCAGCCGATCAGGGCGGCGCGGTCGAACGGCATGTCCTTGCGCACCGCCACGCAGGCGTGCTCGTGCACCAGCATCATCTCGGCGAAGGACGACAGGTTCAGGAACTGGGCCATCGGGCCGCGCTCGCCGCCGAGATCCTCCTTGAAGAGGCGCGGTTCCTCGCCCTTGCCGCGGCGGGTCTCGGGACTGATGCAGAGGTTCATGTGGCCGGTCAGGCAGACCTCGCAGTGGCCGCAATAAGGGTTGAGGCAGGTGATGACGTGGTCGCCGACCTTGACCGTCCGCACTTCCGAGCCGACCGCCTCGACAATCCCGGCGCTCTCGTGGCCCAGCACAGCGGGCAGGGGGTGGGGATAGGAGCCCTCGACGAAGTGCAGGTCGGAGTGGCAGACGCCGGCGGCCTTGGTGCGGATCAGCACCTCGCGCGGGCCAGGCTTGCCGATGGCCACGGTCTCGATCTCGAGGGGCTTGCCCACCTCGCGCAGAACAGCGGCCTTCATGCTCGTCTCCCTCTTGCTTGGCGCGACACTAGCGTCCCGCTCGGGGCGAGCGGAAGAGGGAATTCGAACAAATGTTTGGGCGCGCCTTACTCGTCCCGCAGCTCCAGCGCGGTATAGGGCCGCTGCTGGCGCTCTATGCGGATCAGGTCCAAGACGCTGATCACCTGCTTGGCCCGCCAGGCGCTCATCATGTAGCCCACCGGCGCGGCGGTTAGGGTGAGGGCGATCCACAGGGTGATATTCTGGTGCGCCCTCACGAAGCTCATCAGATCGGCCCCGGCCAGTTCGGCCACCAGGGCGAGGATCGACAGCGGCACGGTCAGGTAGCCCACGATCACCACCCTCAATAGCTGGTCTTGCCGACGCGCGTTCAGCGCCGCCATCGCCGTGAGCCCATCGAACAGGTCGTCGCTCACCCCCTCGAGCAGGGCGAAGGCCTTCAAGGTCGAGGGATTGCGCCGAAAGCCGCTGATGAAGTCCAGGCCCATATAGCCCCAGGCCCCTGGCGTGACGAAGCTCTCGGGGATCAGGGCCCAGGTTGGAAACAGGCGGTGCAGCGAATGCCAAAGCCGCCAGAGGTCCGCGGGCTCGCCCCCGTTACGCTCAACTGTCTCGCCCACGATACGCGACCCCGCTCCGACTCCGGGGAGCAGGGTGTTCGATGCGACGGAAGGTGGCAAGCCGGCGCGCGGCTCGCGCCAGGCGTTTACGCCGCCAGGGCGATCGGGCGCTCGGGCAGGATGCGGCTGACGGCCAGCAGGACCGTCATGTCGCCTTCGCCGGTGGTGATCACCGCCGAGACCAGCGGCGATTCCTCGACGTCGCCCAGCGACGGCGGCGGGTTGATCGCGTCGGCCTCGACCGTGAAGCTGTCGCAGACGGCGTCGACCAGCAGGCCGGCGACGTCGGTCTGGTTCTCGACCACGATGATGACCTGGCGCGGACCATCCTGCGCCGCGCCCTTGCCCAGGCGTTGCGACAAATCAATGACCGGCATGACCTGACCGCGCAGGTTGATGACGCCGCGTACGAAGGGCGGCGCGTCGGGCAGCGGGGTCGGCGGGGTGACGCCACGGATTTCACGGACGGCGCTGACGGGCACGCAATAGGTCTGGGCGCCGACTTCGAAAGACAGGACCTGCAGGGCCTGGCCTTGGGCGTAAGACACGGTGGTGGTCATGGCGGTCTCCGGGGAGCGCGAATTTCGTCTCCGGCACGCTCGCGGAAAAAGATGAACAAACCGGTTCCAGGACCCTGAGAATTTCGTTCAGGCGCCGTTCAGGCGGGAAGGCCGATCGTTCTCGTGACGCTTCGGGGCGGCGCGCCGCGCCGGAAGCGAGAGAGGTCAGGGAGGCCGTCATGGTCCGCAAAATCGTCAACACCCTGGGCCGGGTCGGGGCCGGCGTCGCGGCCCTGTCTCTGGCCGTCGCCGCCACCTCGGCTTCGGCCGATCCGCGCTATTATCACCGCCATCACAAGGACAAAGGCGACGACGTCGCCGTGGCCGCGATCGCGGCCGGCGTGCTGGGCTTGGCGGTCGGCGCGGCCTTGTCCGACAACGATCGGCGCGATCGTTACGATGATCGCTATTACGGCCGCCGCGCCTATGCGCCGCCGCCTCCGCCGCCCCCGCGCTACTACGGTTATGGCTATGGCTATGCCCCGCGGCCGTACTACGGCGACCGCGAATGCTGGACCACGCGCGAGTACGATCGCTGGAGCGGCAGCTACTACGAACGCACCGTGTGCCGCTGAGACATACGGACGAACGGATCGCTGTTGTGAGCCGGCGATCCGCCTTTGAGCCCCAGGTCCCCCCGACCTGGGGCTTTTTGTCGCGGCGAGGCGCGGCGGGACTCGACTCCGCGCTAAAATGAGAACAAAAAAGGAACATTACTCCCCCGTCGCAGGAGAGCTCTGATGTCGCCGCTCGCTCCGCCGTCCCTCTCGTCCAGCCCGTTTGGCGCCGGCCTGCGCCTGACCGAAGATCGTCTGGATATCGCCGAGGCGGTGCTGGCCGGCGCCTGGCGCACCCTGCGCGCGGCGGGCTTCGGCGAGGCCGAGGTCCAGGCTCTGTTCGACCAGATCGCCGATCGCCCCGAGGATCTGGCGCGGCGCCTGCGCCGGATGGCCAACGCGGCGTGACGAGCGATCAGCCCAGGCGCTGCAACAGCGCCTGGAGGATTTCCGCGCGCTGGGTCGTCTCGACCGAGATTCGACCGGTCAGTTCGCGCACGCCCGCCGGATACGCTTCGCCGCCTTCGGCGATGGCCTGGGCCTGGTCGGCCAGCCGGCGCAGATCGCGCTCCAGGCGTTCGACCTCTTCGCGCGCCAGCATGCGGGCCTCGGCCTGCAGACGTTTGACGCGTTGGGCGGTGGTCTCGGGACCCCGCCCGAGGTCGTAGATCTCGGCCACGCCCGAGACGGGCGGCACGATCTTCAGCGGCTTGCCGGCCATGGATTAAGGGCTCCTAGAGACGGGCCAACGCTGTCGACCCACATCTCTACAAAGCCTGGCCATGGGCGCCGTTCCCGTCGTCGTCCCGAAAGCGGGACAACGTGGCGCGGCGGCCACGGCGCGAGGGGCGGCCTAGTCGGCGTCCTCGACGCGGGTCGTCGGACGGTCGTCGCCGGACGAGACTTCCTGATGCCAGACGGCCTGCTTGTCCTCGTAGGAGATGCCTTCGGTCTCGCCGGGCAGGCGCTGCTCGCCGGCCGCGCGCTGGGCGGCCTTCAGCGCCGCGTCGTGGCTGGGGAAGGTCTCGGAGAAGGTGTCGCCCACCTTGTAGGCCCAGCCGCCGTCATGCTCGACGATGGTGTAGGTGACTTCGGTCATGGGGCGTCTCCGTGAAGCTTGGACGTCGAAACGGTCCGCCACCTTGGGCGGTTCCGATGACGCTGTCTTGTCGGAAAGGAGCGTGAGGGCGAGAGACGCATAAATAAGCCTAAACCGGCTATTCCGGATAAATGTCAATAACGTGCTCAGGCAAGAAGAATACCTCGCTATCGTATGCGAGAGGGGCGTAAGGATCGATCATAAATTCTTTTTCGTTATCGGGATTTATATAGACGAAATTAGAGGGCTGGTTCCTAAGGCGTCCAACAAAATACGGTCCGTTTGAGCCAGTTATCTCGACCCACATTCGTTCTCCGGCGGGATATTCTTCATCTTCGTCGGGTTCGAACTCGAAGGCCAGCTTGACAGTATTGCCGACGTCCAATGAGCGGCGTTCAATCTCTGAGGGTATATGGAATGTTTTGGGGCTTCTTTCGTTTGCCGCCACGCCGCTCAGAAGGTGCCATCCATCCGCCTCCATGGTTGCCAATCGGCAGGGGCGTGCCGCATTTTCTTGGAATTGCGGGCGAGACCCAATAGGCGGCGGAACAAGCTCTGGCTGGCGAAATATTGCTCTTAAAAGGCGTTCAAAATTCGAGTCGTTCTCGGATTCTCTGAAGTCAATCGTATTTATTCCCATAAAGTGGGCGGGGATTGCGCAGTCCTCGTCCGTGGGGATGAAGGAGCCGGTCCTGAGTATAGGGATGAATTTTTCCCTAGGAGCGCCGGAAGCAATAGCGCCTGATATGATCTGTTGTTCGTAGCCGACGCCGCCAGTCCGGTTTCTGCATCGGACGGCGTAGTTATTTGTGCAGACAACGATCGTGAAATCGCAGCTCTGGACGCTTTCTTCCATGAACTGAGTGAGACTGGCTCCGGGCGGCACGTGCCAGCGATCCAGCCTCACGTCGACGCCGTTTTCTACTAGGCGAGATGCAAGCTCCAAAACCCAGCCTTTATGCTCTTCATCGTCCCAAGAGTAGGAGATGAACGCTGACGGATTTTCGCGCTCCAATCTACTTACCTCACTACGCCACCTTCACTCGCGCCGCGCTTTCCGGAAGGTCCGTGCCGAACGCGCGCTGGAAGAACTCGGCCACCGTCGGGCGCTCGAGCTCGTCGCACTTGTTCAGGAAGGTCAGCCTAAAGGCCAGAGCCACGTCGTGATCGAAGATCTCGGCGTTCTGGGCCCAGGTGATCACGGTGCGGGGGCTCATGACCGTCGAGATGTCGCCGTTCATGAAGGCGTTGCGGGTCATGTCGGCGACGCGGACCATGGCCGCGATCGTGCGCTTGCCCTCGGCGGTGTCATAGGACGGGTTCTTGGCCAGGACGATCGCCGCCTCGACGTCGTGCTCGAGGTAGTTCAGCGTCGTGACGATCGACCAGCGGTCCATCTGACCTTGGTTGATCTGCTGGGTGCCGTGATAGAGGCCCGTGGTGTCGCCCAGGCCGATCGTGTTGGTCGTGGCGAACAGTCGGAAATACGGATTGGCGCGGATGACGCGGTTCTGGTCCAGCAGGGTCAGCTTGCCGCCGGCTTCCAGCACGCGCTGGATTACGAACATCACGTCCGGGCGGCCGGCGTCGTACTCGTCGAACACCAGGGCGATCGGGCGCTGCAGCGACCACGGAAGAATGCCCTCGCGGAACTCGGTGACCTGCTTGCCTTCCTTCAGGACGATGGCGTCCTTGCCGACGAGGTCGATCCGCGAGACGTGGCTGTCCAGGTTCACCCGGACCAGCGGCCAGTTCAGGCGCGCGGCCACCTGCTCGATGTGGGTCGACTTGCCGGTGCCGTGATAGCCCTGGACCATCACCCGGCGGTCCTTGGCGAAGCCCGCGCAGATCGCCTTGGTCGTCTGGGGATCGAAGCGGTAGGCGCTGTCGATCTCCGGCACGTGCGGATCGCGGTGGCTGAAGGCCGGAACCTTCATGTCGCTGTCGACGCCGAACGCGTCGCGCAGCGTCACCCACTTGTCGGGGACCAGGGTGATCAGCGGATCTTGGGCGGAGCTGGTTTCGGCGAACTCGGGCATGCTTTCCGATTAGCGCCTTGACCCAGGGGGAGGGAAGGGGGCGACGCCCTTTCGACGTCCTTTCGACGTCGTTTTTTAGGGCCCAGTGATGATCACCGAGGCGATCAGGCCGGTCGCGACGGCCGCCAGGACGAACTGGTCGTCGATCTTGCGCCATTGATAGCCGCGCGGCGGGGCGCGAAGGCCGTGGCGCTTCCAGTCGCCGACATAGTAGGCGCGGTCCAGATAGCGGGCGTCCAGGCGCTGTCCCTTCACCCAGAGGCGATGTTCGCGGAGGTCTCGGCGGGCGTCCCGACGCGCCTGGTCACGGCGCACGTTCTCGTAGATCTGATCCCGCGCGTTGCCATGCCGGTCGTGTTGATGCGCTTGGGCCGCGGCGGCTCCCGCGCCGCCCGCCAGCATCAGCATGGCGACGGAAACCGTCAGAGTGCGTTTCATTTTGGCTTCCTTTGTCCAGGCCGACGGCCTGGGACGCTCCACATGGTCATGGCCGGAACAGTCTTGCTAGGATTAAGTTCATGACTCAAAAGGGGAATGTCTCCCTGTCATTGATATCGAGCCTGCTTGGGAGAAGCGTCCCGGTGTTTCGTCTGGATGTTCAGAGACTTGTCGCCGCCGCCGTTCGAGAAATCGGCCTGGCTTCGGCCCTGCTGATCGCCGCCCTGGGCGCCATGGCGTTCCTGGCCATCGCCGACGAGGTCGCCGAGGGCGAAACCCACGCCTTGGACCTGGCCGTTCTGCGGGCCCTGCGGGTCGAGGGGCGGCCCGAAGCCCTGGTCGGACCCGAGTGGCTGCACGTCGCGGCCGTCGACGTGACGGCGCTGGGCTCGGTGGCGGTGCTGAGCCTGATCATCCTGCTGGCCTTCGCCCTGCTCGCGTCCCTGCGACGCTGGGGCGAGGCCGTGCTGTTGCTGGGCGGGGCGCTGGGGGGCGTCAGCATCAGCCAAGGGCTGAAGGCGGTGTTCGGGCGCGAGCGACCGGATCTGGCCTATCGCGCGGTGGAAGCGGTCAACGCCAGCTTCCCCTCGGGCCACGCCATGCTGTCGGCGGTGGTGTTCCTGACCCTGGGCGTTTTGACGGCGCGTTTTTCCGACCGGCGACGGGTCAAGGTGCTGGCGATCAGCGCGGCGGTCCTGCTGAGCCTGCTGGTTGGCGCCAGCCGCGTCTATCTGGGCGTCCACTGGGCCAGCGACGTGCTGGCCGGCTGGAGCGTCGGCGCGGCGTGGGCGATGATCTGCTGGCTGGCGGCCTATCTGGTTCGGCGGCGGATCAAGCCGTCTTCGGCTTCGGACGCCACCTGAGCTCCAGCGTCGTCCACACCGCGCCGGCGAAGTCGCCCAGGCCCACGGCCAGCCAGGCCTTGGGCAGCCAGTCGGCCAGGACGAAGGCGCCGATCACCACCAGCGACAGGACGCGAAGCACGACCGAGGCGCGCATATAGGTCCGCTGGCCCGTCCAGCCGGCCACGTGGTAGCCCATGGCGTAGGCCAGAAGCAGCAGGCCGGCGAACCGCACCCAGGGCGTGGCGGCGGTATCCACCGGCGATTTCAGCAGATGCAGGACCGCGTGAGGGGCGACCGCCAAGGCCAGACCCGCCGTCGACAGCAGGGCGCCCCAGGTCCAGATGCTCCAAGGCTTGCCGAACGGCACCGGCGTCACCGGCGTCGGCGCTTCGACGGGCGCGCGCCACTCCGGATCGCTTTCGGTCATCAAAGAGGTCCTCGCCCGCCGCGTGTCGGCGCGAGACAATGACCCATTCGCGCCGTGCGCCGCAAGGGAGCGAAGCGTGGCGATGGCTCGGATTCACATCCGAAAGCTAAGCGATCCGTCCGGATTGCCCGACGACTTGGGCGATCCGGCGAAGGCGTCGAGATAGGTCGGCGCCAGCAGGGGGCGGAACGCCGACAGCGGCAGGATCAGCTCATAGTCGCCCTCGGCGTAGGGGCCGACCACATAGGGATCGATCAGAACCATCAGGCCGCCGATCTTCCCGGCCTCGGTCGAGGGGGCCAGCGCGAGCGTGGTCTCGGTCCATTTCGGACAGCCGAAGATGTCGTCGGGCGGAGACGCGCCTTCGCGGTGGCGCTTGGCGGCGGCCACGGCCTCGCAGATGGCCTTGTCCAGCGCCTTCATGTCCGCGTCGGCGCGGAACAGGTCGGCGGGCTTGACCTCCTTGTTGGCGGCGGCGTCCCACAGCAGCGCCGCGGCCCCGTGGTTCGGATGGGCGCCGCCGGTGTAGTCGAGCCACATCCCTCGCAGGCTGATCAGCCGGGGTGTAGCCGCCGCCACGGCCCATTGACGCTCGCTAGCGTACTGACGCCACGGGTACTGTCCGTCGTCGGCTTTGCGGTCCGCGTCAGCCTTGGTCGCGAAGGCCCTGAGCTGGGCGGTTTCGCGATCATAGAGCAGGGCGTGCAAGGCTGGATAACGGCCGATCTCGGCCGACAGCGTCAGGCTGACCTCGGCCGCGGGGGCGGCTTGCTTGAAAGCCAGGGGAGGGATGGCGCCGACCGGCGTCTGCGTCTTGGGCGCCTGTGCAGGCTTCCGCGCTTGGGACGCCGGCGGCGACGTTCGATCCTGCTGGCGCTCACACGCGCCCAGCGTCGCGAGCAGGGACAGGGCGACAGCCAGAGCGGCGGCGGGGCTCTTCATCGGCTCAAACTCTCCAGGGGCGCGACTGCGGTCCAGGCGCCTAGACCCGTCCCGCCTTATAGGCCTTGATCACGCGCTGCAGCTTGTGTTCGGCGCTTCGACGGGCGCGCGCCACTCCGGATCGGCCCGCCGCGCGCTGGCGCGCGACAATGGCCCATTCGCGCCGTGCGCCGCAAGTTTGCCTTGACCGTGTGAGGTCGTCGAAAAACACTCTTTCCGAGAATTCCTGGTCGCCGGGGAGGGGAGCCATGGATCTAGGGGCGTTTTTGATCTCGCATGCTCAGGACGCCATCCTGAGCGATCAGGTGGCGGCCGGCCTGGCGGCGGCGGCCTACAAGGATCCCGCGACGGGGCTCTCGCGGCTTGAGGGCCTGCTGGGCTGGGACATCCTCGAACGGGCCAATGTCCCCGGGGGCTATGACGCGGCGGCGCTTCACCATCCCGCCAGCCGCAGCCTGGTGGTGGTCAACAGGGGCACCGAGGGGATCAAGTCTTTCGCGGACTGGTGGGCCAACATATCGGCTGGCCTGTTCAACGATCCCGACCTGCAGATCGCGCCGGCGGCGACGTTCCTGCGCGAGGCTATCGAATCCTGCCACGACAAGGGTCTGCCCGCTGAAAAGCTTCTGATCACCGGCCACTCGCTTGGCGGCGCGCTGGCCGAGATCCAGGGCATGCTGGCCCGGGCGTTGTCATCCCATGCGCCGGCCGCGATCCGGGTGGTCGGCGTGGCCTCGGCCGGCTTCGCGAACGCCGCCGCCGGCTACGCCCATCGCCAGGGACTGGCCCTGGACCGCGCGGTCGAGCCTTTCATCAAGCACTACGTCCGCGACCTGGATAAGGTGCCGCATCATCCTCTCCGGTCGATCTTCGGAACGGACGTCAAGGTCGCCTCGGTCTGGCAAGCCAAGCGCGCCAAGCCTCCCAAAGGCGATATCTGGGAGTACACCACGACGTTCGATTTCCTGCGCAATCACGACCAGACACTCTATTGCGAGCATCTGTCGCTCGGGCCCGATCATCATCTCTGGTACAGCCAGAAGGCCCGCGCGGTGTCGGTTCGGGACGGAGAATACCCGACCTGGGATCACACCTTCATCATGCCGCCCGACTTCTAGCCGGGCTACGGACCTAGACCAGCCCCGACTTCTGCAACTGCTTATAGGCCTTGATCACGCGCTGCAGCTTGTGCTCGGCGCTGCGGTCGCCGCCGTTGGCGTCGGGGTGGCAGCGCTTGAGCAGCTCCTTGTACTTGGCCTTGATCGCCGCGCCGTCGGCGCCGGCCTCGAGGTCGAGGTCGGCCAGGGCCTGGCGCTCCAGCTTGCCCAAACCGCGCTCGGCGGCGGTGCGCTGCGATTCGGCGCGGCGCTGCTGGGCGCGGAAGATGCCGAACGGGTCGGCGAAGGCGCGGGCGTCGCGGGCGGCCTGGGCGGCGGCCTCGCGCGAGCGGGCGTCGGCCTTGAAGCTCCAGGTCGGCCGGCCGCCGGTCATGCGCTCGGTTTCCTGCTCGGCCCGGATCTGCGCCTCGGTCATGCCGGCGTAGAAGTTCCAGTTCTTGTTGTACTCGGCCGCGTGGCGCTGACAGAACCAGTAGTGCTGGTCGGGCATGTCGCGCGACTTCGGCGCCTTGGCCGAACCGGGCAGGCGGCAGTCGGGATGGTCGCAGGGCTTCTCGCCCGGCTTCAGGCGCAGGACATCCTCGATATGGTCGTCCTCGCCGTCCTTGGGCGGCCTGACCCGGATGTCATAAAATTTGGGGCGGTACTCGAACGGCCGGCTCATGGCGCTTAGAGTAAGCCCGCGCTATTTCCGTTCAAGGATTGACATGCGGGAGTCGCGTGATGGGCGCCGTTGCGGAAGCTATTCGAGGCAAACTGGAGGCCGCTTTTTCGCCGTCGCGGCTGGAGCTGATCGACGACAGCGACCGCCACCACGGCCACGCGGGCCATAGCGGCGCGGGCGAAAGCCACTTCACCCTGCGCATCGAGGCCGAGGCCTTCGCCGGCAAGGCGCGGGTGATGCGCCAACGCATGGTGATGAAGGCGCTGGCCGACGAACTGGCGGGGCCTGTTCACGCGCTGTCGATCGTCGCCACCGCGCCGGGCGAGGCTTGAGCTCGCGCGCGATTTTGAGCTTGCGCGCCGGCGCCGCGACTGATTGCCTCTCTCCCCGGCGCGATCTTGGCCGGGGCAGGCAGGATTAGCATGAGCGCCGACGTCATTTCCTCGTCCGACACCCTTGAACAAACCGCCGCCGCGGCGTTGCCCGCGCTGCTGGAGCGGTCCTACGCCCGCTACTCCAACTTCACGGTGGCGGCGGCGGTGATCGACGACGAGGGGCGGGCCCACTACGGCGTCAATGTCGAGAACGCCGCCTATCCCTCCGGCACCTGCGCCGAGCAGACGGCGATCGGCGCGATGATCACGGCTGGCGGCGCGCGCCGCATCGAAAAGGTGCTGATCGCGGCCGGCTCCGACGCGGTGGTCCAGCCCTGCGGCGCCTGCCGTCAGCGCATCGCCGAGTTCGCCGCCAGGACTTGCGAGATCGTCTCCGTGCAGGGCGGCGCGCCCACCGCCCGGACGCCGTTCTGGACCCTGCTGCCGCAGGCTTTCGGGCCGGTCGACCTGGACTGAGTTAGCCTCCTTCCGTACGGGTTCGGCGATCGGCGGCATCCGAAAACCGCGCCGCCGTCGCTCCATCCTCAAATGTTACCAAAAAGTCACATTTTCAGCGCCTGTTTGCGACATTTGGAATAATCTTGCTCAAACTTGACTGTTAAATCTGTGTAATGCGGCCTCAGGCGGGGCATTTTTTACCCCACAAATCGAACACTGTTTGGCCGCTTTTTGGCCTTCTTCTGCCTCAAAGGCCGCGCTGAGCGGGCCCCTCCGCCACAATCTCGACAGAGATCCGCTGGCGGGAGAGGCCGCTGGGCGGCGTCTTTTTTATATATCCGGCGATCTGACGCTGCTCAGGGCCGGATTAATGTAAGGCAAAGCTCCGAACAAGGTGGTTTTGTGCAAAAACATTGCGGCGGCGTGTCGAAGTGCACGAAATTTGACGCTTTCGCCACATTTTGCTCCAAATTACCCTCGTCCGGGCGAGCGCCAGGGGTGACCCCCGCTTAAACGCGGGGGCAAATTATTTCGGGGGTTCTGAAAAAATGAAGTTTGTTTTGTTCGCGGGCGTCGCGGCGAGCGCGGTTCTGGGCGGCGCGGCCTATGCTCAGGAAGCTGGCGGTCAGACGACCGCCGTGACCGAGATCGTCGTCACCGGCTCGCGCATCAAGCGTCCGCAGTTCGACGGGACCATCCCCGGGGTTCAGGTCACCAAAGAAGAGATCATCCAGCGCGGCTTCAACAACGCCTACGACATCGTGCTGAGCCAGCCGCAGGTGGGCTCGGGCGCCAGCCCTTATGGTAGCAACGGCGGTCAGACCTCGAGCCTCGGCGTGGCCTATGCCGACCTGCTGAACCTGGGGCCGCAGCGCACCCTGACGCTGGTCAACGGCCGTCGCATGGTGTCGAGCAACGCCTCCACACTGTTCGTGTCGGGTAACTACGCCGGCTCGCAGGTCGACATCAGCGCCATCCCCGCCCAGATGATCGACCACGTCGACACCCTGACCGTCGGCGGCGCGGCCGCCTACGGCTCGGACGCGATCGCCGGCGTGATCAACTACATCATCAAGGACCGTTTCGTCGGCGCCGAAGCGCGTGCGGCGTTCCGCACCACCGACAAGGGCGACGCCAACCGCTACAGCTTCAACGCCATCTATGGCTCGAACCTGTTCAACGACCGCGCCAACCTGGTCGTCTCGTTCGAATACACCAAGACCGACGCCCTCTACGCTGACGACCGCCCGTGGTACATCGACACGGCGACCTCGGTCACCAACGCCTTTAACGGCGCCAAGCGCAACCCGAACTTCTCGCCGACCGCCGCGATCGACGTCGCCAACCTGAACAACGGCGCGTTCCTGCGCACGTCCGACGACGGCATTCCGTCGACGGCCTATGCCTATAACTCCCGCACGGCCATGCAGTGGGCCTCGGGCGTCGCCTTCGCCCCGACCTCGGGCACGAGCGCCTGCGCCCAGAAGATCGTCGGCGTGAACTCGTGCGTCGCCGGCGGCGGCCTGATCACCTCGAACCTGCAGCTGGTCCCCGGCATCCCGACCGGCAACGGCATCTACGCGGGCACTCTGACCGCGGGCATGTTCCCGAACTTCGCGCCCGCCACGCTCCCCTCGACCGTCACTGCGGCGCAGGTGTTCGCCAAGTACGGCGTCACGGCGCCGACCGGCCTCACGGGGACCCAGCTGAACACGCTGGCCCTCAACGTCCTGCAGAGCAAACTGCCGACCCTGCGGGAATACCTGCTGGCGAACCCGAACACCGACATCAACCTGATCGTCGGCTCGCTGTACACGAACATGCCGCGCGTCGCGAACACCGACCCGCGCACCAGCGCCCTGTTCCCGTTCATCGCCAAGCCGGTCCGCTTCACCGACAGCGGCGAGGCCGTGAACTGGTCGTTCGCCAATATCGGCGCGACCGACCTCGGCACGATCAGCGCCGCGCCGGGCACCAAGGGCTATGACAACAGCCGCTACACCCTGATCCAGAACGCCCAAAAGCGTAAGGTCGGGACGCTGTTCGGCACCTTCGACGTCAATGACCACCTGACGTTCTACACCCAGAACATCTTCTCGTCGGTCTCGACGCGCCTGCCGCGCAACGCCGTGTCGTCGAACAGCGTCACCAGCACGGGCGTGGAGACGTCGGGTCTCTACCTCAGCATCGACAACCCCTATCTGAGCGCGACGTCGCGTCAGGTCCTGCGTGACTCCGGCGCGGTCAACACCGCCGGCAACTTCCTGCTGTCGCGCACCAACCAAGACCTGCTGGGCGACAACCCGCTGTGGGGCAAGACCGACACCAGCAACCTAGTCAACGGCCTGAAAGGCGACTTCGACCTGCTGGGGCGCAACTGGACCTGGGACGCCTCGTACACCTGGGGTCGTTCGAGCGGCCGCGTCGACTTCAACAGCATCAAGGACATCGAGTACAACCTCGCCATCGACACGACGCTGGACGCCAGCGGCAAGATCGTCTGCCGCGCCCAGACCAACCCTTCGGCCTATCTGGGCAAGTCGCCGAACGGCGTGACCGCCAACCTGGTCGATCAGCCGGGCGCGAACGGCGTGATCACCAAGACGCCGTACACCCCGGTCGTCACGCAGTCGATGATCGACAGCTGCCAGCCGCTGAACCCGTTCGGCTATGGTCAGATGTCGGCCGCGGCTCGCGCCTATGTGACCACGCCGCAGTTCTACGCCTTCGAGAACACCCAGACCTTCCTGCAAGGCTCGATCAGCGGCGATCTGTTCAACCTGCCGGCGGGCCCGGTCGGCGTGGCCGTGTCTGGCGAACGCCGCACGACCAACAACGACTACTGGGTCGACAATATCTCGCAGTACGGCCGCACCCGTTCGGCCGCGATCGCGCGCACCGCGTATGAGACCACCGCTCAGGAATACGGCGTCGAGCTGAACATCCCGCTGCTGGGCGGCGACTTCAGCCTGCCGTTCGCCGAGCGTCTGGACATCAACCCGGCGGTCCGCTGGTCGAAGCAAACCGGCAGCGCGCCGAGCTTCGTCAACGCCCTCGGCAAGACGATCAACCCGGACTACGACGGCGACACCGCCAAGATCTGGTCGCTGGCCGGCACCTTCCAGCCGATCAAGGACATCAGCTTCCGCGGCAACATCACCCGCTCGATCCGCCAGCCGGACGGCGTGGAACTGTTCCTCGGCGGGCAACCGGCGTTCACGACGCCGGCCGATCCTTGCTCGACCGCCAACATCGGCGGCGGTTCGAACCCGGCCAACCGCAAGGCCAACTGTATCGCTGCTGTGAAGGCCGCCGGTTACGCCGTCACGGACGCCGACGCCCTGAACTTCCTCAATAGCTACAGCCCGCCTTCGCTGTCGCTGCTGGGCGCCCGCTTCGGCAACATGGGCCTGAAGCCTGAAAAGGGTGAAAGCTGGACCGCTGGCGTCGTCCTCGCGCCGCGCTTCATCCCGGGCCTGCGGATGTCGATCGACTACGCCGACATCAAGCTGAAGGACCAACTGAGCCGCGTGTCGCTGGATCAGCTGTCGGCCTACTGCTACGACTCGGCCGTCTATCCGAACAATCAGGCCCAGTTCGGCACCAACACCTGCGACGCCTTCGCGCGTTACACGTCGGGCGCCGAACCGACGTCGAACCTGAAGTTCGCGATGAAGGATGGCTGGAGCTCGAGCTATCTGAACCTGGGTCAGAGCACCATCCGCTCGGTCAACGCCGTGGTCAGCTACCGCTTCAACCTGGCGGAACTGGTCCGTCAGGATGGTGACCTGGGCCGGATCTCGATCAACAGCAACGTGTTCCGCACCCTGGAGTCGACCTTCAGCCCCACGGGCCTGTCGTCCGACAACCAGTACTATCTGGGCGCGTTCAACCCGAGCAACAACACGGGCGCTTCGGTGCCGCGTTGGCAGTCGAACACGACGATCGCCTACAGCCTGAAGAAGTTCACGACCAGCGTGAACATCGGCACGGTCAGCGACACGATCCGCTTTAGCGGCTCGACGCCGGCCACGATCGAAAACAACGCCTACCTGACCCGCAAGGGCTATGCGGTCTACAGCCTGTACTTCGGCTACGATCTGACCGAGAAGCTGCAGCTGCGCTTCAACGTCAACAACGTCGCCGACAAGCGGTTTGAAGACCAACGCGACGGCACGATCTACAGCACGGCCGGCCGCACCTGGCAGTTCGCGATCAACGCCAAGTTCTAAGCAGGCGCTCGGACCGGGCTCTTTCGGGAGCCTGGTCCGAAGATCTCGACAGCAGACCAAAAAAAGAGGCTCCCGTCGCGAGGCGGGAGCCTTTCTCATGGACGGGAACGGCGGAGCGCCGCGCCCATCAAATGCGGTTTGGCCTTAGGCCGTCTGCGCGACCAGGCCTTCCAGGACGCGGCGCAGGTCGGCCTCGCGGAAGGGCTTTTGCAGCACGGCCGAGCCCTTGTGGTCTTCGCTGATGCCCGCCTCGCCGTAGCCGCTGGCGAAGGCGAAGGGCACGCCGCGGCTGCGCAGGGCGTCGGCGACCGGGAAGATCGGGCGGCCGCCCAGGTTCACGTCCAGCAGGGCCGCGTCGATGTCCGCCGAGCCGGCCAGCTTCAAGGCCTCCTCGATCTCGGCGGCGGGGCCGACGACCGTGCAGCCAAGGTCGGTCAGCATGTCCTCGACCAACATGGAAACGAGCGCTTCGTCTTCGACGACCAGCACCTTCAGGGACGAGAGTGTCTTCATAGATCAGGGCTCCAGCGCGCGCAGGGGCAGCGCCATGTGGCAGACGAGTCCAGAAGCATCATAAGTCAGCTCGACCCCCCCGGATAGCTCCGCCGCGAGGCCGCGTTCAAGAAGCCGCGCGCCAAAGCCGCGGCGGGTGGGAGTCTTGACCGTCGGGCCGCCCCGCTCGGCCCAGGTCAGGCGCAGGAGATTGGGCTCGAGACGCCAGGAGACGATCACGCGGCCGTCCGGAACCGACCAGGCGCCGTACTTGACGGCGTTGGTCGCCAGCTCGTGGATCCCCATGCCCAGCGCCACCGCCGCCTTGGGATTGAGGCGCAGGTCCGACGCGTAGTCGAAGGTGACGCGATCCTCCCCGGCCATGGCGTGCAGCTCGCCATCGAACACCTCGCGCAGGCTGGCGCCTTCCCAGCTTTCGCGGGTCAAGAGGTCATGGGTGTGGGACAGGGCGATCAGGCGGGCTTCGAACGCCTCGCGGAAGAATTCGGGAGAGGCGTTGGAGCGCAAGGTCTGGGCCGCGATCGACTGCACCGTGGCCAGGCTGTTCTTGACCCGGTGGTTCAGCTCGTTGACCAGCAGCTTCTGGCGCTCCTCGGCGCGCTTGCGCTCGGTGATGTCCAGCGAGACCCCGGCCAGGCGCCGCACGCCGCCGTCGTCGGCGGTCTGGGCCGCGCGGCCCCGGGCGTGCAGCCAGCGCAGCTCGCCGTCGGCGGGCAGGATCACGCGGTATTCGACGTCATAGTCCGCGCCGTCGCGGATCGCGCTCTCGATCGCGGCCATGATGCGGGGACGGTCTTCGGGATGGATCGTGGCGATCAGATCCGCGAAGGTGAAGGACTGGTCGGGCCGGCGGCCGTAATTGGCCTTGCACAGGTCCGACGCTTCATAGGCCCGCGTGGCCACGTCCAGGTCCCAGGAGCCCATGCGCCCGGAGTCCAGCGCGAACTTCAACCGCTCCTCGGCGCGACGCCGCTGGTCCAGCTCATCCAGGGCGGCGGCGTTGATCCGGATAGACTCGATGGTGACCGTCACCTGGGCGCCGAGGCCGACCAGCAGAGCCTCGTCGCGGACCGTGAACCGCCCGGGCTCGGGATCGCCGAAGAAGAGGCCGCCCAGCACCGCGCCCTGGGGCGTGGTCACCGGGATCGCCAGATAGCTGCGCACCGGCAGATGGCCAGGCGGCATGCCGCGCCGGGGCGCGTTGCGGCCATAGCGCGGGTCCTGGGTGATGTCGTCCGACCGCACCACGCCCACGCCGTCGAAGGTGGGCGCGAAGACCTCGGTCTTGCGCGGCGTCGGGAAGCTCGCGAACGCTTCGTACGGCGCGCCGGACAGGCGATAGAGGGCGTAGAATTCTCCGTCCGCGTCCACGACATTGTAGAAGAACGCGCCATAGGCCGCGCCGATGATCTCGCGCCCGCCGTCGATCACCGCCTGGACGCAAGAGCCGACGTCGCTGCTGGAGGCCACCGCCTGGGTGACCCGCGCCAGGGTCTCGGACTTACGGACCTCGTCGGCCAGAGCGGCGCGCGCTTCGGCCAACTGCGCGCGCAGATCCGCCTCGGACCCGCCGCGAATGTCGGTCTTAGCCGCCGTGACCAATATGCCCCTCCAGTCTGGCCGCCCCTGGCCAGCAATGGCGCAAAACGCGTAGGCGGGGATTCGGTTCCGTCGCCCTCAAATGATCGTCACAGACCGTCGTTCTCATTCAAGGGCGGGCTAATGCGTAGGGCGGTGATCTGGTTGCGTTGGCGGCGCAGAACCTGGAAGCGATGACCGTGGAATATGAAGGTCTGGCCGGGCTCGGGGATCATTTGAGCTTCGTGGATCACCAGGCCGGCGATCGTCACCGCCTCGCCCTCGGGCAGTCGCCAGTCCATGGCCCGGTTCAGGTCTCGGACAGGGACGTGGCCGTCGACATTGACCGAGCCGTCCTGCTGCTTGCGCACCCCGTCCAGGGTGGTGTCGTGCTCGTCGTCGATCTCGCCGACGATCTCCTCGAGGATGTCCTCCAGCGTCACCAGCCCCTGCAGCGCGCCGTACTCGTCGACGACGAGGGCGAAGTGGCTCTTGCGCTTGAGGAAGGCGTTCAGCTGATCCTTGAGGTTCGTCGTGTCGGGGATGAACCACGGCTCGCGCAGAATGGCGGCGATGTCGAGGCCTTCGACACCGTTGGGCGACTCCGCCAGCGCTTTCAGCAGGTCGCGGGCGTGCAGTACGCCGACGATGTTGTCGGGCTCGTCGCGATAGACCGGGACGCGGGTGTGCTGGGCCTCCAGCACCTCGTCGACCAGCTCGCGGGCGGGCAGGGCGGCGTCCAGCAGCACCATCGACTTGCGGTGGACCATGATCTCCGACACGTCCATGTCCGAGAGGTCCAGCACCCCGCCCAGCATCCGTCGGTCGTCGGTCTCCACCAGGCCCTCGGAGTGGTGGTAGTCGACCGCGCCGCGGATCTCCTCGTGGGCGGCCAGCACGTCGACGGCCATGTCCAGCTTGACGCCAAAGATTCGCAGGGCGCGGCGGACGATCCACTGGATGATATAGATCACCGGACCAAACAGGCGAACGATCACCAGGGTCGGTCCCGACAGGGCGCGCGCCACGTCGTCCGAGCGGATGATGGCGACGGTCTTGGGCAGCACTTCGGCGAAGACCAGGACCAGCACGGTCATGGCCGCCGTCGCCACCGCCACGCCCCAGGGGCCAGGGATCAGCGTCGTCAGGACCTGGGTCGCCAGGGCCGAGGCCAGGATGTTGATCAGGTTGTTGCCCAGCAGGACGGCCCCGATCATCGTCTCCTGGTCGGAGAGCAGCTTGTTGACCCGCCGCGCGGGCGCGTCGCCCTCGCGCTCCAACTGGTGCATCCGCGCCCGGCTGGCGCCCGTCATCGACGTCTCCGCCGCCGAGAACAGCGCCGAGAGGGTCAGCAGGGCGATGACGATAGGCGCGAGGCCGAGCAGGGCGGTGAGCATGAGCTTGTTCTAGGCCATGCCGGCTGCGGGCGTTAGCCCCCCGGATGCAGCCCCGGCGCTTCCTGGCCGGTGCGGGCGACATATTCGGTGTAGCCGCCGCCGTACTGGTGCACGCCCTCCGGCGTCAGCTCCAGCACCCGGTTCGACAGGGCCGCCAGGAAGTGGCGGTCGTGCGAGACGAACAGCATGGTCCCCTCGAAGTCGGCCAGCGAGGCCACCAGCATCTCCTTGGTCGCCATGTCCAGGTGGTTGGTCGGCTCGTCGAGGACCAGCAGGTTGGGCGGATCGAACAGCATCTTGGCCATGACCAGGCGCGCCTTCTCGCCGCCCGACAGCACGCGGCAGGGCTTTTCGACGTCGTCGCCGGAGAAGCCGAAGCAGCCGGCCAGGGTGCGCAGGGCCCCTTGGCCCGCCTGCGGGAACGAGCGCTCCAGGGATTCGAAGATCGTCTCCTCGCCGTCCAGCAGGTCCATGGAGTGCTGGGCGAAGTAGCCCATCTTCACGCTGGCCCCGATGGCGACCTTGCCCTGGTCGGGCTCGGTCGCGCCGGCCACCAGCTTCAGCAGCGTCGACTTGCCCGCGCCGTTGGCGCCCAGCACGGCCCAGCGCTCCTTGCGGCGCACGAGAAAGTCGAGGTCCTGGTAGATCGGCCGCTCGCCATAGCCCTTGTGGACGCCGCGTAGGCTGATCACGTCCTCGCCCGAGCGCGGCGGGCTCTGGAATTCGAACTGGACCGTCTGGCGGCGGCGCGGGGCCTCGACGCGCTCGATCTTGTCCAGCTTCTTGACCCGGCTCTGGACCTGGGCGGCGTGCGAGGCGCGCGCCTTGAACTTCTCGATGAACTTGATCTCCTTGGCCAGCATCGCCTGCTGGCGCTCGTACTGCGCCTGGCGCTGGGCCTCGCTGAGCGCCCGTTGCTGGTCGTAGAAATCGAGGTCGCCGGAGTAGGTGATCAGCTGGCCGGCGTCGATCTCGACCACCTTGCCGATGATGCGGTTCATGAAGGCGCGGTCGTGCGAGGTCATCAGCAGCGCGCCGTCGTAGTTCTTCAGGAACGCCTCCAGCCAGATCAGGCTTTCCAGGTCCAGGTGGTTGCTGGGCTCGTCCAGCAGCATGGCGTCGGGACGCATCAACAGGATGCGGGCCAGGGCCACGCGCATCTTCCAACCGCCCGACAACAGGCCGACGTCGCCGTCCATGCGCTCCTGGCTGAAGCTCAGGCCCGCCAGCACCTCGCGGGCGCGGGCTTCCAGGGCGTAGCCGTCCAGCTCCTGGAAGCGCTCCAAGACCTCGCCATAGCGCTCCATGACCGCGTCCAGCTGGTCGGCCTGGTCCGGATCGACCATGGCCGCCTCCAGCGTCGCCATCTCGGCGGCCAGGGCGCTGACCGGACCGACGCCGTCCATCACGGCGGCCACGGCGCTCTGGCCCGACATCTCGCCGACGTCCTGGCTGAAATAGCCGATCCGCGTGCCCGGATCGATCGAGACGATCCCGTCGTCGGGCTGCTCCTGCCCCGTGATCATGCGGAACAGGGTCGTCTTGCCGGCGCCGTTCGGCCCGACCAGCCCGACCTTCTCACCCTTCTGAATGCCCATCGAGGCTTCGATGAACAGGATCTGGTGGCCGTTCTGCTTGGAGATGTTGTCGAGGCGGATCATGGGCGGGGCTGCTACCCCGGTTGGGCGCGGAACGCCAGTGCTAGAGCTGGCCGGCATTCGGAATCCCTCTCTCATGGAGAGAGGGCGGGGCCCGTCCCGGCGAAAGCCGGGATGGGAGGGTGAGTGGTAGGGCCTCTCGGGCGTGAGCGTTGGGGCGAAAGGCGGAGGTGCTCGGCGTGCGCAATCGGGGGTTAGCCGCCGAAAATGAAGTCGGCTTTGTAATATCCCTTGCTCGGATCGAGGATGTCGATCGCGAAAGGCGCAGTTCCATCGGACAGGTCGATCAGCCATGCGTCGTTTGCTTTCGCCATCACACCCACGTCGGCCTTAGTGGCCTCCGCGAGCAACCAACCGACCATCGCTGCCTTGGTGCCGATCCCATTAACGCCGTCCCCACCATAGCTCGCAAAGTAGTCGATGCGGCTGTCAATCAGAGCGTGAACCTTCGCGTCAGTGGGCGTTCCGCCAAAGATTGTCTTGTAGGCTTCGCGGGTGGCGTCGAAGAGGCTGAGCCCTCCATACTTGGTTTCGAACTGCACTCTTCCTTCGCCAGCCTTCCCCAGGTTCACGGCGAAGTTGATGTAGCGGTTCTCCAAATTGAAGCTCTGGTAGTAAGCGCTGTTGAGATTGTTAGCATTCGGCCCGGTAGGCGAAACAAGATAGTCGATGCCCGCCTGCCCGGGAATTCTCCCAGTGAAAAACTCGTAGGATAGGGTCGCCACGCTGGTGCTTGCACCGGCAGCTTTCAAGACTTCCTGGAGCGCCGCATTAGCGGTTAACCCGCCCGCGGCAATCCCACCCGCCAGTGTCGCCGCAAGAGTAGCGTTCAGATCGGACGACGCGCTACCTCTGAGAATACTTTCAATCTGCGTGGAAAGAGTGGAAGGGATTGGGATGAATTGAACGATCGGCGCGGCGAGTTTGTCTGAAAATTCAATAGCCTCGATGTTTTTAAGCGTATCAACGCTATCATATCCGCGCACTTCCCAGCCGAGGCTAGTCGCGGTCACGACATAGTTGGATCGAGGGCCAGCGAAGATCGCCACGTCGTAACCGCTTCCACCGTCGAGCTTGTTACTGCCGCTTCTGCCGAACAGCAGGTCAGAGCCGTCGCCGCCGTTCAGGATGTCGTCGCCCGTCCCCCCATCCAGGATGTCATTTCCACCGGCTCCATTCAGCACATCATTCCCGCCGTTCCCGGCCAGGAAGTCAGCCAGAGCGGTACCCGTCCGGGTATCGTCGCCGTCGGAGCCGAATGTATTGCCTGGTGCTGAGGGCGATAGGGAAACGGTGTAGTCACCTGTCGGAATGGAATTGTACGAAGCGCCGCCGACGCTGAGGAAATAAGTTCCAGCTGGCAGATTCAGAGTCTGGAACAACCACGGTGCGCTTGCCGAGGCGGATTCCCTGCTCGAACCATCTGAATTGAAGATCTGATACCCACCGACGCCGTGCACCGCGAGGAGATGAGGCGTTCCATCCGAGACCACACGGAACCAATCGCGATCACTCGACGTGTTGATTCGACCTAAAACAGAAGTTCCGTCGCCCAGCAGCGTCGCAGTTGTCGTGGTGTCGCCGCGATAGTCATCTGGAACAACCGAGATCTTGTAGAGTGTCGCCTGGCTAATGCCGCCGTAGGTTGCGGTAACTTCAACCTCATAGAGGTTGTCGCTACCCACATCAGTTGGATGCGCGAAATCTGGTCGGTGGGCAAAGGACAGCCGCGTCGCATCCGGGGAGATACCGCTATCGCGGCCCAAGGTGAATAGCCCTCGATCTGCGCCGCCCGTGATAGCGTAGGTTACCTGCTGGCCCCCGCCCTGAATGTAGATGACTGTGGCTGATGTTTCGCCGCTCAGAGCTGTTACGCTCGTGATATTGTCAGCCATTGATCCCAACTCACGCAGAACGAGCCACAAAGCATATCGTCACTACCATAGCGAGTTTACGGCTGCCGGCGCAATGTCCGCTAAGGGGCGAAAGCGGCCGTGCGCTTCATCTAGTCAGCGCCGAAACCACTCACCCTCCCAAGCTTCGCTTGGGCCCCTCCCTCTCTCTAGAGAGAGGGGCTTAAACCGCTCCTTCGTTCAGCAGGAACGCCAGCAGCGCTTTCCTATCCACGTCCTTGGCCACGAACGCGTCGCCGATGCCGCGCGCGAGCACGAAGGTCAGCTTGCCGCCTTCGGCTTTCTTGTCCTGGCCGCAGTGGGCGATCAGGGCGTCGGCGTTGAAGGGCTCGGGGCGGACGTCGGCCAAGGTCGTCGGCAGGCCGGCGGCCTTGATGGCGGCCTCGGCGCGGGCGGCGTCCTGGCCGGAGCACAGGCCCTGGGCCGCCGAGAACCGGAAGGCCTGGGCCATGCCGACGCCGACGGCCTCGCCGTGCTTGAGCGCGTCGCCAAAGCCCATCTCGGCCTCGATCGCGTGGCCGAAGGTGTGGCCAAGGTTCAGCAGGGCCCGGCGGCCGGCTTCCTTCTCGTCCTCGGCGACGATCTCGGCCTTCATCTCGACCGAGCGGCCCACGGCGCGGACCAGGGCGTCGACGTCGCGGTCCAGCACCTTGGCGACGTTGGTCTCCAGCCATTCGAAGAAGGCGAAATCGCCCAAGAGGCCGTACTTGACGATCTCGGCGTAGCCGCAGGCCAGCTCGCGGGCGGGCAGGGTGGCCAGGATGTCGAGGTCGGCCAAAACCAGGCGCGGCTGGTGGAAGGCGCCGATCAGGTTCTTGCCGCGCGGGGTGTCGATGGCGGTCTTGCCGCCGACCGAGCTGTCGACCTGGGCCAGCAGGGTGGTCGGGACCTGCACGAAGTCGATGCCGCGCTTGTAGATCGCCGCCGCGAAACCGGCCAGGTCGCCCACGACGCCGCCGCCGAACGCCACGATCTGGTCGCCGCGTTCCAGGTTCAGGGCCAGCAGGTGGTCGGAAAGGTCGGCCAGGCCGTCGAAGCTCTTGCTCTCCTCGCCCGGCGGGATGGTGACGACGTCGACCGCGACGCCGGCCTTTTCCAAGGACGCCGCCAGGCGCTCGCCGTGGTGCTCGCCGACGATCGTGTCGGTGACGATGGCGACGCGCTTGCGCTTGCCGAGAACAGGCGCGATCCGCTCGCCCGCGCGGTCGATCAGGCCGGGGCCGATGACGACGTCGTAGGCGCGCTCGCCCAGGCCCACGGGGACGGTGCGGATCATTGTTCGGAAACTCCTTGGCCCAGGTGCTGGCGCAGGCCGGTCAGAATGGCGTCGACCGCCACCCCGTGCGGCGTGTCGCCGGTCTGGACGTGGACTTGCGCCTCGGCGTAGGCGGGGTTGCGGACGCGGGCCAGCTCGGTCAGCACCGCCACCGGATCCTTGCCCTTCAGCAGCGGCCGGGTGTCCTTGCGCGAGACGCGGCGGGCCAGCAGCTCGACATCCGCCTTGAGCCACACCGACAGGGCCTTCTCGTTGATCAGGGCGCGGGTCTCGGCGTTGACGAAGGCGCCGCCGCCGGTGGCCAGCACATGCGGCGGCTCGTCCAGCAGACGGGCGATCACCCGGCGCTCGCCGTCGCGGAAGGCGGCCTCGCCCAGGTCGGCGAAGATCTCCGAGATCGACCGACCGGCGGCGGCCTCGACCTCGTTGTCGGCGTCGCGGAAGGGCAGGTTCAGGGCCGTGGCCAGGCGGCGGCCAACGCTGGACTTGCCCACGCCCATCAGCCCGACCAACACGATGGTCTTCCGGCGCAGCGGCGCCATGTCGTCGGATGTAGCAGCGGACTCGGTCATGATGCGGTCGCGGGTTTACACGAGGCTGGGCCAAAGCCCAAGTTTGCGAGAACCCCGTCATGCGTCATAACCACTCCATGATCTCGCCCCTGCGTCTCCCGCGCGTGCTGATGCTGTCCAGCGCGCTTCTCCTGTCGCTTTCTGCAGCCGCGCGCGCTCAGGAAGAGGTCAAGGTCAAGACCCTGGCCGCGCCGGACTACTTCTCCGGCGCCGTCGCCGACACCGGCCTGCCGAGCGATCTGTGGAAGGGGGCGGCGCCGGGAATCATGCGCGACGTCTTGCCCAAGCTGGCAGGCCCCAAGCCGCTGTCGCCGGCCTTCGCCAGCCTGGCGCGGCGGGCGCTATCGACCGGATCGAACGCCCCGGCCAGCGTCGGCGACGATGTCGAAATGGGCGCGGCGCGGGGCCTGGCCCTGATCGCCCTCGGCGAGGCCAAGGGCGCGGACGCCATCCTCGATCGGGCCACCGGCGGTCCTGGCAGCTCGGCCCTGTCGATGGCCCAGGCCGAGGCGGCGCTGATCACCGGCGCCGACGACAAGGCCTGCCAGGCCGAGCAGGCCCTGACCGTCGATCGCGGCGCGGCCTATTGGCTGCGCCTGCGGGCCTTCTGCCAGCTGAAGGCCGGCCAGACCGACGCCGCCCAGCTGACCTTCCAGCTGGCCCAGCAGCAGACGAAAGACGCCGACTACGCCCGCCTGATGGGCGCGGCCCTGGCGGGAACGCCGCCCGGCGCGGCCAATCTGAAGAACGGGGTCAACTACGCCCTGTCGCGGCGGCTGAGCCTAGACGTCCAGTCCGCAGCCGCCCTGGCCTCCGCCTCGCCGGCTCTTAAGCCCGTGGCGGCGGCGCCGACGGCGCGGGCCGCCGACATCGGTCACGACCTGACCGCCGCCGAGGCCTCGGACCTGGCCTTCCTGCGCCAGGCCAAGACCCTGCCGGCCTTCGTCGAGGCCGCCCGCGCCTCGGCCCCCTCGATCGCGGCCCTGGCCACGGCCGGCGGGCCGCTTCAGGATCCGGTGCTGCTGGCCCGCGCCGCCGTGGCGGCGGGCGACGTGGCCAGCGCCCAGGCGATCCGGGGCCGCCTGACCCAGGACGTCATCCCCGGCGCGACCGCTGCGGATCTCGCCATTCTCGACGCCTTGATCGCCGCCGGTTCGGGCAAGATCGACAACCAGGTGCTCGCCAACCTGGTCAGCCGCGGCGCGACCGGCAAGCCGGCCCAGGCCGCCGCCGTGCTGCTGTCCAGCCTGGGTGGGACCATGGACGCCGACACGCGGACCCAGTTCGCGACCTTCGATCTCGGCAAACCGGCCGCCTCGGCCGCGCGGCTCCAGGTGCTGGAGGACGCCGCCGGCGCCAAGCGCAAGGGCGAGGCGGCGCTGCTGGCCCTGTCGCTGGCGCTGGACGCCGGCGCAAGCGGCCCCGCGCCCGTCGACCGCGCCCGCATCGCCCACGCCCTGAACCGCGCCGGCCTCTCGGTCGACGCCCGGGCGGTGGTGGTCGAGGGCCTGCTCGGCCTCGCCTACGCCAAATGAGCACGGCCGCGTCCGGTTGGGTCGACGCGTTCCTGGAGATGATGGCGGTCGAGCGCGCGGCCGCCCGCAACACCCTGACCGCCTACGGCAAGGACCTGGAGGACGCCCGCGGCTTCCTGGGGCGCTCCGGGCGCGATCTCGACGACGCCGACGCCGAAACGATTGAGGCCTATTTCCAGGACCTCGGCGCGCGCGGCCTGTCGCCCGCCACCGCCGCCCGCCGCCGCTCGGCCGTGCGGCAGTTCTACCGCTTCGCCCTGGGCGAGGGCTGGCGGACCGACGATCCGTCCCGCCGCGTCGCCGCGCCCAAGGCCGGCCGGCCGCTGCCCAAGGTGCTGGAGCGCGAGGAGATCGAGCGGCTCCTAGCCGCCGCCACGGCCAAGGACAGCGCCCAGGGCCTGCGCCTGTCGTGCATCATCGAGCTGATCTACGCCTCGGGCCTGCGGATCTCCGAGCTCCTGGCCTTGCCGCTGGCGGCCCTGGCGCGGGACCCGGCCTATCTGATCGTCAAGGGCAAAGGCGGCAAGGAACGGCTGGCCCCGCTGAACGACGCGGCCCGCGCGGCGGTGAGGGCCTATCTGGCCGGACGCTCCGCCTTCCTGCCGAAGGGGGCGAAGGACAGCCCCTGGCTCTTCCCGTCGCGCGGCGGCTCGGGCCGGCTGACGGCGCGGCGGGTGGGGCAGCTCTTGGACGACGCGGCCATCGCCGCCGGCATCGACCGCGACAAGGTCAGCCCCCACGTCCTGCGCCACGCCTTCGCCACGCACCTCTTGGAAGGCGGGGCGGACCTGCGGGTGATCCAGACTCTGCTGGGCCACGCCGACATCGCCACCACCCAGATCTACA
>NZ_LSJA01000010.1 GCF_001556515.1 Caulobacter sp. CCH9-E1 | reverse complement strand
CTTGGCGACGCCGTGGTTGTCGGCGTCGGTGGCGCTCTGCCGATAGGTGACCGGACCACGGTTGTCGGGTTCCCGACGCGGGCGTGTTTTACCGCGAAGGGCTGAAGATCAACGATCCGGAGGCGCTGGCGGAGCAAGCCCGTCGCATCGTCGCCGGATCGGACGATCTCGCGTGGATGCGCCCCGACCTCGAGCAGATGATCGCCGAGTTCGACGACCGAAATCGGGACGAGGGGCGCGTTTACCTGTGCGCGGACGACCGGCCGCAGCTCGACGATATCGGGCATTACCTGCTCTATGGCAGCGAGTGGATTCAATGCCTGTTGGGCTGGGGCGCCCATCGGGCGCTGCGCCAATACAGCGTTCCCACCATGGTAGAGGTAGATCTGCCTTTCCGATGGGCGACCTGGGCCACGCGGGAGGCGTTCGCACGCCATCTGCTGCAGGAGTGGACGCGGCTGACCGCCAATGAACCGTCCTGGTCGCCGGCGTTGGACTTCTCCATCGTGCTCCACATCGATGTGCCCGCGACCTGCATCGTCGGCCATTACCATCCGTCGGAGCTGAAGGACCCATTCCACGGCAAGCTTCGCCGTCTCACTGCGAATGTGCGATGCCCGGCCTGCGCAGATCAGGCACACGCCGCTCAGCCTGGATAAGTGTCGGTGCTCGAATTGACTGCGACTGGGCGGGCTCAGTAAGCCTCTGAAATTCC
>NZ_LSJA01000001.1 GCF_001556515.1 Caulobacter sp. CCH9-E1 | reverse complement strand
CTCTCCAGCTCCGAAAAGCTAGCATGGGTGTCCACTGAAACGAGGGAGGATCAGCTTCAGGACAGGGCTCTGGGCTTGAGGACAGCGTTAGCTTGTCGAGTGGGGTTTCCGGGCCAGCGTTAGGTTGTGGCCCCAAGTTGGCGAATTTGCCGCTTCGTTCAGTTTCAATGGGTTAGCCGGGCGGCGTTAAGTTGTCGCGACAGGCTGTGAGGACTGTCTGCGGAGACCGGTTAGCGTTAGACTGACAGCACCCTAGTCGCGCCGCGCGACGGGCAGCAGCAGGTTGAAGATTGGAACGCAGGCCGCGCCGATCGCGCCGGCGATTGAGCCTTGGGCGGAGGCCAGGATCGGCGCGTTCAACAGATCGTCCATCGGCGGGCGCACGCGCTCGAAGTCGATCCGCTCCGCCAGAGCGGCGGTTATGTTGGGTGGCAGTCGTCCTGCGAGGATCACTGCTTCTGGGCCGAAGAACCGGCTGACTTGAAACAGCACCTTGGTCAGCTGATCCGCGGCGCGCTGGATCCAGGCGTCCAGCACCGGGCGCGCCTTCGCGGGGAGCTGGTCGAGCGCGTCGAAATCGGCGACCGCATGGCCTGCGGCGCGCAGGGTTTCGAGCAGGTCCAGACCTGACGGACGCGCTTCGCCATACGGATAGAACTGGCCCAGAATCCCGGCGTTGCCGAAGGCGCCCCTGTAGGGCTTACCGTCGATAATAAGGCCGCCGCCGATGCCATGGCCCAGGTGGACGAGCATGAAGGTTTCGTGGCTTCGTCCGGCGCCGACCATCCGCTCGCCGATCGCGCAGGCGCGGCCATCGTTTTCCAGAAAGATCGGAACCCCGATGTCGCCGCCAAATCGACGTTCGAGATGGTCGCCCTTCAGATTGGGGAAGGCCATGTGCGTGGCCAGCGAGCCGTCCGGATAGAAGTCGCTGGGCAGCGAAACGCCCATGCCCACCATCTTTCCGAAGTCCAGCCCCTGGGCTGGGGCCAGACGACCCAGCTCCTGCTGAACCACGGCGGCTATGGCCTCGGGCGCATGGTCGGCGAGCGGCGCCTGATGGGTCAGGACGACGACCCCCGCCAGATCGACCACGGCGATCTCAAGATAGGTCAAAGAGAAGTTCACCCCGACCGCGAAGCCCGCCGCTCCGTTCAGCGCGACGGGCCTCGCCGGCTGTCCGCGCTGCCCGCGACGCGCCTCATGCTCGACGACGAGGTCCATGTCCGCCAGGTCCTGAACCATCTGGGTGATCGCCGGGCGCGTGAACTGCGTGCGCGCCGCGATCTCGGCGCGGGAGGAGGGGCCGTGGCGCAGGATGCTGTCGAGCACCAGCCGGTGCCCTGTCGTCAGGCGGGAAGAGCTGATCATGGCTCGCCCATCTCACTCCCCACGGACGCGATCAAGGCGACAATTAAATTAAGTCACTTAACATAAGTGTCACGGCGCGGGTGTAGGGGAGCCTGACCAACGAGCCGAGAAGAGAGCCGCCATGCCCCACATTCAGAAGCTGACCGGATCGGCGAGCGCCTTGACGCTCGCCCTGGCCCTGCAGACCACCGTCTTTGGCGTAGCGACGGCGCAGACCGAGGCTTCGCGCGCCTCGGAGTCCGTGAATGTCGGCGACGTCGTGGTCACCGCGCGCCGCTCGATCGACACGAGCGCCGTGGACATCAAGCGCACGGCGGCGGTCACCGTCGACGCGGTGACGGCGTCCGATATCGAGCGCACGACGGATACGACGCTGCCGGAGGCGCTCGAGCGGGTGGTCGGGGTCAGCGCCGATGCGTTCTACGGCACCTCGGACGCGGGCTACGCCTCGATCCGCGGTTTTGATTCCCGCTACAACAGCATGGAGATCGACGGCAATCCGATCTGGTTCAGCAGCCAGAACAATCGCGGCGCCCAGATCAACATGTTCCCCGCCGGCATCGTCAAGGAGACCAGCGTCTACAAGACGGTCTCGCCGGACCAGGATCACAACGCCATCGGCGGACACATCGCCCTGCGCACCCTGCGCGCCTTCGACGGCGGCGCGAAGCCCTACCTGACGCTCGGCGGCCGGTTTGGCCGCTACGACCAGGAAAGCCGCGTCAATGACGGCCCCTCGGGCAGCGTCTACGCCGCCGGCAAGACGACGTTCGGCTCCGCCAAGCAGTTCGGCGTCGTGGCCGGCGTCAACTATCAGAGGTACGCCAACGCCGACGTCTATAGCGGCGTCGACAGCTACACCCAGGTCAACGGTCAGGACCAGGCCAACGGCAACATCTACACCAACAGCCACTACGATAAGCTGACCCGCAACCTGTCGCTTTTCGGCAAGCTCGAGGTCCAGGCGACCGACAAGCTCTACGCCTTCCTGTCGGCCAATCTGTTCGACGAGACCAAGAACCTCTACCTGCAGCGGGCCAACACTTTCGTGTCCGCCACCAGCGGCCGCACCATCACCCAGACGGGCCAGGGAACCGCGACGTTCACGGGCGGCGAAGGCCAGGTGCGCGAGTACGACTATGACGTCCACCGGCGCGCCAAGATCATCGGCGCGGGGGTCGACTACGCTCTCGCCGGCGACACCGCCCTGGTGATGCGCGCCAATTACACCGACTTCTACAACAACGTTCTGCTGCGCAATCTGGGCGACGGCTTCCGGCTCTCGGGGGTGAACGGCGCCTACGACCTGAGCGGTGAGGTCGCGACCGTGACGCCCTCCGATCCAGCGCGCTACGCGACCCTGACCAACTGGGTGTTCCGCAACACCGCCGCGACCAGCAGCAGCGCCGCCTATAACCGTGACCAGATCCTGAAGGACAAGGTCTATGCGGCGCGCGCGGACCTGACGCACAATGTCCAGGCCTCGGCGCGCGGGATCGGGGCGATGGCGGGCGTCAGCTGGACGCGGCTGGACCGGGGCTTTGATCAGAATTCCCGCTTCTTCAGCCTGCCGGGCGCTCCGTCGCTGACGCTGGCCGACTTCGCGCCGGCCGGTTCGAGCATGGCCGACCACGGCGCGATCAAGACGAACTGGAATGGCTTCTGGGACAGGCTCTGGGCGGGCGGGGTCTCGCGGCTCGATAGCGCGCCGACCACAGACTACCAGCTGCGCGAGGACGTCCTCGCCGGCCATGCGGCCCTCTATGTCAGCGGCGCGAATTTCCGGGCCATCGCCGGCCTTCGCTACGAGCACACCCGCGACGAGACCAGCACCGCCAACCTGGTCCGCAACGTCGTGACGCCGGTGACGCGCAAGCACGACTATGGCAATTGGCTGCCCAATCTTCAGGCCTGGTTCGAGCCGCGGCCTCGGCTGCGCCTGCGCGCGGCGTTCACCAAGACGCTGGGCCGTCCCGATTTCGCCGACTTCGCGCCGGGCCTGACCACCAGCTTCGACGCCAACGGCGTGCCGACCAACAATGGCACGAACCCGCAATTGGGTCCGCGCGTCTCGACGAACTACGACGCCGGGATCGAGTATTATCTGAGCGACGGCATTGTGGCCCTGGCGGTGTTCCGCAAGGACGTCGATGGCGAAACCTTCAGCCAGAGGTTCGAGGAGCGGGACGCCGCCGGACAGCTCACGGCGATCAACACCATCCCGCTCAACACCGGCGCGGCTAAGCTGACGGGGGTCGAGGCCACCTTCGCCAAGCGCCGCTTCGAGCGCCTTCCCGCGCCGTTCAACCGCCTGGGCGTCCAGGCCAACTACACCTATCTCGACGGCCAATGGGACGTCGTGCTGAGCAACGGCGGCCAACGTTCGGTGTCGGGCCTGCGCAATCAGCCCAAGTGGCTGGCCAACCTGCAACTGAGCTACGACGCCGGTCCGGTCGATCTCAATCTCAACTATCGCAAGCGCGGACGCAGCTTCACCGGCACGTTCGGGGCGACCGCCACCGGCGACCGCTGGATCGACGGCTACGACGCGCTCGACGCCAAGATAAGCTGGAGACTGCGGCCTGGCCTCAGCGCCTCGCTCGAGGCGCGCAATCTGACCGACAGCTACATCCGTCAGACCACCGGCGGCTATGACAGCCTCTACAACACCGTGGGCGCCGGTCGCAGCTACTTCGCCGGCTTGCGCTACCGCTACTAGTCGAACCCTTTCGCAAAGGTCCGAGCATGATCCGGCGCCTCAACCTCGCCCTGGCCTTCGCGGCCGTTCTCTTGGCGCCGATCTCGGCGGTCGCGGGCGCGCCGACCAGCGGCTTCGCGGCGCTCCGCGAGCGGGTGCTGCATCCGCCGCCGGGCCATGTGGTGGTCGTGGCGCACCGGGCCTGTTTCGCCGCGGCCCCCGAAAACTCGCCCGAAGCCATCGAGGCCTGCGCGCGGCTGGGCGTCGAGGTGGTGGAGAACGATGTCCGCAGCACCAAGGACGGCGAACTCGTCCTGATGCATGACGACACGGTCAACCGCACGACCAACGGCTGGGGCTATCTGAACGACCTGACCATGGCCGACCTCGCCAAGCTGCGGTTGCGCGACGGGGAGGGCGGTCCGGGCGCGGCGATCACCACGATCCCGGTGACCACGCTGCGCGCCTACTACCGCGCCGCCAAGGGCAAGGTGATGATCAATCTCGAACTTAAGCCGTCGCTGGCGGCGAATTTCGAGACCCTGCTCCAGAAGTCGCTGAAGATCGCCGCGGAGGAAGGCGTTCTGGACCAGATCCTGCTGAAGGTTCCGGATCAGATGAGCCATGGCAAGCTGGCGTCCAAGCACATCCTGAGCACGATCGCCCCACCGGCCGGGGTGACATTCTGGCCGATCATCTGGGAGGGGCCGGCCGATCCGATCCGCCGGGTCGACGAGCTCGAGCCTTACGGCGGGAACGGCTATGAGTTGCCCTTCATCACGGCCGACTACTTCAAGCGCATCGCCGCCGATCCGCGCCTCAAAGGTAGGCCGGTCATGGCGGTGGCGGTGCAACCGCAGTGGAGCGGCGGCCTGAGCGATCAGGTCTCGATGGCCGACCCCGAGGCCGGCTGGGGCAAGCTGCTGGGCCTGGGCGCCAATGTCATCATGACCGATCACCCTGAGTATCTTCTCCGTTATCTTGAGAAGACGGGCCGTCGCAGGGCGGCGCCTCGGTAGCGCTCAGCTCGCGGCCCTCACGTCCGAACTGGGCTTATATCGCCTTAGCGAGCGCGGCCGCCTTGCGCGAAATGACGACGGCTAGGAGCGCCATCAGCGCGGAGGCCGCGACAGGTCCCGCCATCATCACCCACCGCAGGCGCGATGGATCGGCCTCGGCGAACGCCACCGTCGCGGCGACCAGGACGATGCCAGCGGCGAGAGACAATTTCGCCGTCGCGGTGAAGGCCGCGAAATATGCGCCCTCCCGCCCCTTGGCGAAGTGGCTGACGCCGTCGCTGAAGGCCGCCCACTTGGCCGCGCCAAGCGCCCCGTTTCCCAAGCCGAAGATCGCGGCGCCGACCACCAACCCGGAAAGCGAAGACGACGGCGCGGCGAAGAAGAAAAGCACTGCGCCAAACGCCTGGAGCGCTGCGCCGACCAGGAATAGGGCCAGGCGCTGGTTCGCGACGGGGAAGTTCACCCAAAGGGGCTGGCCGCACAGCACCCCGCCAGCGGCCGCGAGGATCACAGCGCCGCCCCACGCCGCCGAACCTAGCGTTCGCGCGGCGAAATAGGGTTCGAGCTTCTGGAACAATGGAGGGCCAAGCATCATGACCGCCATCATGACGAACAAGGGCCATAGGACGCGGAGCGCCGGCCCGCCGTCCATCGATCGCGCGATGGACGGCGTCCGCAGCGCCGGACCGCTGTCGGCCAGCGCGCGCCGCAAGGCGAACGCGGTAAGGATGGCGACGAGGGCGGCGCCGATGGCCAGGGACAGCAGCAGCGTGGCCCCCGCTCCGACCCGCTGAGCGGCCAGCAGCGGCCCCACCGCGCCCGCGACCGCGAGCATGGCCATCCCGCTGGCCGAGATGCGCGCCGCCGCCACCCGCGACCGCCCGGCCTCGTCGTCCGCGGCCAGGGCCATCAAGGCGTTCTGCGGGATGTCATAGACGGCGAAGCCGAAGCGGAAGGCCAGGCCGCTCGCCAGGGCCCAGCCAATTCTCAGCAGCGGCGGCAGCCAGGGGGTGACGAAGAACGCGACCATGGCGGCGGCCGCGGCCAGGCTTCCCAGCGCCTGCAGGGCGGCCGCGCTCCGCGCATGGGTCATGCGAGGGCTCAGCCATCGGCCGATCGCAAGATCCAGGCCGGCGCTCGCCAGGAAGCCGACGCCCAGGACGAGCCCCATCGCAGCTGAATCCAGACCCGCCACCTCGGTCAGATGATAGGCGAAGAGAAGCTCGCCGCCGTACCAGAGGAGGCTCTTACCGAAATGGGCTAAGCCATACAGCGTTGTCCGCCGCCACCCATCGGCCTGTCCAAGTGTCATGAGCAGGTCCTAGCGTCAGCTGACAACAGCTCTATGTCGGTGAGCTCGGGTCTATCGCGCAAGCGGCTCGTCAGAGCCGCGAGCGAGGCCAGGCTCGTTGTCGCGACAGCGTCGCCAGATAAGTCCCAGCCGCCTCCTCCAAAGTGAAGCGGCGCGCCTGGTCGAGGCTTCGCCGCGGATCTTGCGATCCGGGCCGAGCCGCCGCGATCGCCTCGGCGAACGCGCCCTCGTCGCCTGTCGGAACAAGGACTCCCAGCCCGCCGTGGTCCAGCAAGGTCGCCATGCTGCGGCTGCAGTCGGTGGCGATGATCGGCAGGCCCGCCGCCAGGGCCTCGAGGATGACCGCCGGCACGCCTTCATAGTTCGAGGACAGCAGCAGGACGTCGAACGACGGCAGCTGGGCGGCCGGCTCGGCGACATAGCCCTTGAAGATCACCTGGCGCTCAAGCCCGAGGTCCTTGGCGAGGCTCTCCAGCTTCGCGCGTTCGGGCCCGTCGCCGATCACCGTCAGCGTGTCGCCCCCCTGGGCGCCGCGCGAGAAGGCGCGCAACATCAGGGCCATGTTCTTCTGAGGCGTCAGGCGGGCCACGCTGACGAAACGCCGGCCCGAGCCGCCCCCGGCTCCACGGGGTTGGGCGCGAAGCCGCTCGATCAAGGAAACGGACAAGGCCGGATCGGGAATGATGGTGACGCGGTCCGCGCTGACGCCGAGCGCCTGCCGAATCTCCTCGGCCATCGGCGTCTCGAGGCCGACGAAGTGGTCGATGTGGCGCCCCTGGGCCTTGAGCCACAGGCGGTAGAAGAAGCGAAACCACCCGGGCTGGTCGCGCCGATCGAGATCGTTGCTGACCTTCAGCAGGACAGGCGGGCAGTCGCGGCCCAGCAGCGCCTTCAACGCCAAGGCCACGACCGCATAGGTGTTGCCCGCGCAGAACAGGACGTCGGGCCTTAGTCGCCGCACGACGTTCGGCAGCGTCCAGATCATCCAGAGCGTCTCCATCCGCGCGATCAGCGGACCGCGGCGCGGCGGCGTGATGAAGTCCAGATCCGCGCCGACGTCGCGCATCGCCCCGTCGGTGCGACCCAGAAACAGCGGCGCATCGACGCCCAGGTCGCGCCACCGTCGCACGAGGCGCAGGGCGATGCGCTCGACCCCGCCCGGCTCGAAGCTATGCAGGAACGTCAGGACGCGCGGGCCGACGCGCGTGTTGGGCGGCCCTGTCTCGAAGGGCTTCAATCGCCTCGCGCTCCCCATAGCGAACGGTCGATCCGCTTCACGTCGAACAGGGTCACGGGACCACAGGACGACAGGGTGTGAAGGCCGTGCGCATAGCGCCCGGCTCCGGGCGGCGATCCGAGCGGCGCGGACGCCTCGGCCTCGAACCGCTCGGGGGTAAGTCTGGATATATTCAGTATACGGATCGCGCCGCCGTAGGTGCGCGTGCAGTCCTGAACCGGCAGACGGGGGAGGCCCCCCTCGATCCACACGGTCCCGCCTGGACGGCTGGAGGCCAGGGTGTCGCGGACCGGATTGCCCGGATGCGTCCGCCAGGGCCCGGTCAGGCGCTCGGCGAAGGCGAAGTGCAGTCGGCCCTGCTTCCAGCGCTGCGGACCGGTCGGCGAATAGGCCAGCCACCAGAGGCCGTCGTGCCGGAACGGCGTGGCGTCGATCGCCGGCGTATCCAGTTCCAGGCGCGCCGCCGGCTCCCAGACATCCGGGAACGCCGCCGCGCGATAGAGGGTCACCGCGCCCGAGCGGTAGGCCTCGGGCAGCATCCAGATCTCGCCGTCGGCCGCGAACACCTGCGGATAGGAAAGATGCCAGGGCTCCTTGAGCACGACGGCGCGCCGGATCGGCGTGAAGTCCGCGCCAAGCTCGATCGTCTCGATCACGCCGTGGCGGGTCCGGTAGTCATAGGCCTCGACGAACAGGTGCAGCCGTCCGTCGCGCCAGAAGCCGAACGGATCGGCCAGGAACTTCAGGCGGCCCTCCTCGCCCAGCCAGCGGACCGGCGCGTCGGCGGGAAAGCCGCGGCGGGCGATGTCGGCGATCGGCGCTTCGACCAGCCCCACCCGCCAGATGTCCCGCCCGGGGATTCTCACGCGCCAGTCACTCATGGACGCGGCCCGGCTCGGCGGCGCTCACAACGGACGATCCGCTCCACAGGCCGCGCGCGAGGTCGACGGCGCCCAGGGCGACGATGACGGCCAGATGCATGACCAGGGTGACGAACGCCAAGGCCGCCAGCAGCACCGCCACCGACGAGTGCGCGCCCAGCAGAAGCAGCACCAGGTTCCCGAACACCAGGTCCTTGTTGGAGATCAGCGGGATGCGCGAGATCAGGCAGCGGATCGCCAGCAGCACGATCCATTGACCCGTCGGAACCTCCGGCAGCGCCATCCGCCAGACGAGCACGTTCAGCGCCGTCCAGGCCGCCAGCCGCAGGATGTTGATCAGGCCGACATAGGTCAGATCGCCCAGGCGCAGCGAGAACACCTGACGCCCGAAGATCAGCACGCCCACCGAGATCGCCATCGGAATAAGTCCCGACCACAAGGCCGGCCCCAGGCGCTGGGCGAAGTCGAGATTGCGCAGCTCGGCGATGCTGATCGCCGCCAGCACCAGGGTCAGCAGGTTGCCCAACAGCGCCGAGATGATGTTGGCGTCCTTGATGGCCGCGAACGGGGCCTCGACGACGCTCGCCGCTCGACGCGCCCAGACATAGAGGAACGCCTCGCCGCTGTAGCCGAGCACGACTTCGTTGATGACGTTCTTGCGCAGCAGCGCCTTGAAGCCGGCGGGGGGCAGGTCCCAGAGCCGCCGGAAGATCAGATAGTCGAAAGCCGGCTGGACGAGATAGAGCAGCAGCAGGACCGGCCAGACCAGCGGCGGGAGCTCGCGGATCGCCGGCAGGATTTCGGACGTCGCGCCGCCCAGCTGCAGGATTACGGCGGCCACCAGGCCGATCGACATCGCCACGCCGACCCAAAGCCACAGGCGCGAAGTCTTCCCGTTCGGCCCCTTCGGCGGCGTCGTTCCGTCGATCGCGTTCTCGATCGCCTGCGTCATGCCCGGGCGCCCGCCGCGATCGCCTGGTAGTGATCGAACAGCTCGGCGAAGTGATCGCTGTCGCGCCGGACCCTTCCGGCCGCATCGACCGCGGCGGCCCTGAGGGCGGCCGGATCGCGGGCCAGCAGCCGGCGGAGGGCCGCGGCGGCCGAGGCCGTGTCGCCAGACCGATAGATTTCGGACGTCGCCGGCTCGGCCAAGTGCGCGAAGCCGCCGCGATCGGGACCGACGACCGGCACGCCGCTGGCCATCGCCTCGGCGGGGATCAGGCCGAACGTCTCGGACTCGCAGCCGTGCACGAGGGCGTCGGCGCTGGCGAGGTGGGCGGCCAGCAGGGCGCGATCGTGGATCGGCGACAGGATCTGGACATGGGGGTGGCTCGCGGCGGCTCGCGCCACCCGCTTGCGGTCGATGCCGTCGCCGATCAGGACCAGGCCTAGCGGATGTCCTTCGGCGCGGGCGCGCATCGCCGCCTCGATCACCATCGGCCAACGCTTTTCGGGATGGAAGCGGCCCACGCCCAGGACCAGCTTAGCGTCCGGGGGGCAGGCGCAGGCGGCCAGGAGCCTTGCCCTGAGACCTTCATCGCGCATCGCCGGCGAGAAGGCCCCGCCATCAATGCCCAGGGGCACGCTGGCCACAGCGCCGACGCCTTGCCCCGTCAGGCGGTCGGCCAGCCATCCGCCGCCGGTCACGACCGAACTGAAGCGCCCCGTCAGCTTGCGCAGATAGTGCCAGAACCAGCCGAAAAGCTGGTCGATCTGCTGGGGACTGGCGATCGGCGCCAGCCATCGCTGCGGATAGGACGCCACGGGATCGGCGTGCATGAACATCGCGCGCGGCGCTCGCCCCGACCACTCGGCGACGATGCCCGCGCCTCGCCACGGCGAGGAGGCCTCCACCAGATCCGGTTCCAGGGTCTCCAGCTGGCGATGAACCGGCGCAGCATCCCAGAAGACGTGGTAGTTGGCGTCGAACGGCAGGCGTGGCGCGCGCACCTGGATCACACCGCCCGCGGGACGAGACTCGAAATGGTCGCGCGGTCCCGGCGCGATGACGAACAGCTCATGACCCAGCTGCGCGGCCGCCTCGAACTTGCGGTCGATATAGGTCCGCACGCCCCCGCCGGTGGGCGAATAGAATTCGGCGACATCCACAACCCGCATCTTCGCGTCCCAGAATCTCTGCCTACCGATAGTCCGACACCGTGACGAAGTGATGCCAGTCGCCCGCCTTCACAAAAGGACGACATGACTCGGTGTAGCTCTCATCGATTTTGAAAAAATCGTCTGCGGTGGTGGGGCCAGGACGTCGTCTTACGGACGGGACTGGGGGCGCGGGGAAGAACGAAGATGGACATCAAGGCGCTGACGCACGCTGGTGGTGCGCGCCCGTTACGGATTGCCTTGTTTTCAGGGAACTAAAACTACACGCTCGACGGGGCCAACAAGTCGCTGAACCGTCTGGTCGGCCACCTGCAGGACACGGTCGGCGCGCAGGTCCGCGTCTATTCGCCGACCGGACCCAAGGCCGCTTTCGAGCCGACGGGCGAATTGATTTCGGTTCCGTCGATCAAGATCCCGCTCCGAGGCGACTATCGTCTGGCGCTGGGTCTGCCTGGGTCGATCCGCAGGGACATCGAGGCGTTCAAGCCGGATCTCTTCCACCTGTCGGCGCCTGACCTCCTGGGCTGGGCGGCGTTGAGGCTGGGCCGGCGTCTCAAGGTCCCGGTCGTCGCCAGCCTGCACACCCTGTTCGACAGCTATCTCGACTACTATGGCCTTGGCCGCCTGCGGCCGCTGGTGCGCCAGCGGCTGTGGCGCTTCTACGGCGCCTGCGACTACGTCATGGCGCCCACCGAGGCGATCGGCGACGAGCTGAGGGCCCAGAACCTGCCCGCCCAGGTGCGCACCTGGGCGCGGGGCGTGGATCCCGAGCTCTTCCACCCCGGACGACGCAGCGAGGCGTGGCGAGCCGCCCAAGGCTTCGACCCCGCCCGTCCGGTGATCGTGTTCCTGGGACGGATCGTCATGGAGAAGGGCCTGGCGTCGTTCGCCGAGACCATCCAGCAGCTGAAGGCGGAGGGGCAGTCACCGCAGGTGCTGGTGATCGGCGACGGCCCCGCGCGGAGCTGGTTCGAGGAGCGCTTGCCGGACGCGGTGTTCACTGGCTTCCTGTCGGGCGAGGCCCTGGCGACCGCGCTCGCCAGCGGCGACATCTTCCTGAACACCAGCACCACCGAGACCTTCGGCAACGTCAATCTCGAGGCCATGGCCTGCGGCCTCGCCATGGTCTGCGCCGACGCGCCCAATACCCGTGCGCTGATGCGGCATGATGACAACGGCAAGCTCTGCGCCGATCAGCCCAGCGTCTATGCCCAGGCGCTGACCGAGCTGATCGTCGATGGCGGTCTGCGCCGGCGTCTCGCGGCCCAGGCGCTGAAGCGCAGCGCCGCCTTCCGCTGGACGCAGATCCTGGACGAGGTGGTCGAGGTCTATGGTGAGGCGCTGAGGGCGCGGTCCACGGAGCAGGCTCTTTCGCCCGCGCGTCGGCGCGTCGCGACGGTCGAACCGGCGACCGCCGGTCTGCCTGCGCTCTAGAGCTCCCACCCGCGATGATCCCGACCACCCTGGACCGGTACCTGCTCAGGCGCACCCTGACGCCGATGAGCGCGGTGCTGATCAGCACGATGGTGGCGTTTCTGATGGAACGCCTGATGCGGTCCTTCCATCTGCTTTCTCAGACGACGGACGGTTTCAAGTTCCTGACCGAGCTGCTGGTCAATCTGGTGCCGCACTATGTGGGCCTGACCCTGCCGGGCGGCTTCTTCATCGGCCTGTTCGTGGTGGTCAACGGGCTCAGCAAGAGCTCGGAGATCGACGCGATCCTGGCTGGCGGCGTGTCTCTGGGCCGCCTCGCCGCGCCGTTCGTGGGGCTGGGCGTCGCGCTGATGGCGTTCAGCGTGCTGCTGTTCGGCTTCGTGCAGCCTTACAGCCGTTACGCCTATCACGCGGTGCTGCACGCGGCCGACAAGGCGGGCTGGAACGGCGACGTCAGGCCCAAGGCTCTGCTGTCCACCGGCCCGCTCCTGCTGACCGCCGACGATACGGACGCGAGCGGGCGGCGCCTGGAACGAGTGTTCATCCGCAAGATCACGCCAGATGGCCGCGAAGACGTGCTCACCGCCCGCACCGCGGTGGTGAGCAAGAGCGAAGCCGACCAGAGGGTCACGCTGGACCTGCGCGACGGACGTCAGGTCAGCACCACCCCAGACCACCAGATCTATGTCGCCGAGTTCTCGCGTTTCGCCTTCGACGTGCCGTTGTCGCTGGCGGGCAAGCTGTTTCGGATGCGGGGAAACGACGTCAGCGAACTGACGCTGATCGAACTGGCCCAGCAGGGCTTTGGAGCGGGGCCGACCACGCTTCCCCGGCAGGCGCTGCTCGCCGAGTTCTACGCCCGGTCGTCGCGCGCCCTGATGCTGCCGCTGCTGCCTTTGCTGGCTATTCCGCTGGGCCTCAGCGCCAAGCGGGCGGGCGCGGGCTCGGCCATGGCCACGGGGGCGGTTCTGCTGTTCCTGTTCGAGACCTCGATGATCCTGGGCCAGGCCATGGCCGCGAGCGCCGGCTTGCCGGCGCTGCTGACGGTGGGGCTGCCGGCCGCGCTGTTCGCCGGCGTCTGCGTCACGACCTGGGCGGTCAGTCGAAACCGGCCCGGCGAGAACCCGGTCAGCTGGATCATCGACCATATCGAGGCCGTGGTCGTCGCGATCGGGCGAAGGTTCGGCCGGCGGGGGGCTTTCTAGGGGCATTTCCGATAAGTGTGAAACGATTATCGAAATGCCCTAAACCTTTGAGGTAGAGCCCTTTCCGATCTGATTGGGTCAATCAGATCGGAAAGGGCTCTAGCGCGCGTCAGACCTCGCCGCCGATACGCTCGACCTCGTCGGCCAGGGCGGGAAGGTCCAGGACGTGCAGGGTGCGTCCCGTCTGGCGAACGATGCCCAGGCCCGCCAGTCGGTTCAGCTCACGCGTCACCGGCTCGCGCTGGCTGCCCAGCAGGGCGGCCAGCTCGGCGTGGGTGGGGCAGGGATTGATCACCGCCTGACGACCGTCGCGGCTGGCGGCGCTGGCCATCCGCAGCAATTCGATATCGACGCGGCAGGCCACCGACACGGCGGTCAGCTCGAACAGGCGATCGGTCAGGGACCGCGCCAGCCCCGCCATGTCCTCCAGCAGCGCCTTCATGAAGCGCGGCGACTCGTCGAACAGGCGGCGCACCAGCGACTGGGGCAGGCGAGCGATGCGCGAGTCCTCGAGCGCGACGATGTTGACCGAACGAGGCAGGCCGTCGATCGCCGAAATCTCGCCGAAGTAGCTGCCCTGGGTGATGCGTCGGTAGCCGACCTCGCGGCCCGACTTCGCATACTGGTTGGCCAGCAGGACGCCCTCCAGCAGCAGGTAGATGCCCCCCTCCTGATCGTGGCGCTGGAGGATCATCTCCCCCTTGTCGTAACTCAGATGTTCTATCGCGCCGGCCAGGGATTCCACTTCTGGCTGAAGCATGTGTCGAAATACACGATTTGCGCGATAGTCTTTAGGCGATGCTGCTTTCGGCGTATGGGACGGCGCGGGGGCGAACGATGGGGCAATCGTTTTCATCGAAGTACGCTCCTGCTGTCGATCGGGGGCGATACATGGATAGCCGACAGCGCTACAAGGCGTTTATCAGTTATAGTCATCGCGATCGCAAAGTCGCTCAATGGCTGCATCGCGCGCTCGAGACCTATCGTCCGCCCCGCCTTGTGGCTGAGCGCGGCGCAGACGATTCCAAGCGCAGCTTACGACCTATTTTCAGGGACCGCGACGAGCTGAGCGCCTCGCTCGATCTGAACGGCGCCATCCGGACGGCGCTGGAGCGTTCGGATGCGTTGATCGTCCTGTGCTCGGAGGCCGCGGCGGCCTCGCGCTGGGTGGACCAGGAGGTCGAATATTTCCTGAAGACCGGCGCGCCCGAGCGGATCATCTGCGTGATTACGCCGGACGCCGGAGCCCACACGGACCTCTCCGCGATCCTGCCCCCCTCGCTGCGCGCGGTGTTGCCGCCGGGCGTGGAGCCGCTGGCGGTGGATCTGCGCGAGGAGGGCGACGGCCGGCGTCTGGCGCGCCTGAAGATCGCCGCCCGTCTTCTGGGCGTCAGCCTGGACCAGCTGGTGCAGCGCGACGCCCGGCGACGGCTGCAGGTCATGGCCACGTTCACGACGGCGGCGGTGGTCCTGGCCATCGGCATGGGCGCCATGACGGTGGTGACCCTCAAATCGCGCCAGATCGCCCGCCAGCAGCGCGACGAGACCGAGGCGCTGGTGGCCTTCATGCTGGGCGACCTGCGCCAGCAGCTCGAGCCGGTTGGCCGCCTGGACGTGCTCGACAGCGTCAGCGCCAAGGTGCTGGCCTACTACGCCAAGGCGCAGACGGACCGGCTGGACGACAAGGCCCTGGGCCAGCGCGCCAAGGCCCAGACCTTGCTGGGAACGATCCGCGAGCAGCGCGGCGATCTCGCCGGCGCCGAGCACGCCTTCTCCCAGGCCGCGGCCACCACCCACACCCTGGTGCAGCGCAACCCGCAGAACGGCGACTATGTGTTCGACGAGGCCCAGAACGTTTTCTGGCTGGGCTATGTGCAATGGCGCCGCAACGATGTCGTCGGCGCCGAGCGGCGCTTCAGGCGCTATGGCGAATTGGCCGATCGCCTTGTGGCCCTCGACCCCAAGCGTCCCGAGTGGCGGATCGAGGTGGCCTACGCCAAGAACAACCTGGGCACCCTGTTCTACGAACAGGCGCGGCCGGCCGAGGCGCTGGACGCGTTCCGCGTCGCCTCGTCCGTCTTCGAGGCCGAACTCGCCAAGGCCCCCAAGGACCAGAAGCTGATCCAGGGTCTGGCCAATTCGCGCGCGTGGTCCGCGGACTGCCTGATGCGCATCGCACGTCCGCGCGAGGCCGTCGCCGAGCGGCAGGCGGCGGTGCGCCTGCTGGAGGAGGCCCTGGCCCAGAACCCGAGCGACAAGCGCCTGGCCGCGCGCGCCGTCGCCGCCCAGGTGGCGCTGGCGCGGCTCGAGCTTGACCTGGGCCGCCTGGCTTCGGCGCGGGCGCGGTCGGACGAGAACCTGAAGCGGCTTCGGGGCCTGGCCGTCCTGGATCCGACGAACGCCCGCTGGCGGGAATATCTGGCGAGCAGCCTGATGGACGCCGCCGACCTGGCGCTATGGTCGGGACGGATGGACGACGCTCGCGCCGCCCACGCCGAGGCGGGGAAAATCCTCGCGGCGCGTCGCGTGGGACCGAAGGCCGAGGCCTGGAGCGACAGGTACGAAGGTCGCCTGGACCAGCAGGCTGTCACCCTGGCCCTCCAGTCTGGACGCGCGGACAGGGTGCGGACGCTGGCCGACGCGCTGGCCGTCCGCGCCAAGGCCACCACCTGGCGCAAGGACGCGGGCGCCGCCGCGATCTATGCGTTCTCGGAGTGGTCGGCCGGACGCGCCGCCTCGGCCGTCGACATCCTTTGGCCCTGGCGCGCCACCCTGCCGCCATCGAGCCGCGACGTGCTGGCGCGCGCGCTCGCGGCGGTCGGCCGCAGCACGGAAGCCGACGCGATCGTGCGCGACCTCATAAAAGAAGGTTACGGGCACCCCGGATTCCTTGCGTTTTGGAGAGACTCTCTTCCTGGTGGAGCTTCCACTCGGGAGGCGCAAAATGACTGAACCGACACCGACCACCTACGTCGAGATCGTCGTGGGTTTCGATTCGAACTTCAACTTCATGAACGTGGTCGATCCGGCCCATCCGGTTCCGCTGAGCATGCCCCTGAACCAGCGGCAGGAACTGTATTTCCGACTGAGCGATCAACTGATCGCGGCCGGCTGGGCCTTCCAGCGCCGGCCGATCCAGGTCGACGACGACTACGGCGTAAACTTCTCCAGTTGGGTGTGGGTGACCGAAAAGCCGCATGGCGGCGGTACGCTCCCGACCCACACCGCGTTCAAGATCATCTACGAATGCAATCGGATGGGCATCTACACCTACAGCCTGTTCATGCTGGATCAGCATAAGCAGCTGATCACGCTCGACCCCGACGTCGAGAACGGCACGGGTCAGATTCCCTGAGTCCGTACAGGTCCTTCGACCGCGAGGAGATCGCCGCGCTGATCCGGCGCGGCGAGATCCTCGCGGCTTACGACATCGCCCACGCGGCGCTTGAAGGCGAGGCCGCGCCCCCCGGCGCGGCCTATGCCGCCGTTCTCTGCCTGGCGCGAGCGGGCGCCCTGGACTTCGCTCGTTCGGAGTATGTCCGGCTGGGCCTCGCCGAGGCCGATGACGCCGACGCGATCGCGCTGGGCGCGCGGCTATTGAAAGATGTCGCCCTGGGCAGCCGGGGCGCGCGGCGGATCGCCTTCGCCAAGGCGTCCCGCCTTCGATACGAGGCCCTGTCGCATCGCTTCGGCGGCGTCTATGGCGCGATCAACGCCGCCACCATGATGCTCGTCGCGGGCGATCGGGCCGGCGCCGCCGAGCGCGCCATGGACGTGCTGCAAGCCCCGCGCGCGCAAGGACTGACGGGAGAAGCGGCCTATTATGAAGCCGCCAGCCGCGCGGAGGCGCTCTTTCTGGTCGGCGATCTGGACGCCGCGCGGCGACGGCTGGAGCAGGCGCTGGCCTTGGCGCCGAGCGCCTACGCCGCCCACGCCTCCACCCTGCGCCAGATGGAGATGCTGTGCCGCGAGGTCGGCGTGGACACCGGCTGGCTGGCGCCCTTTCGTCCGCCGGCCTGCGCGCACTTCACCGGCCATATCCAGAACGTCTGCGACCAGAGCCTGCGGGCCCGCATCGACGCGGCCCTGCGCGCCGAACGGATCGGCTTCGGCTATGGCGGCCTGGCGGCCGGCGCCGACATCGTCTTCGCCGAGGCCCTGCTTGAGGCCGGCGGCGAACTGCATGTGATCCTGCCCCTGCATCGCGCCGCGTTCGTCGAGGTCTCGGTCGCGCCGTTCGGCGAGACCTGGCTGGAGCGTTTCGAGCGCTGCATGGCGCGCGCGGCCTCGGTCCGCTACGCCTCGCAGGATCCTTATCTGGGCGACGAGCAGGTGTTCGCCTACGCCAGCCAGTTCGCCATAGGCTGCGCGGTGCTGCGCGCTCAGACCCTGGCGACCGAGGCGGTGCAGCTGGCGGCGTGGGACGGGCGCGCCGCGCCGGGGCCGGCGGGCGTATTCGCCGACATGACCTATTGGGCGAGAAGCGGTCGGCGGGCCGTGGTGATCCCCATCGACCGGCCAGAGCCCGCCACCAGCGTCTCCAAGCCGATCGCGGCCGGGTCGCGGGCCATGAAGGCCATGCTGTTCGCCGACGTCCAGGGGTTTGGCGCGCTGCGGGACGATCAGATCCCGGCCTTCATGGAAGGGGTGATGGGCCGTCTGGCCGAGGTCGTCGAGGCGCTTGAGGCGCCGCCGATTCATATCGAGACCTGGGGCGACGGCCTGTTCCTGGTGTTCGACCAGCCCATCGATTCGGCGCTGGCCGCCCTGGCCCTGCTCGAGGCCTATCGCGCGGTGGATCTAGGCGCCTTGGGCCTGCCGCGGCGCCTGGGCCTGCGGATCGGCGGCCACTACGGCCCGGTCCATCTGCGCACCAATCCCCTGACCAAGGCTCCCGCCGTCGTCGGCGCGCACGTGGTGGTCGCCGCGCGCATCGAGCCCGACGCCGCGCCCGGCTCGGCCTATGTCAGCGAAGCGCTCGCGGGCGCGCTGGCGACGTTCCACGGCGATCGCGTGCGCTGCGGCTATGTCGGCCGCACCCAGGGGCGGAAGGGCTTTCCGGCCACGCCCATCTTCAACCTCTCCCGAGCTTGAAGATCCTGGCCGGCCCGGGGGATGGGCGGCTGGAAAAACCGCTATTTTTCTCGATGTGAAAATCCGCACATTCAAGCGCGGCCATTCCGAAGATTGTGTGCGTGTCGACCGGCGGCGGCGAGCGTCCACCGTTTGCAGCCACCGGCCGCGTGAACCGACTTGGGGCCCGGCCACCCGCCGGCCGGGTCCTTTTTCGCAAAACTTTCCGGGGCTCGCGCCCCGGTCGGATCGGGAGCCGCGCGATGTCTATGAACACTGTCGCCCTGGGCGATGCGCCCTTCGCCAAGACCGAAGTCGGCAACACCTTTCTCCGGCACGCCCTGATCATCTGGGCGCGCGAACAGGGCGTGGCCGAAGCCCACCTGACCGCCGTCACCCGCGACGTGCTGGACTTCGCCCAGGCGACCGTTCGCGACGGGCATCCGCGGGTGCTCAGCGCCTGACACGTTTCCGTATCGCCGGTTACTCCTTCTGAGGCGCCCAGGAGGAACTTGAGGACCGGAGATCACTCATTTTGAGACGCGCCGCTCTGGTGGGGATTGGAGCGGCAGTCGACGAACGCCATCGTCCGCGCGGCGGGCGAGTTCGTCGCGAAGAACCTGGGCGGCGACCGCCCAGGTTCTTCGCAGCCTAAGCCGGCTTCTGGATTGTTGGAGAACCTTATGCACGCCCTGCTGAGCGCCCTGGACAGCCCCGTAATCTTCGCGGCCGCCGCCGTCTTGGCGTTCGTCGCGGCGGGGGTGGCGGGTTGGCTCGGCTCCTTCGCGATGCGTCTGCGCGCTCAGCTCAACGAGGCGCGCGAGGAGGCCGCCGGCTTGGCGGCGCACCGCGACGGCGTCCTGGCCGAGCTGGCCCTGACCCGCGCGCGCCTGGCCGAGACGCGCCAGATCGCGGGCCGGGCGCAGGCGACGGCCGCCGAGCTGGAAGCGCGGCTGAAGCCGGCCATCACGATCGAGCGCGGCTTTGGCGAAAGCCGCTGCGAAGCGGCCAACCGGGTGATCATCGACGCCCTGCGGAACAGGCCGCAATAGAGCCGGCGTCAGCGCTTCTTGCGGGCCTTGATCTCTTCGGGCGTCAGCTTGCGGATCGCGGTCACCGGATAGCGCTGTAAGCCGATGGGGCCTGGCACGATGATCGTGGCGTCCATGCCCGAACAGATCCACGAGCCGCCGCGCGCCTCAATGGCGATCCGCTGGGTCCAGTCGATGTCTGGCGACGGCGAGAACAAGGTCAGGCGGTAGACATCCCGCACGCCGACCGAGACATCCACCGTCTCCTTATCGACGGCGTTGAAGCCATTCACATCCTGGGCCCGGAAGCACGCGCGCTCGGCCTTGGGCTTGGAAGCGGGTTTGTCCGCCTGGGCGGCGGCGAGGACCGGCGCGGCCAGCAGCGCGCCGGAAGCGAGGGCCAGGATTAGGCGACGCATCATGATCGTCATCTCCGTCAACGCCCCGCTAGCGGCACTTTCGCGCCAAACGCCGCCAAGCTCAAGCCTGGGGCGCGGGCTTGGCCAGCTTCAGGATCGCCAGGCCCAGCAGCGCCGAGGCCAGGGAACCGGCCAGGACCCCGATCTTGGTTTCGTCGATCAGCTTGGGATCGCCGAACGCCAGCCCGCCGATGAACAGGCTCATGGTGAAGCCGATCCCGCACAGCACCGCCACGCCATAGAGCTGGACGACCGAGGCGCCGGCGGGCAGGCGCGCCCAGCCCATCCGGATCAGGCCATAGGCCACCCCGAACACCCCGACCTGCTTGCCCAGGAACAGGCCCAGCGCCACGCCGAGCGGCACGGGGTCCAGCAGGGCCGAGAGGCCGACGCCGGCGAAGGAAAGACCGGCGTTGGCGAAGCCGAAGATCGGCGTGACGCCGAAGGCGACGGGTTTGTGCAGGGCGTGCTCCAGCCGGTGCAGCGGGCAGCGCTCGTCGGCGCGCAGCGGGATGGTCAAGGCCAGGGCGACGCCCGCCAGGGTGGCGTGGATTCCCGACTCCAGCACCAGGAACCACAGCACCACGCCCAGCAGCAGATAGGGCCACAGGCTGATGACCTTCAGACGGTTCAGGATCACCAGGATCGCCAGCACCGCGCCCGCGCCGGCCAGGGCCATCAGGTGCAGCTGGTCGGTGTAGAACAGGGCGATGATCACGATCGCCGCCAGGTCGTCCATGATCGCGATGGCGGTTAGGAACACCTTTAGCGAGGTCGGGACGCGCGAGCCCATCAGCGCCAGCACCCCCAGGGCGAAGGCGATGTCGGTCGCCGACGGGATCGCCCAGCCGGCGATGCTTTCGGGATGGGTGTTGTTGAAGAACAGATAGATGGCGGCGGGCAGGGCGACGCCGCCCAGCGCCGCCGCGCCCGGCAGGATCACGTCGGCGGGGCGCGACAGCTGACCGTCCAAGACCTCGCGCTTGATCTCCAGGCCCACCAACAGGAAGAACAGGGCCATCAGGCCGTCGTTGATCCAGTGGATGACGCTCTCATCGAGATGGATCGGGCCGACGGCGAAGCCGAAATGGGTCTGCAGCGCCGCGAAATAGGCCGGAGCCAAGGGCGAATTGGCGACCACCAGCGCGAGGGTCGCAGCGACCATCAGGACATAGCCGCCGGCGGCTTCATTCTCCAGAAATTGCGCCAAGGTCTCGCGGGCGCGTCGGCTGAGGGCGCGCAGGGCCATGGATATCTCCTCTGGAACGACGGGGAGGTCAGCTAGCCCGCTTCGTCCATCTCCCGCAATCGGAGATGGTGCGCCTGGGCCAGCCGCTGATCGGAGATGTCGCCCAGGTCCAGCCAGTCGGTGAACGGCAGACGATAGGCGCGGTCGAGGAACTCGGCCTGGAACCGGAACGGCAAGCCGGCGTCGCTGTTCCACAGCATGACGATGCCGGTCTTGGTGGCCGGATCGAACACCATGGTCGAGCGGTAGCCCGAGACGGCGCCGCTGTGACCGATCACCCGATGGCCGCGGTAGTTGAAGCTGCGCACGCCCAGGCCGTAGCCTGCATGGCTGATCTCGCGGGCGAACGGCGCGCGGCCGTAGGGCGCGGCGGTGCCGATGCGCGGACGCTGGGCGGCGTCCAGCACGGCGGGCGGCAGGACGTCGGGACGCAGGCCCATCTGCGCCTGCATCCAGACGGCGAGGTCGACGATGGTGGAGTTGACGCCCGCTGCGCCCGGCACCCGGTAGTAGGCCTCGGACATCGGCAGCTCCCGACCTTCGCGATGAGGGCGGGCCCAGCTTTTGGCGTTGAGCAGACCCGCTTGGCCGATCGAGGCGCTGGTCATGCCCAGGGGAGCGAACAGCTTCCGCTGGACGGTCTGGTCGTAGGCTTCGTGGGTGCGGGTCGCCAGAATCTCGGTGATCGTGTCGTAGGCGACGTTCTGATAGGTGTGGCAGCGTCCCGGGGCGCAGGCGACCGGCACGTCGCCCAGGGCGTGGCGGATCACCGCCGGGTCCTGGCCGTCCTCCAGCCGATCGTCATAGGCGTTCTTCGGCAGGCCGGTGCGCTGGGACAGCAGTTCCTCGACGGTCAGCTCGCGCTGGGCGTCGCGCGGCAGGCGCAGGGTGGTGTGGAAGGTCTCGACCGGTTCGTCCAGCGACAGCAGGCCGTCGGCGGCGAGCTTGGCGGTCAGGGTCCCGGCCACCGTCTTGGACAGCGAGGCCCAGCGGAACACGGTGTTAGCGTCGACCGGCTGGCCGTCCTTGGCCGAGGTCAGGCCATAGCCCTGGACGAACGACAGGCGGCCATCCTCGACGACGGCGACCGCCAGCCCCTCCATCGAGTGATGCGCGGTCATCTCGGCCAGCCGCTGATCGAGCGCGCGATAGTCGATGCGGCCGCGCCAGTCCTCGGGCTTGGTCGGCAGCACGATCGGCGCCGGGGCGGGCGCGTGGGCCGAGGTCAGGGTCGCGATCGGCGTCTGGGCGCGAAAATGGAACGCCATGGCGGCGCAGGCGACCAGTACGCTCAGCCCGCCGACCGCCAGCCACTTGCGACGTGACATCTTGGGGGCGGAGATCGAGTCCTGCGGGTCCGACACGGGCGGGCGTCTCTCGGCGGCGATGGGCTTTAAGTCTTATGGGCGCCGGGGCGCGCCGCGCCAAGAGTCCAAGGCGTCGCGTCGCCCAACGGTCCACAAACAATGCGGTCCACAAACAAAAACGCCCCTCGCGGAGGAGGGGCGTCTTCGATCCGGCGGAGGCCGGGGGTCTCTTAGGCGGCCTTGACCAGCGACTTGGTCAGGATGCCGATGGCGGCTTCGCGGTCGATGCGCTCGATGGCGGCGACTTCGCGGGCCATGCGGTCCAGGGCCGATTCATACAGCTGGCGTTCCGAGTAGGACTGTTCCGGCTGGTTCTCGGCGCGGTGCAGGTCGCGGACCACCTCGGCGATCGAGATCAGGTCGCCCGAGTTGATCTTGGCTTCGTACTCCTGGGCGCGGCGCGACCACATGGTGCGCTTCACGCGGGCGCGGCCCTTCAGGGTGGTCAGCGCCTGGCTGACGACATTGCCTTCGGCCAGCGGGCGCAGACCGGCGGTCTTGGCCTTCTTGGTCGGCACGCGCAGGGTCATTTTCTCGTGGTCGAAGGTGATGACGTAGACTTCGAGCGACATGCCGGCCACTTCCTGGGTCTCGATCGCCTGAATGTTGCCCACGCCGTGCGCGGGATAAACGACGTGATCGCCGACCGAGAATTCCAGACCAGTCTTGCTCATGTTCGTCCTCATCAATGCGGACCCAAAAAAGGGTCCGAACGCCGTCTTCTGTCCAAACCAAAGGCGACAGCTTCCCGCTCCGCGGAATACTGGTCGCGGGGCCAAGCCTGTCAGGATTTGGAATAGAGCTCTAAGACACCCTTCGCCTTCATCGGGCGCGCCGGCCAGAATGAACTCTGAAGCCAGCTTGTTCGCCAAGACGGACCGTCGCGAAGAACCGCAACCGTCACGTCGGCGAAGACAATAGCATAAAATTCAGCCCGAAGAAAGGGTTGCGTCCAGGCATGCCGGATCGCGCCGCGAAGCTTTCGCATCGCGGCGGGGTTGCAAGCTTCAGAATTCGCGGGACGATCAGGAGCCCTTGCCGGGCTTTTCGCTGAAGTACTTCTCGAACTTGCCGGTCTCGCGCTCGAACTGTTCGCGGTCTTCCGGGGGCGCGCCCTTGACCGTGATGTTCGGCCAGACCTTGGCGTAGTCGGCGTTGATGCGCAGCCACTTGCCGTCGGCTTCGTCCTCGGTGTCGGGCTTGATCGCGTCGACCGGGCACTCGGGCTCGCAGACGCCGCAGTCGATGCATTCGTCGGGATTGATGACGAGGAAGTTCTCGCCTTCGTAGAAGCAATCGACCGGGCACACCTCCACGCAGTCCATGAATTTGCAGCGGACGCAGGCGTCGGTGACGATATAGGTCATCGAAAACTCGAATGAGATCGGGGACGAAGTTCGGCGGGCGCGTTTTCGAAGCCTCGCGGCCGCTTGTCAATGCGGCGTGATCGCGTAGGGGCCCAGGATTTCTGAAGGCGCGGCCAGGACGCTCGCCTTTTAGTAGTCGACGACGCTGCGAAAACAATTTCTTATTGAGTGGGCGTGACTATCGATCTCTGAAACCTCCAACAAAATCAATGTCGGGAAGTCGACCTAATGATGGGTGAAGTCCGGACGGCGTGGGACAAGGACGGGGCGGCCGCGGGCGACGGCGGGCAGGCGCGCGTCCTGGCTTTGGGCGCTTTCGTCCGAGAAACGCCATTTCCGACCGCCTTGTTGGACACGAACCTGATGCTGGTCGCCGTCAGCCGTGAGTGGACGGCGCAGGCCATCGCGCCCGGCCTGGTCCTGGGCGCTGACGCCAGCGGCGTCTTGGAGCCCAACGATCGGGCGGCCCTGCTGGCCTGTGCTCAGGAGGGCGTCGATTTCTCACGCTATCTGAACGTCATCGCCGAGGATGGCTCGCAGCGCTACTGGCGCGCCGAGTTCGGCGCCTGCCGGCGAGAGGACGGAAGCGTCTACGCGGTGATGGTCACCGCGCGCGACGTCACGGGCTACGCCGAAAGCGTCCTGCGGGCCGAGCGCGACGAACAGCGCCTGAGGATGGCGCTCGAGCTCGACGACCTGCTGGTGCGCGAATACGACCTGCGCACCGGCGAGATATTCTTCTCCGACACCGCGCCCGGCCTGCGGAAGTGGTGCGTGTTCAAGGACGACCCGCTGGAGATCGTCCATCCGGACGACCGCCAGCAGTGCGCCGATGTGATCGCCGCCCGCAAGATCGGCGAGGCGCGGGTGTTCGAGTTTCGCCTGAACCGCGACGACGGGGTCGAGACCTGGATCCGCGCCGTCGGCAAGGTGTTCGTCGACCAGGAGGGCAAGCCCGAGAAGCTGGTCAACCTGTTCAAGGACATCACCGACCGTCGCCGCCAGACCGAGGCCATCGAGACCCTGGCCTTCAAGGATCCGCTGACGGGACTGCCCAATCGCGCGCTGTTCCAGCACCGCTTCAACGAGGCGGTCTCGGCGTCCGAGACCCTGGGCGAGATGTTCGGCCTGATCATGATCGACGTCGATCACTTCAAGGACATCAACGACACCCTGGGGCACGACGCCGGCGACGTGCTGCTCAAGCGCTTGGCGGGCATGCTGCAGCGGGCCTTCCGGGCCGGCGACACGGTCGCGCGGCTGGGCGGCGACGAGTTCGCGGTGATTCTGCGGGGCCTGCACAGCGAAGCCGACATGATGCGGCCGATCCAGAAGCTGCAGGAGCTGCTGCAGCGGCCCATCGAGTATGCGGGCCGCAGCTTCACGGCCACCGCCAGCATCGGGGCGGCGCTGCACGGCGATCCCGAGGCCGATCCGGCCCACATGATCAAGAACGCCGACATCGCCCTCTATCACGCCAAGGAAGAGGGGCGGAATCGCAGCATCGTCTTCGAGCCGGCGATGCGGACCGAGCTGGAGCGGCGGGTCGAACTGCTGCGCGACGTCCGGGCGGCCGTGGCGGCGAACGAATTCACCCTGTTCTACCAGCCGGTCGTCGATATCCGCGAGCGGCGGGTCGTGGGCTTCGAGGCCCTGATGCGCTGGCTTCACCCAGAACAGGGCGTTCTGACGCCGGGGCACTTCATGGCCGCGTTCGAGGATCAGGCGCTGTCGCTCCGGCTCGGCGACGTGGCCTTCGAGCAGTCCCTGCGCCAGATGCGGGACTGGCTGGACCAGGGCGTCGAGTTCGGGCGCATCGCGGTCAACATCTCCGCCGCCCAGTTTCGCAGCGGACGCCTGGCCGAAGAGGTGCTGGAGCGCCTGGATCGCTGGAACGTGCCGTGCGAGCGGCTGACCATCGAGGTCACCGAGAACGTCTACATGGGCTGGGGCTCGGATCTGGTCAGCGGCAATATCAGCCGGTTGCACGCGGCCGGCGTGATGATCGCGCTGGACGACTTCGGCACCGGTTACGCCAGCCTGGCCAACCTGCGACAGTTCCCGATTGACCGCCTGAAGATCGACAAGTCCTTCGTCCAGAACGCCGAGGACGAGGCGATCGTGAAAGCCGTGATCACCCTGGGCTCGTCCATGGGCATGAAGGTGGTCGCCGAGGGCGTCGAGGACGCCGATCAGCTGGCCGCCCTGATGCGCTACGGCTGTGACCAGATCCAGGGCTACCATTTCGGCAAGCCGATGCCGGCCGGAGAGGTGGCGGGGTTCTTGAGCGGGTTTGGCGGCTGACTCCGCAAGTCCCCACCTGATCGCTTCGCGATCGTCCGCCCCCAGCGGGGGGCGGAAGGTGATCTTCTTCCCCCTCCGGGGGAGGAGGGCCGTAGGCCCGGAGGGGCGAGTGACTTATCCTTCCACCGCCTCGTACAGCCCGCGCGCCTCGCTTGCCGGGCCCCTTCGTTCGCCACAATCCAGCACGCGGATCGCGATCAGGCGGCCGGCCAAGCCGAACACCAACACATCCCCCGGCTTCAGCGTCCGCGAGGGCTTGTCGATCCGGCTCTCGGCGCCCGCGCGGGTCAGGCGGATGCGGCCCTCGTCGACGAATTTGGCGGCCAGCGAGCGGGTCTTGAAGAAGCGGGCGCGCCACAGCCAGACGTCGGCGCGAGCAGCCTCCTTGGCGGCGTCGTTTGGGGCGTCGCTCACGACGCGGCCTGCTTGGCCGCGGCCGGCTTGCGGCGGCGCGGGCGTTTGCGGCGCGCGGGCGGAGGCGGCGGTTCGGTCAGCTTGGCCAGGGCCGCGAAGGGCGAGTCCGGGCGCGCCTTGACCGGCTTCTGCTCCAGCTTGGCCGCGCCGCGCCGCTTCCAGACGATCGGCTGGTCCGGCTTGGCGCGGATCGCCGGGGTGTAGTCGAGGGCGCGCAGCACGGCCGAGGCCTGGGCGGCGGTCCAGCCCAGTTTCTCCAGCGCCGCATCGGTCAGGACGACGCCGCCGGGACGTTGCTCGGCGCGTAGCAGGGCGTCGAGGGTCTCGAGCTGCTCGACCGGAACCGTGAAGCCCGCCACGGCGCGCAGACCGCTGGCCGACAGCTCGCGCGCCGACGGCTCGGGCGACGGCAGCTTCTCGATCGTCGTCAGGGCCCCACGCCAGCCAGCGGGGTTCAGGGCCCGCGCGCAGGCCACGGCCTCGGCCCGCAGCACGCCGGGGCTATAGAGACTGAAGGCGCCGATCCGCACGCCCAGGCTTTTCAGCGTTCGCCGCTCGGCCTGACTCAACGCCTTCAGTTCCGGATCGACGGGGCGCTTGTCCAGCACGCCGCCGGCCTCCAGCAGCCGGTGGGCGATGCCGCGCGGCAGGCCCTTGAGCTCACCGCCGGCCAGGGCGCGCTCCAGCTTGCGCAGCGGCGCCAGATGGCGGTCGACCTCGGCGGCGAGGAAGGCGTCCAGCCGCCGCTCGGCGCGCTCGCGCACGGCGGCGGGGCCCAGCTCGCCGAGCAGCCGAGCGCGGGGCGACAGCAGGGGCAGGTCGCGGCGGACCGCGCCGGCCGCCTCGCCGCGCCACAGGATCATGCCGTCGGGCGTCAGGGCGAAGGCGTCGTCGGCCTCGCTGGCCAGGACGCCCAGGCGGCGGGCGATCTCGGGACCGACCGCGCGCTGGGCGGCGTTGCGCAACGCCTTCTCCTCCAACGGCGAGGCGCCTTTGGCGGGGGTGAAGGCCACGCCCGACAGGTGGCCGACCACGTGGCCCTCGACCGTCACCTCGCCATCCTGGCCGACGCCGGCGTAGAGCGTCTCGCGCTCGCCCAGCTGCTTCATCAAGACGCTGGTGCGGCGGTCGATGAAGCGGGCCATCAGCTTTTCGTGCAAGGTGTCGCTGATCCGGTCCTCGAGCTGGCGGGTCAGGCCCTGCCAGTGGGCCGGATTGGCGACCCAGTCCGGACGGTTGGCGATGTAGCTGAGCGTGCGCACGCCCGACAGGCGCGCGGCCAGGCTGTCGATCTCGCCGTCGGTGCGGTCCAGAGCCTTGAACTGGCCGCCCACCCAATCCTCGGGCAGGCGCTTGCGGCCGGTGGTCAGGTCGTCGAACAGGGTGCGCGCCATGCGCTGGTGATCGTCGTCGGTGGTCTTGCGGAAGTCCGGCGTCTGGCAGACCTCCCACAGGCGGATCAGGGCCGAGCGGTCGGCCTTGCAGCGCTTGATCACGTCTTCCTGCTGGGCCAGGGCCCGCAGGGTGCGCTCGTCCAGCGCCTCGTCCGACAGCTTCAGGCCGCCGCGCTGTGGCGCCTCGGCCAGGGAGCGCAGCAGGCCGGGCAGGGATCCGAAGTCGAGCTGGGCGTTGCGCCACTCGGCGGCGACGATGGGCTCGAACGTATGGCTCTCGACGGCCTCGACCAGGTCCTCGTCGATCTCCTCGCAGTCGCTGGTGACGCCGAAGGTGCCGTCGCGGGTGTAGCGGCCGGCGCGGCCGGCGATCTGGCCGACCTCCTGCGGATAGAGCCAGCGGGTGCGCTTGCCGTCGAACTTGCGCAGGCCCGCGAAGGCCACGTGGTCGACGTCCATGTTCAGGCCCATGCCGATCGCGTCGGTGGCGACCAGGAAGTCGACCTCGCCGGATTGGTAGAGGGCCACCTGGGCGTTGCGGGTGCGGGGGCTCAAGCTGCCCATGACCACGGCCGCGCCACCTCTTTGACGCCGGATCAGTTCGGCGATCGCGTAGACCGCGTCGGTGGAGAAGGCGACGATGGCCGTGCGCCGAGGCAAGCGCGTTAGCTTCTTGGAGCCGGCGTAGGACAGGTTGGAGAACCGCTCGCGGCTGACGATCTCGGCGTCGGGCAACAGGCGGCGAACCAGCGGGGCCATGGTCCCCGCGCCCAGGAACATGGTCTCGAACTTGCCGCGCGCGTGCAGCAGGCGGTGGGTGAAGATGTGGCCGCGTTCGGGATCGGCGCACAGCTGGATCTCGTCGACGGCCAGGAACTCGACCTCGCGCGCCAGCGGCATGGCCTCGACGGTGCAGACGAAATAGGCGGCGCGGGCCGGGACGATCTTCTCCTCGCCGGTGATCAGGGCGACGCTGGCCTTGCCGCGCAGCTTGACGACGCGGTCATAGATCTCGCGCGCCAGCAGGCGCAACGGCAGGCCGATCATGCCCGAGGCGTGGCCCAGCATCCGCTCGACGGCCAGGTGCGTCTTGCCGGTGTTGGTGGGCCCCAGGACCGCGGTCAGCTTCGAAGGGGCCAGGCCGGTCGAACGGTCGCTCATGGAGCGAAAGTGGGGCGGGAATCGAGGAGGAGCAAGCGCCAGCGTGGGCCGCCCCCTCCGATCGCCGCCCCTAGGCCGTGACCGCCTCCAGCGCCAGACGGATCCGGCGGAAGGCGGTGGTCAGGCCCGAACTCGCCATCGACAGGCGATTGCCGTTGCGCAGGCGGCGGTTGGCCTCGGCGTAGTCGCCGCGGTTGATCAGCTCGGCCACTTCGAAGGCGGCATAGTGGAACTCGCGGTGGGCTTCCACGCAGTTCAGATAGGTGTGGTTGCCGGCCCAGCGTTGCTGGAGCGGTCCGTGGAGCCACTGACCCGTGCTGCATTGACGGTCGGCGCGCAGCTTGGCGGCGTCGACCTGTCGCTTTTCGGCGACCGCGTCGACGAGCTCATTGTAGATTCGGGCGTGCGCGTGCGCTTCTTCGGTAAGGTCCATTGCTAAACCCTAGGGTTGGCTCACATCGGTCCGCACTTTTTGGAAAACTCTGGTTTCCAGCCCGTAACCGGGGATCCTTAATTCCCCACATCGGATGTGAACCTTTTTCCCGCGCCTGTGGATGAAGCGCTCAGCGCGCGAACGCCACCTTTCCGTCCACGATGGTCAGCACCGGCTGGGCCGTCAGGATCGCCTTGGGCTCGATGGTCATCAGGTCCTGGTCGAAGGCCGTCAGGTCCGCCTTTTTACCGGCTTCCAGCGTTCCGAGGTCCTTTTCGCGGAAGGCCGCGTAGGCCGGCGCGAGAGTCAGCATCTTGAGCGCCTGCGCGCGGGTGACGGCCTCCTCCAGATGCCAGTCGGCGTTGGCGAAGCCGTCCAGCGAATGACGGTAAACGGCGGCGTAGAACTCGATGCGCGGATCTCCCACCTCGACGGGGGCGTCCGAGCCCGCGGCGACCACCACGCCGGCCTTCAGGAAGTCGTTCCAGCGATAGCCCTCGTGCAGGCGGTCCTGGCCCAGCCGCGCGGGCGCGAAGAAGAGGTCGCCGATCGCGTGGCTAGGCTGCATCGAGGCGATGACGCCCAGCTTGGCGAAACGCGGCAGGTCGGTGTCGGCGACGATCTGGGCGTGCTCGATCCGCCAGCGGGCCTGGGTGTCGCCGGCCAATGCTTCCTCGAACCAGTCCAGCGTCATGCGGTTGCCGCGATCGCCGATGGCGTGCATGGCGACCTGGGCGTTCACGGCCTTGGCCTTCTTCATCAGCGACAAGCCCTTGTCGCGCTGGGTCAGCTGCAGGCCAAGCCCCTCGGCGTCGCTATAGGGCTCGAGCAAGGCCGCGCCGCGCGAGCCCAGGGCGCCGTCCATGTAGAGCTTGATCCCGCGCACGCGGATCAGGCCGGTCTTGTCCTCGAACGGGCCAAAGCTCAAGACGAGCCCCGCCGCGCTCGGGTCCATGTAGTTGTCCACCCGCAAGCCGAAGCGCCCTTCTCCGGCCAAGGCGGCGAGCAAGGCGTGGTCCTCGGTCTCCACGCTCATGTTGGCCAGCCCGGTCCAGCCGCGCGAGGCATAGAGCTGACCGGCCTTCTCCAGCGCCTCGCGCTTCAAGGCCAGGCTCGGCGGCGGGATGACGCCTTCCACCAGGCTCTGGGCGTGGTCGATCAGCATGCCGTCAGGCTGGCCGTCCGGACCTTTGAGGATCTGCCCGCCGGCGGGGGCGGGCGTGGCGGCCGTGATGCCGGCCTTGGCGAGGGCGGCGGTGGAGGCGACGCTGGCGTGGCCGTCCGAGCGGCCCAGCACCACGATCCGGCCCGGCGCGGCGGCGTCCAGGTCGGCCTTGGTCGGGAAGCGCTTCTCGGGCCAGTGGGTCTCGATCCAGCCGCGTCCATAGATCGCGCCCTCCGGATGGGCGGCGGCGTAGGCCTTCACGGCGGCGACCAGTTCGGCGACCGACTTCACCTGGTCGAGATTGAGCGTCAGTTCGCGCAGGCCGATGCCGGTCAGGTGGGCGTGGGCGTCAACGAAGCCGGGATAGGCGGCCGCGCCCTTCAGGTCGATGTCGCGGACGTCCTTGGCCGCCTTGGCCTTGGCGGCGGCCAAGTCGCCGACGAACAGGATCCTGTCGTCGCGGATCAGCACCGCCTGGGCGGTCGGCGCGGCGTCGACCCCTGTATGGATCGGGCCGCCATGGACGAGCAGGTCCCCGGCTTTCGCGGTCGAAAGTGACGCGGTGGCGAGCAGGGCGGCGAGAGCGAGGCGGCGCAAGGGCGATCTCCGGGGCAAGTTTCTTAAAATCGTAAGGGCGGTTCTTCGCCAGCGGCAACAGGCCTGCTATTTTTTCCCCATGCCGACCCAGGGTTTCGCCCTTTTCGACACCAGTATCGGGCGCTGCGGCCTCGCTTGGGGGCCAAGCGGGCTGATCGGCTTGCAATTGCCCGAGGCCACGCCCGGCGCGGCCTGGGGGCGGCTGCGGCGGCGTTTTCCCGAGGCGATCGAGTCCGAGCCCCCGCCCGAGGTCGAGGTCGTGATCGACCGTATCCGCGACCTGCTGTCCGGCGGGCGCGACGATCTGGCCGACGTGCCGCTGGACCTGGGCGGCCAGTCCGCCTTCAACCTGCGGGTCTACGAGATCGCCCGGGCCATCGCGCCGGGCGAGACCTCCACCTACGGCGAGGTCGCCAGGGCCATGGGCGAGCCGGGCGCCGCGCGGGCCGTGGGCAAGGCCCTGGGCGAGAACCCCTGGCCGATCGTCGTGCCCTGCCACCGCGTGCTGTCGGCGTCGGGCGGCCTTGGCGGTTTCTCCGCGCCCGGCGGTTCGGCGACCAAGGCTCGGCTGCTGACGCTGGAAAAGGCCAAGACCGACACCGTCCCGACCCTGTTTGACCTGGAATTCTCGGTGGCCCCGCCGCGAGGCGGGGCGCTGTCACCTTCTCCCCTTGCGGGAGAAGGTGTCGCCGAAGGCGACGGATGAGGGGTCTATAACCTATCGGCGTGATCGGCTGGCGGACCTTCGCGGCGGATACCGTCTTCAACCCCTCACCCGACCCGCTACGCGGGCCACCCTCTCCCGCAAGGGGAGAGGGGCGGTGGTGCGCGAATATGAGGAGGGACTTTCACCCCTTAACGCCGGCTAACCCTTCGCCGAACAGGGGCGAAACGAATCATGACCGAATCAGCGACGTTCACCGATTCAGTGTTTGTTCCCTACAATCTATTGTATCTCAATTCGCGTTAACCACAAACGGAAGCTTTGCCTTGGCGGCTATTTCGCCGCCTGTTCGGCCGGGCATTCGGCCGAGACGCGCTTGGCGGTCATCACGCCGGCCAGCGGAATGCCGTTGATGGTCTTCATGTGGATGTTCAGGGTGAAGCTCTCGGGCGTGTACGAGCCGTCGGCGGTCACCGGCGCCACGCGGTCCTTCTTGTCGGTCCAGGTGCCCTTCAGCTTGATCTTGCCGTTGGAGACGACGTTGGTCGTGTAGTCGCAGCGGTATTTGCGGGTGCAGATGCCGCGCGAGAACTGCTCGACGTCGGCGGGTTTCAGGCACTTGCTCTCGCTGCCGGCCGGAATCGGCCCGACTCGATAGTCGTACTCCCAATGACCCGGGAGAATCGTGCGCGCCACGGGAGCGGTCGCGGCCGGGCGGGCCTGGCTCGAGGCGGCGAGCGGCAGGGCGGCCGCCAGGGCGAGGACGGAAGCGGCGAGGGCGGTCGAACGCATACGACGGGTCTCCTTCATGCGGCTCCATATATAGAGAGCCAGATGAACCGTGCTTGAAGGCGATCGCGGGGCGCGGGTTCCTTCGCGGGCGCGAAGAGGAAGGCCAGACCAGCCTTGACTCAAGGGGCGGCCTTCGCCTATATCGCCCGCTCTCGCGCGGCCAGCTCGTCCGGATCGCGTGCCCGAATTCATATCTTAGCGGGCCAGGCTCTTCTCAAGAGAGCGGGGCTTCGCCCAAGCCAAGGTAACCACCATGTCGCGCCGTTGCGAACTTACCGGTATCGGTCCGATGGTCGGCCACAATGTGAGCCACTCGAACATCAAGACCAAGCGCCGCTTCCTGCCGGCCCTGTCGCCCGCCACGCTCCAGTCGGAGTCGCTGGGCCAGAGCTTCAAGCTGCGCATCAGCAACGCGGCCCTGCGCACCCTGGACTTCAAGGGCGGCCTGGACGTGTTCCTGCTGGGCGCCAAGGACGAGCAGCTGTCGCCGCGCGCCCTGAAGATCAAGGCCCAGGTGAAGGCCAAGGCCAAGGCCGCCGCTCAGGCTGCTTAAGGCTGAACGGCCCTTCAAGGCTGTAGAGTTCGAAGACCCGCCGAGCGCAAGCTCGGCGGGTTTTTCGTTGCGCGGGTGAGGACGAGCGCCGCTCCTTAGCCGTACGACGAGAGGCGACCGGCGCCATGTCCAGAACGTTGCGCCGTGACGCGCGTTGATGGCGGCGTGACATCCGTACTGGACTTCAGCCCCTCGCCCTACATTCTGGCCATGACCGGCGCGGGCGCCATGGTCGCCCTCGTGGCCTGGTTGCCGCTGGTGCTGCGCCGGCTGCCCATCTCCCTGCCGATCATCTGTATCGCGCTCGGCGCCGCCCTGTTTTCCTTCGCGCCCATCCACCTGCGGCCCTTGCCGGGCGCGCACCTGGCCTTCACCGAGCGCTACACCGAATTCGTGGTGATCATCGCCCTGATGGGCGCCGGACTGAAGATCGACCGCGTGTTCCACATTCGCCGCTGGCAAGTCGCCTGGCGGCTGCTCGGCGTCACCATGCCACTCAGCATCGCGGCGATAGCCGGCCTTGGCGTTCTGGCTGGCCTGCCCTGGGTTGTCGCCCTGCTGTTGGGCGCGGCGCTGGCGCCGACAGATCCGGTGCTGGCGGCCGATGTCCAGGTCGGACCGCCAAAGAGCGGCGAAGAGGACGAAGTGCGTTTTGGATTGACCGCCGAGGCCGGACTCAATGACGGCCTGGCCTTCCCATTCGTGCATCTGGCCATCGCGCTCGTCGCCGCGTCCGCCACGGGCGAGCCGTGGCTGGCGAAATGGCTTACCCACAACGTCCTTTGGGAGATCGGCGGGGGCGCGATCGGAGGTTGGCTCGTGGGCTGGGCCTTCGGCTGGCTGACCTTCCACATTCCCTCGGACAGCAAGCTCGCCGCCACGGGCGACGGCCTGATCGCCATCGCCGCGACATTCCTGTCCTACGGCCTGACCGAACTGATCAACTGCTACGGGTTTCTGGCCGTCTTTGTCACCGCCCTCACGCTACGCCACGCCCATCGCGAGCATGAGTTCCAGCGCGAGATGCACGACGTAACGGAACAGGTCGAGCGCTTGGCCATGATGACGCTCCTGCTGCTGTTCGGCGGCGCGCTGGTCAGTGGGGTGCTGGCGCCGCTGACCTGGGCGGATGTTGGTCTGGCGCTCGCCATTCTTCTGGTGGTCCGCCCCGTCGCGGGGGTGATCGGTCTCGTCGGCCTGAAGGCGGCCGGCGGCGAGAAGCTCACCCTGGCTTTCTTCGGGATCCGCGGTGTCGGCACGATCTACTATCTCGCCTACGCCTTAAATCATGCGGCCTTCCCGCAGGCCGAGCGGCTCTGGGCCATCGTGGCGTTGGTCATTCTGCTGTCGATCGTGATCCACGGGTTGACCGTGACCCCGATCATGCGCCGCCTAGATCGCAGCCAGGGCCGCGATCCGGACGCTTCCGAGCATGAGGGCGCCTCCGCCGCGCGGTAGGCCTCCAAGTCCGCGATAAGTCTCGATCGGTCGTGAGCCGACATTCTCCCCCCCCCGAAAACAAAACCCGCCGCGGCTTGGGCCGCGGCGGGTTTGTGACGCTTGGTACTGTTACGCGGGGTACTCGGAACGCTGTACTGGTACGCGGTACTAAGCTTGTGGCGCGTTAGCGCGAGGCGACGGCGCCCGCGGCCGGGTTGGCCGTGTTGTAGGCGCTCAGGGCCGGGTTGTTGATCTTCGCGACGGCGTCGTTGACCGAGGCGCGGATGCAGGCCGGGTACATGTAGCCGGCGAGGGCTTCGCCGCGGATGTCCTGCCAGCAGACGGTCGAGGCCGCCTTGACGATTTCAGCGCGGACTTCGGCGGCCGACTTGCCGGCGACCTTGACGCGCATTTCGGCGGCCGAGGCCGGAGCGGCGGCGGCCAGGGCGATGGCCGTAGCGGCCAGAACGATGGAGCGGATCATGTCGATGTTCCGAAAGGGGGTTGTGCGCAACCACCTCCAGACGCGTTCCTCTGACGGTCGCCGAGGTCTTCCGCTCGTTGGATCCGTCGGGCTCGATATAGCGACGTTCTGTTGGGTGATCAACGATAATGTTGCGATGCACCCTAAATTGGGTCGGGCCCGTCGCAAGCCTGTCTTCGAGCGTGGAGCGGACCCGCGAGCACGTCGTCCCGCGGGTCCTTGATCGTCTTAGCGGATGGCGACGCGCATCGCGTAGACCGAGCGGCCTTGGGCCTTGTTGAAGGCGGCCAGCTCGGGGCTGTTGGTGCGAACCACGGCGTCGCGGGTGATTTCGCGGACGCAGTAGGGGGCCAGGTCGCTGGCGGCGGGGTTGCCGGCGAGGTCTTCCTGGCACAGCTGCTTGGCGGCCTGGATGATTTCGGCGTGGACCTCGGCGGTCGGACGGCCGCGCACCTTGACGGTGATTTCGCCGGCGCTGGCCGAGGTGGCGGCGGTGGTGGCCATCAGGGCGCTGACGGCGATGATGAGCAGACGGATCATGTTGATAGTCCCGGAAAGGAGGTTGGGTTCAACCGCCTCCCGGCGCGTTCCTCTGACGGCCCGTGGGTTCTCGCCTCATCGACCGTCAAGCTAGGAATGACTGACAACGTTGTCCGCTGCAAGTGCGAAAACACCGATTCGTCGAAAAAATGTTAGCGGTACCATATCGTTGCCAACGAAACGAATTCAGTGACTTGGCTAATTTCCGTTAAGGTGTGCGCTGCGAAGCGCTACCGCTTGCGAACAGGCCTCTTCGGCGGCTTGGCCGGGGCGGGCGGCGGCGGCGGGGGCGGCGTCCAGTCGAAGGCCAGCAGCAGGGTGCGCTGCTTGGCGCTGACCGCGCCGTCGTCGGAGATCACATAGATCCGGATCGCGCCCGACGGAGAGGACGAGAGCGCCAAGCCCTCGAAATTGTCGCGCGGCATGGCGCCGTCGATGTGCAGCGACGCGGCGGTGCGCTGGCGCGCGG